>NZ_JBITBT010000102.1:0-1005 GCF_044452505.1 Amycolatopsis sp. NPDC051903 | reverse complement strand
CTCACCAAGACCGACGGCCACACCGCCAAGGTCTTCGGCTGGTACGACAACGAATGGGGCTACGCGTGCCGGACCGTCGAGCTCGTCGAGCTGGTGGGCCGTGAACTCCCCCGGCGCTGACCGCGCGACCCGCCGTAGGTGGGCCGACCTCTCTCCCCCCGCCGAGCGTCGTCGCCGGCGCCGCAGTGCTGGCCTCGACGGCGTGGTGGGACCTCGCGCACCGGCAGGCGGATCAAGTCCGCGGGCCGAAAACCTTGTGGGCAGTGGTAATCGCCGTCAGCTACGCAGGGCCACTCGCGTAGTTCCGGTGGGGCCTAATGCGATCCTGCTGCCAAGGACCCCGTGGAGCGAGGACCTTCGGCGCCAGAGTGATCCACCGCTGCACCCGACACTCGGGGTGAACCACGAAACGGAGAGATCATGTCCATCACAACCGAGCACGACAAGCGTTCCGACGCCACGGTTCCCCCGCGGCGTGAACCCGGGCGACGCGCATCGAGCCGAGCCCTCGGCGGCCGCGCTCTTGCCCTGCTGCGGATTGCCATGGGGCTCGTGTTTCTCTGGGCGTTCGCCGACAAGCTGTTCGGACTGCGCTACTCGACCACGACCGCGGGCGCGTGGATCCACGGCGGCTCTCCCACGCGAGGTTTCCTGGGATCCGTGGCCGTGGGCCCGCTCGCCTCGACGTTCCACTCCTGGGCGGGCACCGGGTGGACCGACTGGCTGTTCATGGCCGGGTTGTTCTGCATCGGCCTCGCCCTGGTGACCGCTGTGTCGCCGCGGATCGGCCACCGTCCGGACGGGACGGTGGCCGATCCGCTGGTGCCGGTCAGGGCCGGTGGATCGACCGCCGCCCGAACCGGCCACCGGCGGGCGGCTCATCCGGGCGGAGGTCGCGGTCGTCGAGGTAGGCCTTCAGGCGCGAGCGGACTTCGACCACCCCGTCGACGCGGCGGACGAGCGCCTCGATCAGCCCGATCATGCTGTAACGCTCGACGGTCCCGC
>NZ_JBITBT010000101.1:0-1040 GCF_044452505.1 Amycolatopsis sp. NPDC051903 | reverse complement strand
GGGTGGCTGCCGAGGAAATCAGGAACCTGATCATCGTCGGGTCGGGTCCCGCGGGTTACACGGCCGCGGTGTACGCGGCGCGGGCGCAGCTCGAACCGTTGGTGTTCGAGGGTACGCAGTTCGGTGGTGCGCTGATGACGACCACGGAGGTCGAGAACTTCCCGGGCTTCCGCGACGGTATCCAGGGGCCGGACTTGATGGAGGAGATGCGCAAGCAGGCCGAGCGTTTCGGTGCGGAGCTGCGGGCGGAGGACGTCGAGTCGGTGGAGCTGACCGGCGAGGTGAAGTACGTGGTTGCGAACGGTACGCGGTACGCGGCGCGTGCGGTGGTGCTGGCGATGGGGGCGGCGGCGCGGTATTTGAACGTGCCGGGTGAGCAGGATCTGCTCGGGCGTGGGGTGTCGGCGTGTGCGACGTGTGACGGGTTCTTCTTCCGTGATCATGACATCGCCGTGGCCGGTGGGGGTGACTCGGCGATGGAGGAGGCGACGTTCCTGACGAAGTTCGCGAAGTCGGTGACGATCGTGCACCGTCGTGACGAGTTCCGGGCGTCGAAGATCATGCTCGAGCGGGCCCGGGCGAACGACAAGATCAAGTGGCAGCTGAACTCGCAGATCACCGGTGTCGAGGGGGACGGCAAGGTGTCGGGCCTGTCGGTGAAGGACACCCGGACCGGTGAGGAGAAGCAGCTGGATGTGACCGGGTTCTTCGTGGCGATCGGGCACGACCCGCGCAGCGGGCTGGTGCGCGGCCAGGTCGAGCTGGACGAGGACGGTTACGTGGTGACGCGGGGTCGTACGTCTTACACGAACGTGCCGGGTGTGTTCGCGGCCGGTGACCTGGTGGATCGCACTTATCGGCAGGCGATCACGGCGGCGGGTTCGGGGTGCAGCGCGGCCATCGACGCGGAACGATGGCTGGCGGAGCACGGCGACCCGGACGCCCACGAAGCGGCCGAACTGGTCGGCGGCGGCTACGGCGCCGGCGCCCACTGACTTCCCGATTTTCGAACCACCCGAAGGAGAAACCCATGGCCAACA
>NZ_JBITBT010000100.1:0-1093 GCF_044452505.1 Amycolatopsis sp. NPDC051903 | reverse complement strand
GCTGCATCGGGCCCGGTCTGACCCCGGTCAAAGTGTGACCATGGTGTCCTACGTTCGATGTGTCGACTGGTTCTGGTGCAGCGTCGTGCGGGCACCGGCCAGACGGATCTGACCTGATAGGAGCTTGGATCAGAAGCCCCGTCACAGACCTGTCGCTTCGCCCGGCCGGTTCGCCCATCCGTCAGAGTTGGCCTCACGGAGGAGCGAGCACCAGTATGACAACTTCAGCCGAGACAGGCGCCGTGATTGGTGGCGTTGACACGCACAAGTGCACGCACTACGCCGCCGCGATTGATGACCATGGTCGTTTTCTGGGCCACCAGGAGTTCCCAGCCACCGACGCCGGCTACCCGGCGCTGCGCAGCTGGATGCACAGGCACGGACGGGTCGAGGCGATCGGTGTTGAGAGCACCGGATCCTTCGGCGCGACCTTGACCCGGGCGCTGACCGAGGCCGGTGAGCGTGTCATCGAGGTGAACCGGCCGAACCGGGTGGCCCGCCGCATGGACGGCAAGTCCGACCGTCTCGATGCCGAACAGATCGCCCGAGCGGTCCTGGGTCAGACCTCGACGGCCACCCCGAAAGCCAAGTCCGGTGTCGTGGAGGTGATCAGGATGCTGCGCGTCACCCGGGCCGGCGCGGTCAAGGCCCGCACGCAGGCGTTCAACACCCTGTGGGGCGTCATGATCGGGGCGCCCTCGCCGCTGCGAGACGAACTGGTGGCCCTGAGCAAGCGCACCCTGGTCAACCGATGCCTGCGGCTGCGGCCGGAAACCGACGACTTCCTGGCGTTGCGAGGCGAGGCCGGCCGACTGCTCATGGCCGGGGTGAAGACCTCTCTGCGCGACCTGGCCCACCGCTGGAAGATGCTCGACGAGGAGATCAAGGGCCTCAACCAGAAGATCGAAGCGCTGGTTCGCGCGACCGCGCCAGATCTCGTGGCATTACACGGTGTCGGCGTCGAGATCGCGGGCCAGTTCCTGGTGACCGCAGGCGACAACGCCGACCGCATCCGCAACGAGGCCGCCTTCGCCAAGCTCTGCGGGGTTGCACCACAACCCGCCAGCAGCGGTCGCACCACCGGCCGCCACCG
>NZ_JBITBT010000099.1:0-1145 GCF_044452505.1 Amycolatopsis sp. NPDC051903 | reverse complement strand
AAGTTGGTAGTGTTCGCCACCGACTCGTTCGCAGACCAAGCAGTTCTGTCATCGAGTGTGCATCAATCGTGGGCAATCAAGTACGGCACCACGATGCGCATTGATCCGACCTATACACCACAGGTTTGTTTCGAGACGTTGCCGCTTCCGAAGGCGACAGGCCGCCTCGATGCCGCTGGGCGTGCCCTGGACAACGAGCGGAGGGAGATCATGCTGCGGCGCAGCCTTGGCCTGACTACCGTTTATAACCTGGTCAATGACCTGTCTGTTCAGGGCGATAGAGATGTTGATCGGCTACGTGAGATTCACATCGAGGTCGATGATGCGACCGTGGACGCGTACGGTTGGTCTAACCTCGAACTCGATCATGGTTTCCACACCTACCGCCAGATGGAGCGATGGACGGTGAGCCCTGTCGCGCGCGTTGAGATCTTGGATCGCCTCCTAGAAGAAAACAACAGCCGAAGCAAAAGCAACCAGCACGGGAATCTCGCAGCACTTGCCAGTGAGATTCCCAAGGAGGATGGGACACTCTTTAGCTGACTGGTCCAGTTGTCCGTGTGTCGAGCCCAGAGACCGCGGTCGGCGTGAGGTTCGAGTCAGGTGAACAAGGCTCCTTGCTCCTTCGGAATCTCGCCTCCTGACGCAGACGGGCGGGTGTTGTACTTGTTCTCCTCGACGCGTCGGTGAGCTTCCTCCAGTAGCCGATCGAAGATCTCAACCCGAGCGGCGGGGCTGACGCTCCAGCGGATCATCTGACGGTAGGTGTGAAAGCCGTGATCGAGTTCGAGGTCGGACCAGCCGTAGGCGTCCATGACTTCGCGGTCGAGCTCGACGTGAGTCTCGCGCAGTCGGGTGATGTCTGTGTCTCCACGGATCGCGGGGTCGTTAATGAAGTTGTAGAGCTTCGTCAGACCAAGATTGCGGCGAAGCATCACATTGCGACGCTCCACATCCAGGATGCGACCGACGGCCCCGAGTCGGTCGATGGGCGCGGGACGCGGGAACGTCTCGAACACGTCGGAAGGCGTGTAGCGAGGGTCATTTCTCATACCCGATCCATACTTGATCGCCCAGAGTTGGTGCGCTGACGAGCTGAGTATTGCTTGGTCTGCGAACGAGTCGGTGGCGAACACTACTAACGA
>NZ_JBITBT010000098.1:0-1240 GCF_044452505.1 Amycolatopsis sp. NPDC051903 | reverse complement strand
ATGCGCGACTGGTACTGCCTCGTGCTGGGCGCCAAACCCGCGTACGACAACGGCAGCCTGGCGTTCCTGGCCTACGACGACGAACACCACCGCATCGGCCTCGTTTCGCTCGACGAGTACGCGGTCCCGCAGAACGCGGTGGTGGGCCTGCAACACTTCTCCTTCACCTACGACAGCCTGGAAGCGCTGTTCGACAACTACGAACGCCTGAAGGCCGAGGCCATCATTCCGTTGTGGACGGTGAACCACGGACCGACCATCTCGATGTACTACGCCGACCCGGACGGCAACCACATCGAGCTGCAAGTCGACGTCTTCGCAACCGTCGAAGAGGCCGACGCCTTCCTCGCCGGGCCGATCTACCGGGACAACCCACGAGGCATCGACTTCGACCCGGACGAGATGAACGCGCGGCTGCGCGCGGGTGCGTCGTTCGAAGAGCTGACCCGGCGAACGCGCTGAAAGGAGGTCACGTCATGAGGCTGGTCAGCTTCGGCGCCGCCGGCGGTGAGCGACCGGGCGTCCTCACCGCCGACGATCGGATCGTCCCGCTCGACGAGGTGCCCGGGGTACCCGGTGACATGAACGCCATCCTGGCCCGGCTGCCCGAGCTGACGCCGTCGCTCACCGACCTGGTGGGGACGGTGTCACGGGCCGACGTCCGGCTCGGCCCGCCCGTGCCGCACCCCGGCACCATCGTGGCCGTCGGCGCGAACTACCGGGAGCACGTCACCGAGATCGTCGGCCCGGCCGGGCAGTTCCCCGACGTTCCGGTGCTTTTCACCAAACCGATCACCGCGCTCGGCGGCCCCTGCGATCCGGTGGTCCGGCCGGTGGAGTCGGCCGAACTCGACTACGAGTGCGAGCTCACCGTCGTGATCGGCCGCGGCGGCCGGCGCATTCCGAAGGAGCAGGCGATGGCGCACGTCGCCGGGTACCTGATCGCCAACGACGTGACGGCGCGCGACGTGTTCAGCGCGGAACTGCACAAGAGCCCCGCCTACCTGCAGATCATGCGGGGAAAAGGCGCCGACACCTTCTGCCCGACGGGGCCGTGGCTGCTCACCGCCGACGAGGCGCCGGCCCCCGACCGGTTCCGGCTGCGCACCTGGGTGAACGACGAGCTGCGCCAGGACGGCACGACCGCGCACCTGGTCTTCGACGTGCCCACGCTCGTGTCCTCGGTGAGCGACACCATCACGCTGCGGCCCGGCGACCTCATCCTCACCGGCACGCCGGC
>NZ_JBITBT010000097.1:0-1308 GCF_044452505.1 Amycolatopsis sp. NPDC051903 | reverse complement strand
GCACCGTCCGGCCGGCGTTCCGGAGCGGCCTTTTGCCGTGCCGATGGAGGCGGTCCGGCCCTCGTCACGCGGCGGTGTCCGGCGAAGGCTGGACCGCGGGCAGCACAAGGAGGTCGTGGTGAAGCTGGTCCGCATCTGGCTCGGGCTCGTTCTGGTGGCTCTGGGCGTACTGGGACTCCTGGACACCGCCGGCGTTGCGGAGTTCGGCGCCACAGCCGGGCGGTGGTGGCCGGTCGCGGTCATCGGGCTGGGACTCACGGCGATGTGGTCGCAGCGGCGGGTCTCCTTCGGCCCAAGCCTGGTCACCGTCGCCGGGTTCGTGCTCCTCGCAGGACAGCTGCAGTGGACCCAGAAGACGTTGTTCTGGCCGGCTTTGCTGCTCGTCGCGGGTGTGGTGGTCCTCGCCGGGCTCCGGCCGCGCCGAACCCGGCCGCAGCCGCGCACCGAGTCACTGGCGCTGCTCGGCGGGGCCAGGACCGTGGACCGGTCTGAGCACTTCACCCACGCCGACGTCTCCGCGGTTCTCGGCGGCTCCGCTCTCGATCTGCGCCACGCCCACATCGACGACCAGGCGACCGTCGACGCGTTCGCCTTCTGCGGCGGCGTCGACGTGCTGGTGCCCGAAGACTGGCGCGTCCAGATCGGTGGACTGCCGATCCTCGGGGGTTACGAAGACAAAACCGCTGACGACGCGGCTCCGCCGGACGATGCTCCCGTCCTGAAGGTCAACGCCACCGCCCTGCTCGGCGGGGTCAAGGTCGCGCACGAACCGAGCTGAGCAGTCAAGCCTCGGCGTGGTGCACGAGCTCTTCGACCGCTCGCCGCACCCGCGGCGGTTCCGGGGCCGCGCTGTGCCCGATCCGCATGAGCGCCTGCGGGACTCCGATCAGCGCGAGATCTTCGGCGAGTTTCGTGCGCACCGCGTCGACGTGCAGGGGCTGGGTCAGCACAGCCCCCGCCAGGCCGAGGTCGACAGCGGTGAGCCACGCGCGTTCCAAGGCGTACCCGGCCCGCAGGTGGTCCCGGCGGGTGTCGCCGAGCGTGACGAGGACGAGCAGCACACCGACCGCCAGGCGCTCCTCGATTTCGGTCCAGTGCGGTACCTCCGTCGCGTGGCGGACCAGCCCCGCCCACGGCACCGCGCCCGCCGGGATGCGACCGGCGGGAATGCCGACGCCGTGGCGGTGAGCCGGCTCGTCCCGGATCGTCCACAACGACAGCTCGCGCTGGTAGGCACTGTCGCGCTGGAACTTCTCCGCCGCGATGTGCAGCAGCTTGGCAACGGCCGCCAGGTCCGCCTCACCGGTG
>NZ_JBITBT010000096.1:0-1435 GCF_044452505.1 Amycolatopsis sp. NPDC051903 | reverse complement strand
CCCATGGCCGACACGACACCGTGGGCAGCGGTCCGGGAAACGCACAGCGGTGTGGTCTTCCTGGTCGGTGACCGTGCGTACAAACTGAAGAAGCCGGTCGACCTCGGGTTCCTCGACTTCACCTCGCCTGCGACGCGCGAACGGGTGTGCCGGCGGGAAGTCGAGCTGAACCGGCGGCTCTCCCCCGACGTCTACCTCGGCGTCGCGGAGGTCGACGGACCCGAAGGCCGCGACCACCTGGTCGTGATGCGCCGCATGCCCGACGAACGCCGGCTCTCCACGCTCGTGCGCCGCGGTGAACCGCTCCTGCCGGCGGTTCGCACGCTCGCCCGGGAGCTCGCCGTCTTCCACGCCGCGGCCGACCGGAGCCTGCTGATCGCGGCAGACGGCACCCGCGACGCGGTCCTGGCGCGCTGGCGGGCGAGCTTCGCCCAGGTGCGGCCGTTCCACGGCGTGGTGGTGGACACCGCCGTCGCCGCCGAGATCGAACGCCGCGTGGAAGAGTTCATGGGCGGCCGGGAACCGCTGTTCAGCCGCCGGATCGCCCAGCACCGCGTGCTCGACGGGCACGGCGACCTCATCGCCGACGACGTCTTCTGCCTCGACGACGGCCCACGCGTGCTGGACTGCCTCGAGTTCGACGACCACCTCCGCCACGTCGACGGCCTCGACGACGTGGCGTTCCTCGCCATGGACCTCGACCGGCTCGGCGCGCCGGAGCTCGCCACCGAGCTGCTCGCGCGATACGCGGAGTTCTCCGGCGACGCCGCTCCCGCGGCCCTGCGCCACCACTACCTGGCCTACCGCGCATTCGTCCGGGCCAAGGTCGCCTGTCTGCGCCACGCACAGGGCGATCCCGCCGCCGCCGAACTCGCCCGCGAGTACGCGGAGCTGACCCGGCAGCACCTCGAAGCCGGCGAGGTCCGGATCGTCCTGGTGGGCGGCCTTCCCGCCTCGGGAAAGTCCACAGTGGCCGGTGCGCTGGCCGACGCCCTCGGCGCGAGCCTGCTGCAGAGCGACCGGGTGCGCAAGGAGCTCGCCGGCATCAGTCCCGACGAACACCGTCCCGCTGGGTACCGGCACGGGATCTACACGCCGGAGTGGACCGCCCGGACGTACGACGAACTCGCCCGGCGGTCGGCGGAGCTGGCGCCCGTGGGTGAAAGCGTGGTGCTCGACGCGTCCTGGACCTCAGCGGATCAACGGGCGAAGATCGCCGCAGTGGCCGCGGCCACCAGCACCCGGCTGATCGCCTTGCGGTGCACCGCACCGGATGCGGTGCGCGAACAACGACTCGCCACCCGCACGGGCTCGTATTCCGACGCCGGCCCGGAAGTCGCCACGGCGATGGCGCACGAGTTCGACCCCTGGCCCGGCTCCTTCGCCATCGACACGACGGGCAGCCCTGACGGGAGCCTCGCCCTCGCGCTCGCCC
>NZ_JBITBT010000095.1:0-1447 GCF_044452505.1 Amycolatopsis sp. NPDC051903 | reverse complement strand
AAGGACTTCCCAATGGGGATTGTCAAGTCACGCTGCTGCTGGGATCGGGGGTGAGGCGTGGTAGTTGGCGTTGTCGCGGAGCATGGCCCACAGGACGTTCAGGCGTCGGCGGGCGAGGCAGAGCAGCGCTTGTTCATGTCGTTTGCCTTCGGCGCGTTTGCGCTGGTAGTAGGCCTTGGAAATCGGGCAGCCGGGCAGGCTGGCCGAGGCGGCGAGGTAACAGGCCCGCAGCAAACCGCGGTGGTAGCGGCGAGGCCGCCTGAGGTTGCCGCGGATCCGGCCGGAGTCGCGGGGAACCGGAGCCAGCCCGGCGTAGCCGGCGAGACGGTCGACCGAGCCGAACGCGGCGATGTCCCCGCCGGTAGCGGCGAGGAATTCCGCGGCGAGGGTCGGGCCGAACCCGGGCAGGGTGAGGATCACGTCGGCGTAGCGGTGCCGGCGAAATCGCTCCTCGATCATCGCGTCGATCTCGGCGATTTCCGTGTTGAGGGCGATCACCCCCTTGGCCGGCCGTTCGACCATCGCGGCAGCGAGTTTCTGCCCGGGCAGCGTGGTGTGTTGCGCGGCGGCGGCTTCGATCGCCGCGTGGGCGACCGTGTCGGCTTTGCGGACCTTGCGGTTGTGCAGCCAGTGGATCAGGCGTTGCTCGCCCAGACGCCGGATCGCGTCCGGGGTTTGGTAGCCGGTCAGCAGCACCAGGTGTCCTTTGCGGGACAACTCGAGGCTGCGTTCCAGCGCGGGGAAGTACTCCAGCAGCTGGTGGCGGATCCGGTTGATCGCCCGGGTGCGGTCGCAGACCAGGTCGGTGCGCCGGTTGGTCAGGGTCCGCAGGTCAACCGCGAGTTCGTCCCCGGCCCGCAGCGGGCCGAGGTCGCGGCGGACGCGGGCCTGATCGGCGATGACGAACGCGTCCTTCTCGTCGGTCTTGCCCTCGCCTCGGTAGGTTCCGGCGGCGCGGTGGACCTTCAACCCGGTGATGTAGACCAGTTCTTGACCGTGGTTGACCAGCAGGCCGATCAGCAGCGCGGCACCGCCGGTGTTCAGGTCGATTGCCCACAGCACGTCGGTGTCGACGGCCGCGACGTCGGCGATCAGGTTCAGCAGTTCAGTTTCGTCGTTCTGGACTCGCCGGGACAACAGCCGTTCTCCGTCGTCGTTGATCACCACGCAGTGGTGGTGTTCCTTGCCGATGTCCACGCCGGCCCAGATTCGGGGCACGACCACCTCCATCACTCACGAGAACAGTTCACCCACAGACGACCACGCCGACGATGTCCTACACAGCGATCAACGCGTATCCCCATGAGCGGTCGAGTCGTCGCGAGGGACCGGGCGGCCAAGTCCTTTCAGCCTTGCCAACGGCGACGCCATGCAAGCCATACCCGGAGCCCCAGGGCCCACCGATCCTACGAATGACCAGTTCAGACCCAACAAAGAAGGTAGGACA
>NZ_JBITBT010000094.1:0-1459 GCF_044452505.1 Amycolatopsis sp. NPDC051903 | reverse complement strand
GTCGGTACGTGTGGCCGGGTCGCCCGGCCGGCGGCCAGGATCGACCATCCGTGTGTTTCGGTGTTGCGGCGGAGTTCGCCGCCGTGCCACGGTTTCACGGTCATCGGTTCGTCCTCCTGGAGCCGAGGTACGCGGTGCGGCACGACTGCGAGCAGAACCGGTGGAGCACGCCGTCGCGGAGTGCGGTGAAGGATTCGTCGCCGGGGGTCGTGGACAGTCCGCAGAAGGGGTCCCGGTTACCGCCGCGGGTCATCAAGGCACCGGGCTGGTCTCCGTGTGCGAGGCCGTCGAGCAGGGTCAGCTCGTCGAGCACGAGGCGGGGGACGAGGAAGTGGCGGCGGACCCGTTCGTGGCCGGCGGCGGCCAGTGCGGCCGATCGCGCGTGGTCGGTCAGCAGTTCGGCCAGCGCCTTGGCGCAGCTCTGGGTGGAGTCGACCAGCACTCCGCCCGAGTCGTCGGCGACTTGCAGGGGGATCCCGCCGGCCCGGCCCGCCACGACGGGTGTGCTCTTCCACAAGGCTTCGGAGATGACCAGGCCGAACCCTTCGCGGATGGACTTCTGCACCATGACGGCGGACGTGCGCTGGAAGGCGTTGACTTCGATGTTGCCGACGCCGGTGAAGTTCGTGAACACGTGGACGCCGCTGTCGGCGCGGGTCGCGTCGCTGATCGTGCGGTAGACCTCCCAGGCTTCCGGGTCGTCGAGCGCCATGGAACCGACGAGGGCGAGCTGCAGGTTCGGTACTTCGTCGCGGACCAGCCGGTACGCCTCGATCACGCCGAGTGGGTCCTTCCACGGGTCGAACCGGGAGACCTGGGTGATGAGCGGCTGGGCGGGCTCGATGCCGATCCAGTTCAGGACCGCGTGCGCGGTGCGTTCGTCGAGCGACATGTTCTTCGGGCTCAGCGGGTCGATCGCCGGCGGGATGACGTCGACGCGGGCACCGGAGAGCGAGGGCGGGACGAACTCGGCGAGCGTGAACACGGTCGCGTCGTAGGGGGCGATGAACTTCTCCAGGTAGCCCCACGTTTCGGGGTGCGGCTGCGAGGTGTCGATGTGGCAGCGCCAGATCCAGTGGGCCCGCGAGCCGGTCACGAACGAGCGCAGGGCAGCCGGTTGCGGGTCGTGGACGAAGACGAAGTCGAACGACGCGAAGTCGGGATCCTCGCCGAGGCCGGCGGCGTTGCGCCGGGTGGTTTCTTCGTAGCCGGCTCGTTCGGTGGCGGTCAGCGGATCCGGCGCGCCTTGCAGTCCGTTGTGGAGCTTCTTGGTGGCGGCGAAGAAGGCGGGATCGCCGTTGATGATCCGCCACTGGGTGTGCAGGCCGAGGTCGTTGTAGAGCGGGACGACCGAGCGGAGGAGTTCCGCCACCCCGCCGCCGTAGGGCGTGGCGCTCAGGTGGAGCACGCGCGCGCCGCGCAAGCGGTTCGCCACCGCGACGAGGGAGTCGAGGATCCA
>NZ_JBITBT010000093.1:0-1880 GCF_044452505.1 Amycolatopsis sp. NPDC051903 | reverse complement strand
TCCGCCACCCCGCCGCCGTAGGGCGTGGCGCTCAGGTGGAGCACGCGCGCGCCGCGCAAGCGGTTCGCCACCGCGACGAGGGAGTCGAGGATCCATTCCGGCGCGACGGTGCGGTAGGCGTCGAGCGCCAGGTCACCGGTGTCCACGGTCTGCATCGGGCGCACATCTCGTCGCGGGTCCCACGCCCAGCCAAACCGCCGGCCGCGGGACGCGGAAAGAGGCGAAAGCCCTCAAGCGGTTCCGCGGGTGGAACCCGGAGTTCTCCGTCGGGGACGAGCTGCCGTGGACGCTGGAGGTCAAGCGGCGGCGAGTGCTCGAGGAGTACGCGAACGAGGTCGCGGGCAGGCCCGCCCTCCGCGGTGAGCCGGCGGCTGCCGAGGGACTTCGAGCTCACCCGCCGGCGTGGGTGACCAGCACCGGGCAGGCGGCGTGGTGCACGAGCGCCTCGGCGGTGGAGCCGAGCAGCAACCCGGGGAAACCTCCGCGGCCACGCCGGCCCAGGACGACGAGCTGCGCGCTGACGCTGCGTTCGAGCAGTTCGTGCCGGGGCCGGCCGGCGACCACCGTGTGTTCGACGACGACGCCGCGGTGCCGGCGGCTGGGCTCTTCCAGGACTTCATCGAGCGCCGACGCCGTTTCGCCGACGTCGGCGTCGTTCTTCGCGTGCAGCACGAGCAGCGTCGCGCCGAGGGACGCGGCTTCGGTGAACGCGGCGGCGACGACCGCGGCCGTGTCCGGGCCGCCGTCGATCCCGGCGACCACCGGTCCGGCTGCTGCCGGCGCGTCCCACAGGTCGCCGCGGGCGACCACGACCGGGCGGGGCGCGTGCGCGGCCAGAGCCACGGCGACCGAGCCGGCGAGCAGCGAGCCGAAGCGGCCGTGGCCGTGGCCGACGACCACGGCCGAGGCTTGCTCCGCGAGGTCCAGCAACGCCGGCGCGGGCCGGTCGGGGTCCAGCCGTTCCCGCACGTCGGCCGCTCCGGCTCCGCACGCCACTTCACGTGCGGCGCGCAGGAGGTGCCGGCCGTGCCGGCGAAGGAGGTCCTTCGCTTCCTCGGTGGGCGGCACGACACCGCCGGCCAGGAGGTCCGGGAACGCCGTAGCGTGGACGAGTTCCAGCGGTAGGCGGTGGCGTGCCGCGGCGCGCGCGGCCCAGCGGACGGCGTCGACTGCCTCCGCGGAGCCGTCGACGCCGGCGATGATCGGCGCGGGACCGGGCAGAAGGGGAGTCACCAGGCGAGAGTAAGGACGCGGGCCGGTCCGTTGCCGCGGCCGGAAGTCACAGTGTGGCGGGACTTCCGGCGCCGCTTCGGTTCCTGGCCACGCCGTTGCGGGCCCAACGGGTCTCCCGGCGCCGCGAGCGCGATCGCGGAGACGAAGGCGAACTCGTGGTGGCCGCCGTTGTCGTGCTGCTCGGAGGCCGCGCCGGCGGTCAGCGTCGACGCGGAGACGGCCGGGCGGACGGCGCCCACAGTCCACCCGCGGTGGTGCGGGACCCGGTTTTCACCTCGACACGGTCTCCGGCAAGGGGTTCCGGCCGGAAGTGCCGAACGTCCCTGCACGCCGTGACCTGCGGACATCGTGGGGTCGCGCGGTCCGCGCCGATTCTGGAGGTCCGCCGCGGACAGGAGTGCTGATGACGGAGAAGACGCGTGCCTGGCGAGTCCACTCGCCGCCGGGACCTGTGCCGACCGGGCCGCTGAGGCGCGAGCGCGGCGAGCACCACCTCCACGTCCGTACGGTGTCCTCCGCGCCGGCCGGCGCACCGCGGGTCCTGACCGGTCCGGCCGTCGACCGGGGCACCGGTGCCGTGGTGCTCCACGCGGATTGAGCTGGTCCAGGGTGGGGCAGATCTCGGGGGGACGGGGTGGCCGGGCCGG
>NZ_JBITBT010000092.1:0-1962 GCF_044452505.1 Amycolatopsis sp. NPDC051903 | reverse complement strand
CCTGCTCACCGAGGCCCTCGGCGGCCGCCACCCGCGCGATCTGCTGGCCCGGGGCGAGGAGGAGGCCTTCGTGACTGCGATGGCGGACTCCTTGACCACGATCACAACCGCGTTCGGGTCGCGCCCGGTGGTCTACCGCGCCACTGACCTGCGGACGAACGAGTTCCGCGGCCTGACGGGCGGGGAGGCGTTCGAACCGGAGGAGCGCAACCCGATGATCGGCTACCGCGGCTGCTACCGGTACATCCGAGAACCCGATCTGTTCGCGCTCGAACTGAAGACACTCGCGCGGGTCCGCGAGCGCACCCCGAACCTGCACCTGATGATCCCGTTCGTACGCACGAAGTGGGAGCTTGAGGCCTGCCTCGAACTGGTGGCCGCCAGCCCACTGGGCCGCCATCGCGGCCTCTTGAAGTGGATCATGGCGGAGGTGCCCTCGGTGGTCCACTGGCTGCCGGAGTACATCGGTCTCGGCATCGACGGCGTGTCGATCGGCAGCAACGACCTCACCCAGCTGGTCCTGGGCGTGGACCGCGATTCGGCGGAGTGCGCGGAGCTGTTCGACGAAGCCGATCCCGCGGTGCTGGACGCGATCACGGCCATCGTCCGCACCGCGAACGCGCACGGCAGCACCTCGTCGCTGTGCGGGCAGGCGCCTTCGACGAACCCTGCGTTCACCGAACATCTGGTGCGGGCCGGCATCACGTCGATCTCGGTCAACCCCGACGCGATCGCTTCCGCCCGGCACGCGATCGCCGCCGCCGAACGCCGCCTCCTGCTGGACAACGCCCGCTGACCCGCGCCACCGGCAAAGGAGGACAGCCGTGACCACAGTGGAGGGAAACGTCATCGTCGTCGGTGTCGACGGCTCGGCGGGCAGTGCCGCGGCACTGCGCTGGGCCCTGTCCGAAGCGAAGGCGAGCGGGCGCGAGGTCGTGGCCGTGCGAGCGTGGACGTTCGACCTGGCGGCCGACCTGGAGTCGGCGGCGCTGCGGTCGTCGCGGGAAATCGAGAAGCGCTACCGGCAGCAACTGGAGCAAGCCGTGGCCGACGCGCTCGCCGGCGCCGAGCCGGTGCCCGTGCGGGCGGAGACGGCCGAGGGCGCACCTGGTCCAGCCCTCGTGCGCACTGCGCAGAACGCCGCGATGCTCGTGGTCGGCAGCCACGGCCACGGCCGCTTGCTGCGGCTGCTCGTCGGATCCGTCTCCGCGTATTGCCTGAAGGAGTCGCGCTGCCCGGTCGTCGTCGTGCCGGTTCGCACGGCGGAGGAGCGCGGCCCGGTGCCCGACGCGGAAGAGGCCGGGACCTACCAGCCCGGCCCCCTGTTGTGAGGAGCGACTGATGACCGGACAGCACACAGTGCGCGCCGTGATGACGACGGACGTGGTCAGCGTCGCGCTCGGCGCCCCCTTCAAAGCGGTGACGGCGCTGCTCGAGGAACGCGGCGTCGGCGGCGCACCCGTCGTCGACGATCGCGGTCACGTGGTCGGCGTCGTCTCCCGCGGTGACCTGCTCGAGCGCGAAGTCGAGCACCGCGGCTTCGGCCGGCGGGCGCGGCGGGCCCGCCGCAAGGCCGAAGCGGTGTTCGCCGCCGACCTGATGAGCAGCCCGGCCGTCACCATCGGAGCGGACGACGACGTGGTGCGGGCCGCGCAGCTGATGGAATCGCACCACGTGCACCGGCTCCCGGTCGTGGACGCGGACGGGGCGCTGGCCGGGATCGTCTCGCGAGCCGACCTGGTGCGGGTCTTCCTGAGACCGGACCAGGACATCCGCGATGAAGTCCGCGACGAGGTCCTGGCGAAGGAGATGTGCCTCGACTCACGGTCGTTGTCCGTCGCGGTGCACGACGGGATCGTGTCCATCAGCGGGACCGTCGAGCGTTACAGCATGATCGGGCTGATCGAGGCGCTCGTCCGCCGCGTCGACGGGGTGGTCGAAGTCCGCTCGCGCCTGAAGGCC
>NZ_JBITBT010000091.1:0-2144 GCF_044452505.1 Amycolatopsis sp. NPDC051903 | reverse complement strand
CCGGCGGGAAGCACGCTCGTCGCCAGCAAGTACGCCAGCAGCACCGCGATGATCAGCACGGACCAGTGGGCGCCGATCCGGATGCCGGCGACCCGTCCGAGCGTGAACGTCGCGTGGGTCATCGCCCGAGTTTGCGGCGGACGCCGGGCCGCCGGCAGGGTCGCATCACCTCGCGGGGAGGGACCAAAGGCACCAGGCCCGCGGACGTCAGCAAGCAGTGCTCCGGCGGCCTCGCTCCTACCGTCGATGGCGGCCCATTCGCAGGAGGAACCCATGGACGAGAAGGAAAAGGCACGGATCGAGGAAGAAGCGCGCCACGATGTCGCCGAACGTGGACGGCGCAGCGCCGCGATCAGCCGGTACCTTCGGGCCAGCGAGCGACGCGCGATCGAGGAGCACGGCGAGGACGTGGGTGCCGGAGCCGGCACCCGAGCCCCGAGCGTGACAGGCGAGGCCGATCCGGTTCCCGTCAGGCGCGGCGGGGACCGGGTCGAGCGGCGGGCTCAGTCTGTCCGGCTGTAGGCGGCGAGGCTCCGGTCGCGCGCGTCCTGGGCGATCGTGCGTACCAGCGTTGTGTGGGCTGCCTGGGTGAACGGGTACGCGACGCGCCAGTACCGGCGGAACTTCAGCCAGCTCGGCGGATCGGTCAGCTGCACGCGGGTGTCGATCGTCAGCAGACTGCGGTGGGCGCCGTAGGGCCGGACTCCGAAGGTGATGACGAGCTTTCCGTAACCCGGCTCCGCGAAATCCGCGAAATCCTCGGGGTCCACCCGCCGCCAGGTGATGACGGGACGCCAGAACTTGCCCGCCACGCCGACGGCGAATTCGGTACCGGAGTGCTCGCCCAGCAGTGTCCACTCCGATCCGCTGTCGAGGTCGTCGATGGTCATGCGGGTCGGCCGGCGGGGCGGGCCGTGCCGGCCGGGCCGCCAGCGCGCGGGCAGCTCGCGCACCCGTTCGGCGGTCGTGAAGAGTCCACGATGGATGTCGGTGAGGTCGAGGTCGCGGGCCGCGGCGTAGGTTTCCTTGGTCGGTGCGTCGACGACCGAGTGGCGCACGACGGTGAAGTGCGGGTGCGGCGCGAAGCGGTCGCCGAGCAGGTCGGGTGCCTGCGGCTGGTGCTCGGTCATGGTGCCTCCTGCGGACGGGCTTGGGGTTCCAGGCTGGAACGGCTTTTCCCGTGCTCGCTAGGAGCAGAAGGTCTGGCCGGACCCGATTTCGTCACCGCCCGGAGGGACTTCCGGCTCTCCCGTGCGAAGGGTGCGGCGAGCACCGTGGGGGTTCTTCACCGAAAGGCGTACCGCCATGAGGATCCTCGTCGCGGTGGCGACCCGCCACGGGGCCACCAGGGAGATCGCCGAGCAGATCGCCGCCACGGCTGCGATCACGCTGGAGGAAACCGGTATCGCGGCGCAGGTGGAGGTGCTCGACGCCGGGTGCGTCACGTCGTTGGCGGGGTACGACGCGGTCGTGCTCGGCAGCGCCGTCTACCTCGGGCACTGGCTCGACAGCGCCCGGCGGCTCGCGCGCGAATACCAGGCCGAGCTGAGACGGCTCCCCGTGTGGCTATTCTCGAGCGGACCGTGGGGACAGAAGACCCGGCCCGGATCGGACCCCGCCGACGTTTCGGACGTGCTGACCGACACGTTCGCCCGCGAGCACCGGCTTTTCGGCGGCCGGATCGAGCGAGCACGGCTGCACTTCCCCGAACGGGCGGTGGTGGCTGCCCTGCGGGTGACCGACGGGGACTACCGCGACTGGCCGGTGATCCGCGCATGGGCCCGGGAGATCGCCGGTCACCTCGCCGTGGTGCCGGCAGGTGAGGAGCGAGAGCGATGACCGTCCTGCACCTCCTCCGGGGACCTTCGTCCTGAGCCTTCGGGTAGTCCGGCCGCGTCGCCGGACCAGCGCTCGGGAGTTTCCTGGGTGTTGAGCCGAAAACGGAGAGAGGAGTGAGCATGCCTGGACTGCTGCCGGGTTCCCGGATGACGCTTCCGAGCATCGCCGCCTGGCTGGACAACCCCTGGCCGTTCGGGGCGCACAACCCGGTGCGGATCGAGGAGTCCACTGAGGAGGGCAAGTACACCATTCGCGCGGAGTTGCCCGGGTTCGAGCCCGACAAGCACATCTCGGTGACGACGCAC
>NZ_JBITBT010000090.1:0-2267 GCF_044452505.1 Amycolatopsis sp. NPDC051903 | reverse complement strand
CTCACCAAGACCGACGGCCACACCGCCAAGGTCTTCGGCTGGTACGACAACGAATGGGGCTACGCGTGCCGGACCGTCGAGCTCGTCGAGCTGGTCGGCCGTGAACTCGCCCGGAGCTGACCGCACCACCCGCCGCGGCTGATCCGAGCTGTCCCCCACCGAACAGAGGGTCGTGGCGGGCGCCGCGACGCTGTGCTGCGACCTCGCGCATCGGCCACAGGATCGGGGTTCGCGTCTCGAAATCCTTGTGGGTGGCGGTGCTCGCCGTCGACTTCGCCGGCGCGATCGCGTGCTTCCGGCGGCCGGTGGCGCCGCGGCTGCCAAGGGCCCGTCGGTAGAGGACCTTCGGCTCCAGAGTGGTTCGCCGCCTCGCCCCACACTCGGGGTGAACGATGACGGGAGGGACCATGTCCATCACACCCGAGCATGAAGAACGTTCCAGCACCACGGTTCCCGGGCGCCGCGAGCCGAGGGTGACCGCGCCACGCCACGCCCGCCGGGCTACGGGCGGCCCAGCTCTTGCCCTGCTGCGGATCGCCATGGGGCTCGTGTTTCTCTGGGCCTTCGCCGACAAGCTGTTCGGACTGGGCTACTCGACCACGACCGCGGGCGCGTGGATCCACGGCGGCTCTCCCACGCGAGGTTTCCTGGGCTCCGTGGCCGTGGGCCCGCTCGCCTCGACGTTCCACTCCTGGGCGGGCACCGGATGGGCCGACTGGCTGTTCATGGCCGGGTTGTTCTGCATCGGCCTCGCCCTGGTGGCCGGAGTGGCCCTCCGGCTCACCGCGGTCGCGGGCACGGTCATGCTCCTGCTCATGTGGGCCGCCGAATGGCCGCTCGCGCGTTTCACCAGCGTCGGCGAGGCGACGCACTCGACCCACCCGATCATCGACTACCACGTCATCTACGCACTCGTCCTCATCGCACTCGCCGCGACGCTCGCGGGCGACACCTGGGGTCTGGGCCGCCGCTGGGCCGCGGCGACCGGCGACCGGGCGTGGCTGCGCTGAACGTCCACAAGCGACCGAGGAGAAACCGTGAAAGCTCTCGTGTACGACGGACCGGGCCGGCGAGCCTGGACCGAGCACCCCGATCCGGAGGTCGCCGACGCCACCGACGCGGTGGTGCGGATCGACGCGGTCACGATCTGCGGTACCGACCTGCACATCCTCAAGGGTGACGTGCCGGAGGTGGAGCGCGGACGGGTCCTCGGCCACGAGGCCGTGGGCACCGTCCTGCGCACCGGTGGCTCCGTCAGCACGGTGCGGCCGGGCGATCGAGTGCTCGTTTCCTGCATCAGCGCTTGCGGCCGCTGCGAATACTGCCGGCGCGGGGCCTACGGCCAATGCCTCGGCGGAGGCGGCTGGATCCTCGGGCACCTCGTCGACGGGGTCCAGGCTGAGTTCGCGCGGATCCCGTTCGCCGACACCTCCACTTACCGGCTCCCCCCGTCGGTCGGCGACGAATCCGCGCTGATGCTGGCCGACATCCTGCCCACGTCCTACGAAGTGGGTGTCCGCAACGGGCAGGTCAGCCCCGGCGACGTCGTGGTCATCGTCGGAGCCGGTCCCATCGGCCTGGCCGCGATCACCACGTCCAGGCTCTACAGCCCGTCGGCGATCGTCGTCGTGGACAAGGAAACGACCCGGCTGGCCGCGGCGAAGGGTTTCGGCGCCGACGTCGTGGTCCAGCCGGAGGAAGCGGCCGAAGCCGTGCGCGAGGCGAGCGGCGGGCTCGGTGCCGACGTGGCCGTGGAGGCGGTCGGTGTGCCGGAGACGTTCGAACTGTGCACGGAGCTCGTCCGCGCCGGCGGGCACGTGGCGAACATCGGGGTGCACGGCAAGCCGGCCACCTTGCACCTCGAGCAGCTGTGGATCCGCGACGTCACCATCACGACCGGGCTCGTCGGCACCTGGAGCACCCCGACGCTGCTGCGCATGCTGGCCGCGGGTCGCCTCGACACGAGCCGGTTCGTCACCCACCGGTTCGGTCTATCCGAAATGGACGAAGCCTATGACGTCTTCGCGCACCCGCAGGACAGCGAGGCGTTGAAGGTAGCGCTGTTCCGCCAGTGACCCGCTGTTCCGCCAGTGACCCGCTGTTCCGCCAGTGACCCGCTGTTCCGCCAGTGACCGCTGTGTCGCCAGTGACCGCTGTGTCGCCAGTGACCGCTGTGTCGCCAGTGACCGCTGTGTCGCCGCGGGGGGGGCCCCCCCCCGGGGGGGGGGGGGGGCGGGGGGGGGGGGGGGGGCGGGGCGGGGGGGCGG
>NZ_JBITBT010000089.1:0-2807 GCF_044452505.1 Amycolatopsis sp. NPDC051903 | reverse complement strand
CGGGTCGCCGGCATCCGGATCGGCGCCCACTGGTCCGTGCTGATCATCGCGGTGCTGCTGGCGTACTTGCTGGCGACGAGCGTGCTTCCCGCCGGCGCGCCGGGCACATCGCCACCGCTGCGCTGGGCGGTCGCAGCTTGCTGCGCGGCCGTGTTCCTCGCCTCGCTGCTCGTGCACGAGCTCTGCCACGCCTTCACCGCACGGCGGTGCGGCCTGAAAGCCGAACGCATCACGCTCTGGCTGCTGGGCGGTGCCGCCGAGCTTCCCGAGGAACCGCGCACGCCCCGGGCCGCGCTGCTCGTCGCCGCGGCCGGCCCCGCCGCGAGCGTGGCCCTCGCCGGGGTCTTCCTCGGCGCGGCTGTGCTCGCGGCCGGGGCTTTGCCGCCGGTGGTCGTCGTGGCGCTCACCTGGCTCGGCTGGACGAATGCGGTACTCGCGGTTTTCAACTTGCTACCGGGTACGCCCCTCGACGGCGGGCGCATCGCCGAAGCCGTCGTGTGGAAGGTCACCGGCGACCGCGGCCGCGCGCGGCGGCTGGCCGGCCGGGGTGGGCAGCTCCTGGCCGCGGCCCTCGTCGGTGGTGGGGTGTGGGTGTTCTTGGTGACCAAGTCGTTCGAAGGCCTGTGGCTCGTGGCCATCGGGTGGTTCCTGATGCTCGCGGTGCGCAACGAACTCGTCGCGGCGCCGCTTCGGGACGCGCTCTCCCGGACCCGGCTCGCCGACGTCATGAAGACTTCGCCGGTGACCGCTCCCGGCTGGTACACCGTGCAAGGTTTCCTCGATCTCGCCACGAAGCTGCCCTTCCGCACTTTTCCCGTGGTGTCCTTCGACGGAGAGCCGATCGGCGTCGTCAGCCTCGGACGGCTCGCCCGCGTGCCGGATACCGCCCGCACGTCCACGCGGCTCGAGTCGGTGTGCACGAAACCTCCGGAGTGCTTCGCCGGACCACCGGAAACGCCCGTGACGGAGGTGCTCGGCCGGACCGCGCTGCGCCCGGGACGGGATCTCGTGCTCGTCGTCGACCACGGCGCACTCGCCGGGGTCGTCGCGCCGAGTGACCTCGCCCGCGCGGTCGAACTCGCCGCGCTCGGGGCCCGTGTGCGCCGGCCCGCCGAACCCTGACCGCTCAGGAAACGGGCAGTGTGAAAAACGCTTCCTCCTCCTGCGTGAAGTGCAGGGTCAGCACCGCGTCGAGGCCGTAGAGCGTCGCGCGGAGGTCGTCGACCTGGTCGGGCTGGATCATCTCCGGCGACTCCCGCAAGTGCCGGTCGAGCCGGCGGGCGAGGCGGGCGATCTCGGTGTGGGCGCGGCTCATCGTCACCGTGCTCTGGTCCCCGCCGAGCGGCCCCGCCAGCGCGGGGTAGAGCTCGTGCTCCTCGGCGGCCTCGTGCGGCAGGATCTGCCGGAACAGCACGTCCCGCGCTCGCCGGACGGCCCGATCGGCTCCGGCGGTGGGGCCGTCCGCGAGGGCGTCGGCGGCCTGCCGGATCGCCGGCAGCGCGGGGCGCAATCGCTCGTGTTCCGTCTCGAACCGCTGCACCAATCGCGCGGGGACGGGATCCGCGGCGCCAGGTACCCGCAGCGCGCGCAACGCGTTCACGATGACAGCGACGTCGACGGCCTCCTGCACGAGCGCTCCCCAGACCGGCGGCAGCAAACCGAATGCGGCAGCCACCATCGCGACGAACGACAACCCGATCCCCGCGATCGCGCTCTGCACGGCCAAGCGACGCGAGCGGCGGGCGATCTCGGCGGCGTCGGCGAGCCGGGCCAGCCGGTCGTCGAGGATGACCGCATCGGCCGCCTGCGCCGCGGCAGTGGCCCCCCGTGACCCCAGCGCCACCCCCACATCGGCGGCCGCCAGCGCGGGAGCGTCGTTGATCCCGTCGCCGGTCATCACGGTCAAACCCGTCGCGTGGGCCGCGGCGACCACTTCGAGCTTGTCCGCCGGAGTGGCCTCGGCACGCACGTCGTCGAGTTCCAGCAGGGCGGCGACCTCCCGCGCGTTGTCGACCCGGTCTCCAGTGAGGAGGCGGATGGAGGTGATGCCCGCCCCGCGCAGGCGGCGCATGGTGCGGGCGGCGTCAGGTCTGATCCGGTCCTTCGCCAGGAGCGCCGCGATCGGCTCGCCGTCACGGTCCACCCACAGCACGGTCGCCAGGTCGAGGCGGCCGCGCCGGGCGGCACTGCCCGCCCACGCCGGCACTGCCCGCCCCGCCGGCCACCGGCCGACGCGCACACCGTGGCCGCCCACCCGGCCGGACACCCCGGCACCCGGCTCTTCCCGCACCTCGGCCGCGGGCAGCCGCTCGACCCCCGCGGCCTCGGCGGCCCGGACCACGGCAGCGGCGAGGACGTGCGGTGAGTAGAACTCGACGCTCGCGGCCAGCCGCAGCGCCTCCTCCGCCGCGACGCCCGGCGCGCAGATCACATCGGCGACGTCCGGCCGCCCGGCGGTGATCGTGCCGGTCTTGTCCAGCAGCAGCACGCGTGCCCGGCCGAGCGATTCCAGGGCGGCACCGTCCTTCACCACGACACCCGCGCGGCTCGCCCTCGACATCCCCGCGGTCACGGCGATCGGCACCGCCAGCAGCAACGGACACGGAGTCGCGGTCACCAGCACGGCGACGGCGCGATCGGCCTCACCGGTGAGCAGCCAGGCCAGCCCCGCGAGCACCAGCGCGGCAGGCAGGAACCACACGGCCGCCCGGTCGGCGAGCCGCGCGACCGGCGCCGTGTGCGCGGCAGCCGACTCCGCCAGCCGCACCACACCGGCATACGTGCTGTCGGTCGCGCTGGCCGTGGCC
>NZ_JBITBT010000088.1:0-2812 GCF_044452505.1 Amycolatopsis sp. NPDC051903 | reverse complement strand
GAGAGCCGCTCGTGCCCGGCCAGGTCAAACCGCGCCTGCTCGGGCACTGGGGGACCTCGCCAGGGCTGAACTTCGTCTACGCCCACCTCAACCGCCCTGCAAACAGGGCGACGTGGAGCAGAGGTACTGGCGTGCGCTGACGATCGTGCAGCTGTCGGCGGGGTGGCAGCTTCGCGACCCGGTGGATCTTCGTCGCTTCGAACTGCGGCAGGGCCTCACGACCCGGTACCTCGCCCGCTGCCGCCGGCCGCCGGCCGCCGTCACGCTCGAGCCCAACGCCGTTCACGCGGGGACGCAGCTGCGCCTGCCGGAAGTCCCGACGGACCTGCCGTCCGAGTTGCATTGGGTCATCCATGCCCTCACGTGCATCAGTGGCATCATCGACACGATGCTCGACGGTGACACGTTCCCATGAACCCGGTCGACGGGTGGGCAGCCGACCTGCAGCGGTTCACCGAATTTCTGCGAGACAACCCGAGCGGAAACGAGCTGAAGCGCCGTCGGACGCACGTGAAATTCATGACGGACCTCGGCGGTGAACTCGCAACGGCGTCCGCCCAAGTCGGGATCACGCCCGAACAGATGTCTGACTGGTGCCTCAACAACAGCGAAGGGGGCGTCTCACGCATGCCTGCGCTCGGCTTGTTCGGAGAAGTCCTCCGCGAGAAGCTGTCGATCTCGTCGACCTGACGTACCTCAGCGCAGGTGCGGGGTATTGCGATCACGTCGTGGGCGAGCGATCGCACACGTCCCACCTGGCCAATGGACTACGACGACTTGGTCGGCCGAACAACGTTCACCGCAATCTCGCTCGTTGATAGAGCGGCTGTGAGGCCGGAGTGCGCCGGGGTTGACGTTTTCCCACTGATGTGTCGACACTGGAACGCTCCGCGGTTTCGACGACGTAGGCTTTCCTAGAAGCGGGAGCCGGGGTGAGCGAGGACGACGAAGCCGAGTCCGGCGGGTTGGCGTTTCCCGACGAGCCCCGGCTGGAGCTGGACCAGTTGCTGGGCCAGCTGGTCGAACGCGCCCAGGAAGTCATCGGCACCCAGGGCCGTCTGAGAGGCCTGCTGCGAGCGACGCAGATGATCACCGGCGACCTCGCCCTCCCGGCGTTGCTGCGCCGGATCGTCGACGCCGCCCGCGAACTGATCGGCGCACGTTACGCGGCGCTGGGGGTGATCGGTGCGGAGGGGCGACTGATGGAGTTCGTGCACAGCGGCATGGATGCGGACGCGATCACCCGGATCGGGCACCTGCCCGAGGGCGAAGGTCTGCTCGGCGCGCTGATCGATGACCCGCGGCCGATCCGGCTGACCCGGCTCCAGGACGACCTGCGATCGATCGGGTTCCCGCCGGGACACCCGCCGATGGAGAGCTTCCTCGGGGTGCCGATCCGCGTGCGGGAAAGCGTCTTCGGCAATCTGTACCTGTGCGACGGGGCACGGGGCCGGTTCAGCGCTGACGACGAGCAGCTTGCGCTCGCGCTGGCCGCCACGGCAGGCGGCGCCATCGAGAACGCGCGGTTGTACGAAACCGCACAGAGCCGGCAGGCCTGGCTCCGTGCGTCGGGCGCGATAGCCCGTGAGTTGCTCTCGCCCGACCAGGGAAGCCCGCTGGATCTCGTCGCGAGCCACATGCGGGAATTGGCTGCCGCGGATCTGGTCACGATCATCCGTCCGAGCGGCGACGCGAACTTGCTGCGCGTAGACCGGGCGGTGGGCCTCGAAGCGGATGCGTTGCTCGGCGTGCTCATCCCCGCCGAAGCCACGATGGCCGGCGCGGTGATGGCAACCGGGAAAGCGAGGGTGGGTTCGTGGCCGAAAGAACGGGAACAGCTGGGCCGCGCACCGGTGATCGAGCTGGACATCGACGCCGTGCTCGCGGTGCCGTTGACCAGCCACGGTCGGGTGACCGGAATACTGACCGCCGCGCGCCGGACCGGGCGGCCGCCGTTCACCGGCGAGGATCTGAAGATGGCCGCCGGGTTCGCGGACCAGGCTGCGGTGGCGGTCGAACTGGCGCAGGCGAGGGCCGAGCAGCAGCTCAGCGCCCTGCACGACGAACGCGATCGGATCGCGGCCGAACTGCACGGCGAGATCATGCGGCGCCTGTATGCGGAGACCCTGTCGTTGCAGACCACGCTGGGGCTGGCGAAGTCTCCGATCGTCGCGGCCCGGCTACGCGAATCGATCGCCGGCCTGGACGACATCATCGACCACGTGCAAGCAACCGTCTTCCGGCTCGACGACGTGGCCCCGGTCCGGCGGGTGCCGCTGCGCGACGAGGTGCTGCGCGTGCTGTCGGAAGCAGCGCCGGCGCTGGGGTTGATTCCGGCCACCCGGTTCACCGGCAAGCTGGACACCTATCCAGAGGACGCGGTGGCCCCGTTCGTCGTCGAGGCGCTGCGGCTCGTCGCCGCTCACGCCGCGGCCACGGCGGTGGACGTAGAGATCAGCGCGGCGCCGCACCGGCTCACGGCGGTCGTGCAGTATGACGGCCCGGGCGATCTGACGCGGGCGGCGGCACCAGAGCTGGCCGCGTTGGGGCAGAAGGCAAGGGAACGCACCGGCGCACTGACCGTCGAACGTGCATCCGGGAAGACCCGGCTCAGCTGGTCGGTACCCAGCTGAAAGGGGTCAAATACGACCCGATGCTGAATTCGGTCTTCACTGGCTGGCTGTGTCGCGGGCATATGCTTCTGCCACCGCTGTGCCCGAGGTGCGAGGAGGACCGATGTTGCGGGTTTTCCTGGTGGACGACCACGAAGTGGTGCGGCGCGGCGTCGCCGAGCTGCTGGAGGACGAAGACC
>NZ_JBITBT010000087.1:0-2835 GCF_044452505.1 Amycolatopsis sp. NPDC051903 | reverse complement strand
GGACAGCACTTCGGCGGCCTCTTTGACCGGAGCCCACGGGTGAACCGTCACCACCGGCGCGGACATCACGTCTCGTGCACGCATCGGGCCCTCCTTCACCTTGCGCTGCATCGAAAATAGGCATCCCGCGGCGCCTCGCCCACCGGTCCGGAGTCACCGCGGTGAAGGACCAACGTCACCGGCTGTGCAGTGCCTCGAGTCCGGTCAGCACGCCGTCGCCAAGGGGCGACGCACTGCCGCGCCGCGTCGACCTCGATACCCGGCCGCACCTCGAACGCTCGCCCGGGGTCCGCCGACGGTGAACGAGCAAACCGCGGGCCACGCCCGGGTCCTGGTGCTCCCCCGGCAGGTCCCACAGCGTCTGGCAGTCCGCCACGACCGGGCCCGGGGCGATGGGCAGTACGCGGCCGCCACGGGGCGGGCCGTGGCGGACCGGCACTTCCGGGTGCTCACGCAGGACGCCTGCGGCAGGTCGTCGAGCCTGCGCCGGCACCACGCGCTCCTCACGTCCGGACACCGTGCGCAGCTCCCGCTCGCCGGAGCGCGCGAAACCGCTCCAACCTCGCGCGGTCCTGCTCGTCGCGCTCGGTGATCTCGGGTTGCGTCAGCACGATCGCGTCCGGACCGGGGAACACCGTCGACACGCGGTCGTCGGCGAGCCAGCGGACGGTGAACGGTGGCGTGCCGCCGGATCCGCCGACCGCGATGATCCGGCCGCGCTGCTCGGGCAGGTCGACCCGGACTCCCTTCACGACGAGCCAGTCACCGGGTTGTGCGTGCATCACCCCTCCTCGAGGTCCACGCCGAAGGCCGCCGCCAGTCGCACCGCGGTCACGCCTTCGACGGTCTTCGCGAGCGCGGTCCCGAGCCGTCGCTCGGCTTCGTCGCTGAACTTCCCGCGAACGGTCACGAGGCCGCCCGTGACGGACACCGACCACAGCTCGAGGCGTCCCGTGCAGTCGCTGAACAGGCCGCGCACCTGTGACGCGATGGCTTCCCGCACCGACGTGGCGGGCTCGAACCGCGCCACCGGACGGGTCATGATGTCGCGTGCGCGCACGAGGTTCCTCCTCCGGCTTCAGTGGACCTTCAGTGGACGACCCCGACCGGGCACCCCGACTGCGCGAGCAGCCGGTTGCCGGTCGAGCCGAACAGCCCGCCCGCGACCGGTCCCCGGCCCCGGGTGCCGATGACGACCAGCTGCGCGTCGTCGAAGTTCATGAGCGCCCGCGCGGCCGAGCGGTCGCGAACCGCGCGGCCTCGCGCGATCACGTCGGGGTATTTGCCGCAGAGCCCTTCGACCCGACGGCGCAATGCCTGTCTCTCAGTCTGTTCGGCAGCTTCGACGACCTCCGGCTCATCCATCAGGCCTTCGTGCCACGCGTGCACGGCGACCACCGGCACGCGCCGGCTCTGTGCGGCTTCGAACGCGAACTCCAGCACGCGATCGTCACCGTCGACGCCGGCGACCACCGGACCGTCCCGCTTCACGGCGCCCCGCACGACCACGACCGGACAGTGCGCACTCGCGGCGACGCGCAGCGCGACCGAACCGATCGCCGCACCGCGCAGGCCGCCGATGCCGTGCGAACCCAGCACGAGCAGCTCCGCCTCTCCCGACAGCTCGACCAGCAGCTCGCCGGCGATGCCAAGGCGGACCAGGTACTCGATCGGCACGCCGGGTGCCGTCGCCTCGGCGACCCGCGCTGCCCGCTTGAGCCAGTGGTGCGCGTTTTCGAGCAACAAGGGGGCGTCCTTCGTGCGCTCGTGCCGGCCGAGATCGGCGGTGTCGAACATCCCGGCGTGGCACAGCAGCAACCGGCGGCCCCGGTTGGTGGCCTCCTCGGCCGCCCACCGGACGGCCGCCAGCGCCGCCTCCGACTCGTCGACTCCCGCCACCACCGCGGCGCGGGCTGCCGTTCCCGCCACGTCCTGCCTCCGTTCGCACCGCCGTCCCCCGGCGGCACCCCACGGTCGCTCGGCAACGCCAGTGTCGGTCAGGGGCCGAAGTCCCTTCCCGGCGGGACGAAAGCAGCGCGAACCGCGGACGGACCTCCGGCCGGGTGCAGAAGGTCCACTTCGGACGCACACCGATCCCGGCCGCTGCACCCGCTTCGGCCCGCACCCAGTTCCGCGTCGCCCGGCCGCCGTGTTCACGTTCGCCGGCTCTGGCGGGTTCCCGCTCCCGGCTCACCACCGACGACGACCGGCTCCCCCACCACGGCCTCCGGGGTTGCCGGACGATCTCGCCGGCCCTCCGGTGCACATCCACCGGCACGGTCCACGGCCTCCCGCGCCGCATCGCCTCCGCCGAGCCCACGGCCATCCCGAAGGAACACCCCAGCCCGCCCGGGCAGACTGCTTTCGCGCTCACGATTCCTCCTCGTGTCCGGTCGCCGAGGACGCGTTCAGCCAACCGCACCCCGGCCCGGCACGCGCCGGGAACGAGGCACGTCCGGAAGGGACCACCGTCACCGTTTCCATGCAGGGCGGCGCAGGTCCACAAAGGATTCAGCGGCATCGTGACCCAGGCTCCGGATCATCCCCGGCCAGTGCGCCGGGTTGCCCGGGTCGTCGACCTCGCCCGTCGCCGCGGGCAGCTCGCACCACCGGGCCGAGGCGTCGGCCGTGTCCTCTTCGGACTCGCGCAGCCCTCGCTCGATGAGCACGCCGTGCTCGGTGGACGTCCAGGCGGCCGGAGACCAACGGCCCCGGTGCGGGAGGCAGGAGGTCTCGGCCCGCACCGTCCGGCCGGCGTTCCGGAGCGGCCTTTTGCCGTGCCGATGGAGGCGGTCCGGCCCTCGTCACGCGGCGGTGTCCGGCGAAGGCTGGACC
>NZ_JBITBT010000086.1:0-4136 GCF_044452505.1 Amycolatopsis sp. NPDC051903 | reverse complement strand
CGCGGATCCGTACGGGAACGCCCACCACCCTGCGGGCGCTGCTTCGCCGGCGGAATCAAGGGCTCCACCAACGCCCACAACTCGTCGGGCACCAGCCGTTGCGACAGTGAGTCGATCACAACGCAAGATCATGACACTCACCTCGCAAGATCCAAACGAGACACGCTCTTAACGCCACCAGCTGTCGAACGCCTTGTCGGCACGGTTGTTGACCCTGTCGCCGACGACGTCGGACACAGCCGCGACGACTGCGTAGAGGAGGACTACCGCACCACTGCTGAGGTACTTCAAGACGCTGTCAGTCAACAGCGCAAGCGTTCCGAACACACCGGCGACTTGACTGAGGAGCAGCCATGAGACGAGCGACCGGCGCCTGCTGCCGTAACGACGTTCGGACGGCTGGCGCTCGAAGTCCTCCCCGTCCAAGATGTCCCTGATTTCATGAAGTGCGCCCAGGCCGAGCGCCCAAGCGCTGAGCACGACCAAGGCCAGCGAGACGAGAAAGTCGTCCGCAGACAGGACATCGTGAGCAGCGGCTGCACCTGCGGTGACCACCACTCGAATTAGCTGCAACACCAGGATGGTCGTGGTGCTGAGCGATCGCCTGTACGAGCGAAACTTCAGGTAGAGACCGGCCGAGGTAACCACCTCAACAGAGAAGGTCAGCACGATCGCATCGATGCCGTACTGGAGGAGATGACCTACAACACCGGACCACGGCAGCGGCGGCAACTGGTGGTGCGCGAGCTGATTTAGAGGCTGGTCCAGGTAAGCCTTCTCGACGAAAGCCAAGAACAACATCAGTCGAGGCAGCCACCACAACGAGCGTCTGGACCGCGGCTGTATCTGACACCAGCCGATCCAGTTGGCGGCCATCCGCAACACGGCCAGCCCGAGCCCCAGCAGACCCCCATACCAGAAAACCAGCACCGTCGGCCCCACGCTCGGCAACCGTAATCACATTTGAAGACGAGGATGCAGGCTTTGCAGCGGGACGCCCGGATGGACCAACCCCGTTCGCTATCGCGGCGATACGCCGCCGCTGGCTGGCCCGCCGCACCACCCCCGCGCGCCAACGGGAACCACCGGGCGAACTCGGTGCGAGCAGCCACAACCAGCGGCGACCGCCGCCGTCGCACGCCAACGACCACTCAGCGCAGGAACATGGCGAAGCCGTCATATGTGATCTGAACACGGCCCCCAGCCGAGCGCGATCCGGCCGGGCCGGCGGCAAAGGAGGGCTCAGCTGCCGGGGCGGTCGCGGGCAAGCTCCCAGGCCATGGTGATCACGGTGCCCTGGCCGGTAGGCGTGACCTCGGCGTGGTCAGACAACAGACGGATCAGCGGCAGTCCGCGGCCGCGGCGCGGGTCCGGTGCGGCTGGAGCCGCCAGCGGCCGTGGTCGGTGACGGTGACCTGCACCGTTTGCTCGTCGTGGTAGGCGTGCAGGTCGAGCGCGCCGTCCGCGCTGTCGGGGTAGGCGTGTTCGGCGGCGTTGACGACAGCTTCGTAGACGGCGAGCTCGAGGTCGCCGATCAGCTCAGCCGACAGGCCACGGCCGCGAGCCCAATCGGTGAGGACGTAGCGCAGCGCGGAGGCATCATTCAGGCGCGCGGACCGGCGCAGGTGCAGCGCAGGCGGAGGGTCGTCGTCGGGGTTGCTCGCCGAGCACATCGTGCGGGGTGCTCCTGGTTCTCCGCCGCTCAGCGGCCGTGCACGGTTGGGGACAATGCCGGTTTACCCCGTTGTGGCGCGCATATACCCGACACGACGGCTCGGGTGCTCAGGGCGGGCGGATGGTGAGGGCGTCCTGGGTGGTGTCGTAGTAGTCGAAGTAGTGGTCCATGCCCAGCATCTGCAGGGTGCGCCGGATCGGGCGGGCCACGACCAGCCGGACGGCGGTGTGCTCGCCGGCGGTGAGCACGGCGTCGACCAGGACGCCGATGGCGACCGATGAGAAGAACACGGCCCCGGTCAGGTCCAGCACCAGCACGGTCGGCTTCTCGGCGAGGGCTCGGTGCACGGTCTCCTGCAGCGTCGGGCTGGTGAGCGCGTCGAACTCCCCGCCGGCGACGATGACCACGTTCTCCCCGGTATGCCGGAGTGCGACCTCAGCCGCAGGTACCGCGCTGACGAGGTCTGCGTGGTCGGAAGGCTGCATCCACGCCATCCTCCTCGCCACCGCCGCCACGCGCAGTGCCGATGTATTCACCCCGGCGAGGAGCACGCGGGATATACGGCCGGCGGCCGGCGCGCTGTCGGGGCATCAACCGGCGGCGGCCTAGGCGGCGGCGAGAGCGTCGAAGACGCTGAACAGGGGTTCGAGGCCGACCAGGGCCAGGTTGCGGCGGACCTCATGCGCCGCAACCAGCTTCAAGACGGTGTGCTAACCGGCGCGGGCGCGGGCGTCGACCAGGTAGCCGAACGCGGCCGACGAGAAAAATGTTGGCCCGGTCAGATCCAGCACCAGCCGGTCCGGGGCTTGGGCGAGGGCATCGAGGAGGCCCTGCCGCAGCTGGAGGGAGTGGTCGCGTCGAGCTCACCGCGAGCGGTGAGCACCACCGCGCCGCCGGCCGGTTGAACCTGCACGTTCGCGGTCGGGACCGCCGCACTGGCCAGCTCGGACGGCGTGATCGGGTCAGGTGCCTGCATGCCCCGCATTTTCGCGCGCACCTGGCCGCACCGCAGATCAGCCGGGGATGTTGCGGGGTCGCGACTGCGCGGGTAGGTGTGCCGAGGACATCCTCGCAGTGGAGAACGAGCAGCTGCGTAAGGCGCTGCAGAGCTGCGAGCTAGGAGTTCCACGTCGCACGTCCGCGCGATGCCGGCGAGACCGCCCATCCGCGGTGGCAACGGAGGGCTGTGCGGCGTCTTTGCGGCTGCGCCGCTGGTCAGCGGGATTCACAATGCAAGATCGTGGCGGCCGACACCGCGCTGCACGCGCTCGTGCCCGACTCCTCGGCCATCCACGCCCATGACGCCAACTTCGACGGCGTGCGAATGGTCAGCGGCTGCACCGACGAGCACCTGCAGCAGTTGGTCAAGCAGTACCGCAAGCGCCCCTTCGTCGACGCCGAGCTATGGGCCGGCAAGGTGCAGCGCGCGGTGCTCGCGAACACCACCCGCCGCATCGACGACGACGCCCTCGTCGAGATGACCGGGTTGGCCGTCGAACAGATCCACGCAGGCATTGACTGGCACAACGATCGCACCCGAGCACTGCACGAGCGCCGCGACGACTCCCTGAGCCTGCGGTCCAGCAAGCCGCCGCCGAGATCATCGTCGGTGTAGCGAGGTGCGACCCACTGAGATCGCACTGGGGGCAGACGCGAGATCTAAGTGCTCGCAAACGAGCCACCCAGTCGAGTCCTGGAACGTTCGGAAGCCGGAGGAACGCCGCGCAACGACGTCGTGGACCTGATCAGAACCTATGACTGCAGCCGAGGGCTGCTCGCGCGTACGGATCGACCGCGCCGATCGGCGGCACGCCAAGAGCACAGTCAGCCAACTGCTGAGCCCCGACCAACCCAAGATCACTCTGCGAAACAGCAGAACTCGAGGTACAGGCCAAGCAGCGCATTCGACAAATCGTGAGCACACCACTCAAGCCCCACCGAAGCAAACTGGGCGGCAAATCTGACAAACCGGACCAATTTGAGAATGCCTTCCCACCAATTTCGTGGAGCAAATCTGGAGCACGACCATGATTTCAACGATGGTCAACCGCTTCTAATCGCACCCAACTGCCACCAACCGCACCAGCTGACCTGTATATTCTCTATTACCGCGGGTCAAGGCCATGGACTGGACCTCACTGGCACTGAGGGGGTCAGGGGTTCGAGTCCCCTTTAGCTCCACCGACGTTTTGGACACGCGGCGCCGAAATAAGTCGATTTCATTATGCGGGCGGGGCCGTTCGGCGCGCGACCAGGGTCCACCTGATTGGCCCGCGTGATCTCCATTGAGAACGCCTTCGGCGCGAAGGAAGCGCATCGAGTCGCCCATGGCCGGTGCAGCCATTCACTGGACTCGGAATTCCGCACCTAAGTGATGTCTCGTAACTGATGCTGTTGTTGGTGTTGCTGGGTGTTGCGGTCAGCCAGCGAGGAGGATGTTGTGCAAGTGTGCGATTCCGGA
>NZ_JBITBT010000085.1:0-4166 GCF_044452505.1 Amycolatopsis sp. NPDC051903 | reverse complement strand
CACGGCGATGGCGCACGAGTTCGACCCCTGGCCCGGCTCCTTCGCCATCGACACGACGGGCAGCCCTGACGGGAGCCTCGCCCTCGCGCTCGCCCCGCTCACCGAGGACCGGCGAAAGTCCCTCGGCCGGGGGGACTCCGACTCTCCACCGGAGCAGTGCACGGCTGGCACGGTCGAGCCGACGGTCTTCCGACACGAGTAGGCAGGCGGGCCATGGAACACGGACTCCCCGATGACTTCACCGTCTGCACCGCAGTGGCCATGGCCATCCGGGCGCCGTCGGTCCACAACTCCCAGCCGTGGCGTTGGGCCGTCGGCAAGCGCACGCTGCATCTCTTCGCCGACCCCTCGCGGCAGCTGCCGCAGACCGACCCCGACGGGCGCGACCTGCTCATCGGCTGCGGCGCGGCGCTGCACCACGCGCGCATCGGCTTCGCGGCGCTCGGCTGGCAAGCCGACGTGCACCGCCTGCCCGATCCCGCCGAGCCCGATCACCTGGCGTCGATCGGGTTCCACCGCCGCCAGCCGAGCGCGACCGAGGTCGCGCTCGCAGCGGCCATCCCGCGTCGTCGGACCGACCGCCGCCGCCACAGCTCGTGGGAGGTCCCGCGCGGCTACCTGGAGTCGATGGCCCAGGCGGTGGCGGACGAGGGCGTGGTGCTGCGCGTAGCCGAAGGCGCCGAGCGCTACTACCTGGCCACCGCGATCGAAGAGGCGTCCCGCCAGCATCGTGAGGACCCCGCCTACCGCGTCGAGCTGGCCGCGTGGAGCGGTCGTGACGCGGCCCCGGACGGCGTCCCGTCTTGGAGCGCGCCGGCGGTGGACACGAGCCCCGGCACGCTCCCCGCCCGGCCGTTCTCGGATCCCAAACTGCCCGAAGCGTCCGGCGCGACCAGTGAGAAGGATGAAACCGTGCTGGTGGTGCTGAGCACCGCGTCGGACGACCGGATGTCGCGGCTGCGGGCCGGCGAGGCGACCAGTGCGGCCCTGCTCACCGCGACCCGCTTCGGACTTGCCACCTGCCCGTTGACCGAGCCGCTCGAGCTGCCTGACGTCCGCCGTACGGTCGAAGAGAAGGTCGCGTCCGGTGCCTTCCCGCAGATGGTCCTGCGCCTCGGATGGGCCCCCGCCAACGCGGATCCGCTGCCCGCGACCCCGCGCCGCGACCTCGAAGACGTGCTGACGACGCTCGACGCCGCCGATTTGTCGGGCGAACCCGGGTACCAGCAGCGCTGAACGGGGACGAGGTCGACGCAATGCCCCACTGGCATTACGCAACAACCGGAGGCTGGCTCGGTCCCCTGGTCGCGGTCGTCGAACTCAGAGCCGTGCTGGCCGCCGTCGGGGTCGTCGCCGCCGTGCTGCTCCGGAGGACGTCGAAGCTCACATCCGAGGGCGAACGCGCCCTGAGCATCCTGCGTGAGCGGTTCGCCCGCGGAGAGATCGACCGGGATGAGTGCAAACGACGGCACGAAGCGCTCGGGCGCTGAACCAGGAACGAGGAAGGCACCATGCGCCGGACGATCGCCGCCGCGACCGCCGCCGGCCTGTTCGCGCTCGGCGCTTGCGGGTCCGGCACCCCCGGCAACACCCCGGTGGCTCCCGCGACAGAAACAAGCCCTGGCACCACGACGGGTTCCGCCACCGCGACATCACCGGCGATGACCGGCACCACCGCACCCGGCAATGCCGGCTCGACCTGCGGCTCACGTGCGTGGGACACAGCGGCCGAGGAGATCGCCGGGTCGACGACCGACGCGGTCTACCTCGTCCGTGTCGGCCGGCACGAGTGCTACGACCGAGTGGTCCTGGACATCAACGGTCTCGCCGAGACGGGGTACGCAGTCCGGTACGTCACGCTCGTCACCGCGGATCCGTCAGGACCGCCGCTACCCGTCGCGGGTGGCGCGGTGCTGCAGGTAGCGGTTCGCGCGCCCGCGCTCGGCACCGACGACAGCGGGCACCGGGCAGTCCGCACTCCTGCCGTGACCGGCGACCATTTGTATTCGGCTTCGCAGCTGGCGAGGTGGCCCGCTCTGCGCGCAGTGCGCTTCGCCGGGTCGTTCGAAGGCCAGTGCACCTTCGCCATCGGAGTGCGCAGCGCCCTGCCGTTCCGGGCGTTCCCGCAGCTGGACGGCACGAACCAGATCCGGCACGTCGTCGTCGACATCGCGCGCCGACCACCGAGGAGGTCGCCATGGAACGTTTGAGCCCTCTCGACGCGGCTTTCCTGGAGATCGAAGACGAGGATCCACGCGCGGCGCTCGCGATCGCTTCGCTGGCGATCGCCGCCGGGCCCGCGCCGGGGCAGGATGAGTTCGTCGCGGCGATCACCGCGAGGCTTCCGCAGGTGCCGCGCTACCACCAGAAGGTCCGTAGGGTGCCGTTCGACCTCGCACCACCCGTGTGGGTCGACGACGACGCGTTCCGGCCCGAGGACCACTTCGCGCGGCTGTCGGTGCCCTCACCCCACGACGACGCCGCGCTGTGCGAGCTAGTCACGCTGCTGATGGACGAACGGCTCGACCGGGATCGGCCGCTGTGGATGTTGTGGGTCATCGAAGGGCTCTCGGAGGGACGATGGGCAATCCTGTCCAAAGTCCACCACAGCCTCACCGACGGCGTCTCCGCGACGGGGCTGCAGCGCGTCCTGTTCGGGACGGCGGAACCGCCGGGGTTGCCTGCCGCACCGGAGCCGGATCCCGGCGTGACGCGGCTGCTCGTCTCCGCGCTCGGCGAACTCGTGACCAGTCCCGTCACCGGGTTCGGACACCTCATCGGCAGCGTGTTACAGCCCCGAGCCCTGGCCCGTCGCACGACCGAGGTCGCCCGAGGTCTGGCCGCACTGTCGACAGCGCTCATGCCCGTCGCTCCGAGCTCACTCAGCGGACCGCTCGGGCACCGGCGAGGATACGCGGTCGGTCAGGCCGCGCTCGCTGACGTCGTCACCACGGCGAAAGCCTTCGACGTCACCGTCAACGACGTTCTGCTCGCCGCTGTCACCGGCGGGTTGCGTGAGCTGCTCCTGCGCCGCGGCGAAGATCCGGCGCCCGACAGCGTGCGCAGCCTCGTTCCGGTCTCGTTGCGTACCAGCGCTGCGATGTCCGAAGTGGATAACCGCGTGTCGCTTCTGCTGCCGCTGCTTCCAGTCGACCTGCCCGATCCCGTGCACCGGCTCGTCCGCGTGCACCGAAGGGTCACGGCGCTGAAGGGCAATAAGGAGTCGGCCGCCGGTGAGTTCGTCACCAGCGCCGCCGGCGCCGAACCGTTCGCCGCCTCCGCGTGGGCCATCCGGGCAGCGGCCAAACTCCCCCAGCGCAACATCGTGACCGTGACGACGAACGTCCCCGGCCCGCCGGAGCCTCTCAGCGTGGCCGGCCGCGAGGTGCTCGAGCTCTACCCGTACGTCCCGATCGCGCTGCGGTTGCGGACCGGCGTCGCGATGATGACCTATCGGGGCCGGGTCTTCTTCGGCGTGACCGCCGACCGCGCGACGGTGCCGGATGTCCGTTTCCTCGCGGAGACGGTCGTGGCCGAAGTCGCGGCGCTCAAGGCCGCTGCGGTCTCCTCCGCGAGGACCGCACCAGATCCTCCGGATCCGGCAGGAGGCGCCGGTCGGCGTCGAGACAGAAGCGGACCTGACCGGCGTAGCTGAACGCGCACCTGGTGATCGCTTGCCGGGCACCGGACGGTGCCCATTGCCTGGAGCGGGCAGCGTCCGGCGACGAGGTACTGGTCGAGGTCGAACTCCGGGTCCGTCACCCACCACCAGCCACTACGGCGCGCGATCGGGCGCTGCAGGTAGACCGGGTACGGGCCAGTAGCCGATCAGCGACGACGGCGCGCAGCCGCGCCGAGTCCAGGGGAGTGGCCGCCTGCAGCACGGATGTGACCACCATCCGGTTCTCACTCCGGTCGAGCCGCAGCCACAGTTCGTCCTGGGCGGAGATTCCGATGTGGTGAGGCGCGGGGCACGGCCTGTCTTTCCCGGCGGTGGTCCGTGTTCCCGCCGCTCAGGGCCCGTTCCAGTCGAGCCGGTACGGAACGGAGTTCCCGCTGCAGCGGGAACTCCGGCCTCCGCGTGGACGAAGGTCCCCGCGGCCGCTCGCCAACGTCCCTCGTCCGGACGCCCGTCGGCGGAGCAGGGTGGATGGACGGGCCGTCGC
>NZ_JBITBT010000084.1:0-4740 GCF_044452505.1 Amycolatopsis sp. NPDC051903 | reverse complement strand
TCCGCCACCCCGCCGCCGTAGGGCGTGGCGCTCAGGTGGAGCACGCGCGCGCCGCGCAAGCGGTTCGCCACCGCGACGAGGGAGTCGAGGATCCAGTCCGGCGCGACGGTGCGGTAGGCGTCGAGCGCCAGGTCACCGGTGTCCACGGTCTGCATCGGGCGCACCTCTCGTCGCGGGTCCCACGCCCAGCCAAACCGCCGGCCGCCGGATGCGGAAAGAGGCGAAAGCCCTCTGCCGTCGGGCAGCGGTGACCATCGTCGTCGCGACGAAGGCCGTGAGACTCTCCGGAGCCGCTCGAGGGCGCTCGTAGCTTGGGGGTTGCGAACGACGTCGTGGAGGTGGACTGGATGAACGCGCTGCGCACAGACCTCTACGAGATCCGGATGGCCGCGAGCTACCTGCGCCGTGGCATGACCGGCCTGGCCACTTTCAGTCTGTTCGTTCGCGACCTGCCACGCGATCGGGGGTTTCTGGTCGCCGCGGGGCTCGCGGAAGGCCTCGACCTGCTGCAAGGCTTCCGGTTCGAGCCGGAGGAGCTGGCGTACCTGGGACAAGGGCTCGGGTTGCCGGCCACCGACGTCGAGGCGCTGTCCCGGCTCCGGTTCACCGGCGACGTCCGCGCGGTCCCCGAAGGCCGGGTGGTCTTCGCGGGAGAGCCGCTGCTGGAGGTCACCGCGCCGCTGCCGGAGGCGCAGCTGGTCGAGACGATGCTGCTGAACTCCGTCACATTCGCGACCGCCGTCGCCACGAAGGCCGCCCGGTGCCGCCTCGCAGCTCCGCACGCCGAACTGGTCGACTTCTCGGCGCGGCGAACGCACGGCGGTGACGCTGCGTTGGCCGCAGCACGGCTGACCGCGATCGCCGGATTCGGCCGCACCAGCAACGTCGAGGGGGCCGCTCGCCACGGCCTGCGCGCCGCCGGCACGGTCGCCCACTCCTACATCCAGGCGTTCCGGTCCGAACGTGACGCTTTCCGCGCGTTCGTCGAAGATTTCCCGGCCGCGCCCGTGCTCCTGGTTGACACCTACGATCCGGTGACGGGGATCGCCCTCGCGATCGAGGTGCTCCGCGAGTTCGGGGTTCAGCCCGCGTCCGCGGGAGTGCGGCTCGACTCGGGCGACCTCCTCACGCTGTCGGAGACTGCCCGTAAGATGCTGGATGCAGCCGGGTTCGGCTCGGCCCGCATCATGGCGAGTGGCGGGCTCGACGAATACGCCCTCGAAGGGCTGACCGCCGCGGCGGCACCGATCGACGTTTACGGCCTCGGCACGGCCGTGGGGGTTTCCGCGGACGCACCGAGTCTGGACACGGCGTACAAGCTCGTGGCGTTCGACGGCAGGCCGGTGCTGAAGCTGTCCACCGGGAAACGGACGCTGCCGGGAGCGAAGCAGATGTACCGGGGAGCCGCGGGAGAGCCCGACGTGCTCGCGACCGCGGACGAGCCGCAGTTCCCCGGGCGCGAGGCGCTGCTGGTGCCCGTGATGCTGGGCGGCCGGCGGCTGGGGCAGCCCAGCGTCTCCAGCTCGCACCTCCGGTGCGCACGCGACCTGGCGTGGCTGCCGCCGGCGGCGCGGCGGCTGCGTGGCCCGGAGCCGGTCAGCGTAAGGCATTCGGCCGCGCTGGACAGCCTCGCGGAGGACGTCGCCGGACGCGTTCGGGAAAGCCAGAACCACGCAGCCGGGGTGGCTCGATAGCGCCGACCACGGCGGGAAGAGAGGAGACAGCGATGCACAGCACGCAGTGGCACGTCGACCTGTTCCTCGGCGAGGAGGAAGGACGTACCCACGCCCGGGCCCGGTTGACCACCGGCGCCGCCACGAAACTCGAAGCGCTGGGTACTGCGCGGCTCAACCCGGCCGACCGCAACGTCCCCGAGATCGGCGACGAGCTCGCGGCCGCGCGGGCGCTGAGCGCGCTGGCGCACCAGCTGCTCGATGTCGCCGCAGGCGACATCGAGGGCGTCACCCACGAGCCCGTGCGGCTCGAGCACTGACAGGAGACTCGGGAGGCGCGCGGTGATTGTGTACGAATCGATGTTCGGCACCACCGAGGAACTCGCCCCGTCGGTGCGGGCCTCGCCGCAGCTCGGCGGACACGCACCGCCCGAGCCTGACTGAACCTGCTCAACGGGCAGTGGGGCTCTCGGCCCGACTTCCGGTGGTGTTCTGGTGGTGCACGACCGCGGCCACCCCGGCGACGGCCAGGACGAGGCCCAGCCCGGACAGCCACCACCACCCGGGGCGGATGCGGTCACCGAGCAGCAGCATCGCCAGCGCGCCCGGGAAGACGACTCCGGTCAGGGTGGTGACCGCACTCGGCACCGATGGGGTGGTGCGCCGCAGCGACGTCGCGTACATGGCGATGCCCAGCGCGGTGAACACCAGCACGAGGTATGCCAGCGGCTGCCGCCAGAGCACCACCAGAGTGATACCCGGAGTCTGGAGGAGCGCGCGGACCGCGACCCGCGAGCCGCCGTAGGACAGGCCCGCGACGATGGCCCGGGGCACCGCGCCTTCGCGCGTCCGCGCGGTCAGCGCGGCCACCCCGAGCCCCACGGCGAGGACCGCCAGCACCCCGAGCACGACCGGTTCCGGGGCGACCGGCCCTGTCCGGGTGGTCGCCCCGGCGGCGATCAGGCCGAGGCCGCCGGCGACGCAGCCGACTGCGACGAGGTCGCGTGCTTGTACGGAGGTGTGGAACGCGCGACGGGCGAGGACGGCTGCGATCGCGATCTGCGTACCGAGGACGGCTTGGACCGCGAACACCGGCAGGAACCGCAACGCGACAACCGTCATCGCCCAGCCCAGGAAGTCGACTGTCAGGCCGACGCCGTACCGCAGCACCCGGCGGCGCGCCGGCCGGCCGGTCGTGCGTGCCGCGCGGGATTCGAGCAGCGTCGCGATGCCGTCGAGCGCGGCGGCGACACCTGCCGCTCCGAACCCCACCGCGATGCCCAGCTGCGGACTCATCGCGAGCGGCCGGTGGTCGAGGTGCGCACCGGGTCACCATGGCCCACGTATGCGCCCGCCGGAGCGTCCGAACGTCGCCGGCGAGAGGGACCTTGGCCTCCCCGCAGCCCCGGGTGCACCTCGGCACTGTGGAGACCGGTGGCGACCCTGTAGGCCTCGCCGTGAGCCGGCAACGGCCGATCGCGGCTGCGGAGCGAAGGATCTTCGAGGTCACACACCGGCGTGGGTGACCAGCACCGGGCAGGCGGCGTGGTGCACGAGCGCCTGGGCCGTCGAGCCGAGCAGTAGCCCGGGGAAGCCTCCGCGGCCGCGCCGGCCCAGGACCACGAGCTGTGCGGTGACGCTGCGTTCGAGCAGTTCGTGCCGGGGCCGGGAGGCCACCACCGCGTGCTCGACGAGGACGTCGGCGTGGCGGCGGCTCGGTTCCTCCAGGACCTCGTCGAGCGCCGAGGCCGTTTCGCCGACGTCGGGGTCGTTCTTCGCGTGCAGCACCAGCAGTGTCGTGCCGAGGGAGGCGGCTTCGGTGAACGCGGCAGCGACGACCGCGGCAGTGTCCGGGCCGCCGTCGATCCCGGCGACCACCGGTCCGGCGGCAGCGGGCACGTCCCACAAGTCGCCGCGGGCCACCACGAGCGGGCGAGTCGCGTGGGCGGCCAGGGCCATGGCGACCGAGCCGGCGAGCAGCGAGCCGAACCGGCCGTGGCCGTGGCCGTGGCCGACGACCACAGCCGAGGCCTGTCCTGCGAGGTCCAGCAACGCCGGCGCGGGACGATCGGGATCCAGCCGCTCTCGCACATCCTCTGCTCCGGCTCCGCACGCCACTTCGTGCGCCGCCCGCAGGAGGTGCCGCCCGTGCCGGCGGAGAAGGTCCTTCGCGTCCTCGGTCGGCGGTACGACGCCGCCGACCAGGAGGTCCGGGAACGCCGTCGCGTGGACGAGCTCCAGCGGTGCGTGGTGGCGGGCCGCTGCGCGTGCGGCCCAGCGGACGGCGTCGATCGATCCCGCCGAACCATCGACGCCTGCCATGATCGGTGCGGGACCAGGAAGAGGGGGAGTCACCTGTCGAGCCTAGAAAGCACGGCTGCCCGCCGCCGCGGCCGGAAGTCCCGGCGTAGTGGGACTTCCGGACGGTCATCGGGCAGAACTGTCCGTGCCGGAGCTAGAGTCAGAATCCGGGGCAGAGGCGGTCCCGGGGTCGGTTCGCACCGGCGTCGCACGACTCAGCACCAACGTGCAGAACGCCGGTAGCACGGTACCCACATGCCAGTCGCGGCGATTCCGGACTCGAGCGCTCACCTCGACACGACCTCCGGCGAGGGTGTCACGCCGGAAGTGCCGAACGTCCCCGCACAGCGTGACCTGCGGACGTCGTGGCGACGCGCAGCCGGCGACGATCCTGGAGGTCCCTTGCGGACAGGAGTGGTGATGACGGAGAACGGGTGGGCCTGGCGAATCCACTCGCCGGGACCGGCGCAGACCCCTCCGCTGAGCTGGGAGCCTGGCACTGTGCCGGAACCGGGTCCCAGCCACCTGTTCCAGGAACGCCAAGTGCGCAGCGTCGCCGCGAACGCCAAGGCCGACGCACGTGAGTCCTTCCGCTATGCCAGCGAGCACCACCTCCACGTCCGTACGGTGTCCTCCGCGCCGGCCGGCGCACCGCGGGTCCTGACCGGTCTGGCCGTCGACCGGGGCACCGGTGCCGTGGTGCTCCACGCGGATTGAGCTGGTCCAGGGTGGGGCAGATCTCGGGGGGACGGGGTGGCCGGGCCGG
>NZ_JBITBT010000083.1:3117-4910 GCF_044452505.1 Amycolatopsis sp. NPDC051903 | reverse complement strand
AGTTCGGCGGCGTCCTACTCTCCCACAACCCTTCGGTTGCAGTACCATCGGCGCTACCAGGCTTAGCTTCCGGGTTCGGAATGGGACCGGGCGTTTCCCTGGCGCTATAACCACCGAAACACTACGAAACAACACACACCATCATGTTCCACAACGGTGTGGTGTTTCAGAGCTGTAGAGTGGATGCGTAACATCTTCGTGGGCAAGTCCTCGGCCTATTAGTACCAGTCAACTCAACAACACATTACTGTGCTTCCATCTCTGGCCTATCAACCCAATCGTCTCTTGGGGGCCTTAACCCACACGGGGTGGGATACCTCATCTTGGAACAGGCTTCCCGCTTAGATGCCTTCAGCGGTTATCCCTTCCGAACGTGGCCAACCAGCCATGCCCCTGGCGGAACAACTGGCACACCAGAGGTTCGTCCGTCCCGGTCCTCTCGTACTAGGGACAGCCTTCCTCAAGTATCCTACGCGCGCGGCGGATAGGGACCGAACTGTCTCACGACGTTCTAAACCCAGCTCGCGTGCCGCTTTAATGGGCGAACAGCCCAACCCTTGGGACCTACTCCGGCCCCAGGATGCGACGAGCCGACATCGAGGTGCCAAACCATGCCGTCGATATGGACTCTTGGGCAAGATCAGCCTGTTATCCCCGGGGTACCTTTTATCCGTTGAGCGACACCCCTTCCACCAGGAGGTGCCGGATCACTAGTCCCGACTTTCGTCCCTGCTCGACATGTCTGTCTCACAGTCAAGCTCCCTTGTGCACTTGCACTCAACACCTGATTGCCAACCAGGCTGAGGGAACCTTTGGGCGCCTCCGTTACTCTTTAGGAGGCAACCGCCCCAGTTAAACTACCCATCAGGCACTGTCCCTGAACCAGATCATGGCCCGAGGTTCAGATTCCCAATTCGACCAGAGTGGTATTTCAACAATGACTCCACGATAACTAGCGTCACCGCTTCACAGTCTCCCACCTATCCTACACAAGCCGAACCGAAAACCAATACCAAACTATAGTAAAGGTCCCGGGGTCTTTCCGTCCTGCCGCGCGTAACGAGCATCTTTACTCGTAGTGCAATTTCGCCGGGCCTGTGGTTGAGACAGCCGGAAAGTCGTTACGCCATTCGTGCAGGTCGGAACTTACCCGACAAGGAATTTCGCTACCTTAGGATGGTTATAGTTACCACCGCCGTTTACTGGCGCTTAAATTCTCAGCTTCACCCCCGAAGGAGTTAACCGGTCCTCTTAACGTTCCAGCACCGGGCAGGCGTCAGTCCATATACATCGTCTTGCGACTTCGCATGGACCTGTGTTTTTAGTAAACAGTCGCTTTCCGCTGGTCTCTGCGGCCACCCACCCCTAGTCCGCAAGGGACATCAAGATGTTTGGCCCCCCTTCTCCCGAAGTTACGGGGGCATTTTGCCGAGTTCCTTAACCACAGTTCACCCGATCGCCTTGGTATTCTCTACCTGACCACCTGTGTTGGTTTGGGGTACGGGCCGTGCATGCACTCACTAGAGGCTTTTCTCGGCAGCATAGGATCACCCTCTTCGCCTCAAACGGCTACGCATCACGTCTCAGCCACATGAGTGGCGGATTTACCTACCACTCGGCCTACACGCTTACACCAGGACAACCATCGCCTGGCGGAGCTACCTTCCTGCGTCACCCCATCGCTTGACTACTACAACATCAGGTCCCACGCTCCACACGACATATCCGTCCGAAGACTTCCATGCCGGCTTCGGGTGGTTAGTATCAACTGCCTCGTCATGGGCGCACATACT
>NZ_JBITBT010000083.1:1701-3020 GCF_044452505.1 Amycolatopsis sp. NPDC051903 | reverse complement strand
TGACACAGCTTCGGCGGTGTGCTTAAGCCCCGCTACATTGTCGGCGCAGGACCACTTGACCAGTGAGCTATTACGCACTCTTTCAAGGGTGGCTGCTTCTAAGCCAACCTCCTGGTTGTCTGGGCAATCCCACATCCTTTCCCACTGAGCACACACTTAGGGGCCTTAGCTGGTGTTCTGGGCTGTTTCCCTCTCGACGACGAAGCTTATCCCCCGCCGTCTCACTGCCACGCTCTCACACTACGGTATTCGGAGTTTGGTTGATTTCGGTAACCCGGTAAGGCCCCTAGACCATCCAGTAGCTCTACCCCCGCAGAGAAACACGTGACGCTGCACCTAAATGCATTTCGGGGAGAACCAGCTATCACGGAGTTTGATTGGCCTTTCACCCCTACCCACAGCTCATCCCCCAGGTTTTCAACCCTGGTGGGTTCGGGCCTCCACGACGTCTTACCGACGCTTCACCCTGGCCATGGGTAGATCACTCCGCTTCGGGTCTAGACCACGCGACTACAGACGCCCTATTCAGACTCGCTTTCGCTACGGCTACCCCACACGGGTTAACCTCGCCACGCAGCACTAACTCGCAGGCTCATTCTTCAAAAGGCACGCCATCACCCAAAGGCTCTGACGGCTTGTAGGCACACGGTTTCAGGTACTCTTTCACTCCCCTCCCGGGGTACTTTTCATCTTTCCCTCACGGTACTCGTCCGCTATCGGTCTCCAGGAAGTATTTAGGCTTACCGGGTGGTCCCGGCAGATTCACAGCAAATTCCACGAGCTCGCTGCTACTCGGGAACACCACCACACAACACAAAGCACAGTTTTCGCGTACGGGACTCTCACCCACTCCGGTCCGCCATCCCAAGCGGTTCCACTAACTGCGCTGCATCATGCCCAGAGTGTCAGCTCTGAGAAGATGGGTCCCACAACACCGACTACACAACCCCTGACAGGTATCACATGCAATCGGTTTAGCCTCTTCCGCTTTCGCTCGCCACTACTCACGGAATCACGGTTGTTTTCTCTTCCTACGGGTACTGAGATGTTTCACTTCCCCGCGTTCCCTCCACACCGGCTATATATTCACCGGCGGGTAACACCACATCACTGGTGCTGGGTTTCCCCATTCGGAAATCCTCGGATCACAGCTCGGTTGACAGCTCCCCGAGGCATATCGCAGCCTCCCACGTCCTTCATCGGCTCCTGAAGCCAAGACATCCACCATGTGCCCTTAACAACTTGACCACAAAGATGCTCGCATCCACTCTACAGTTCTCAAACACCACACCAGAAACAAGACACGTTCCCAGGGCGCA
>NZ_JBITBT010000082.1:0-6635 GCF_044452505.1 Amycolatopsis sp. NPDC051903 | reverse complement strand
CTAGCGCACACGGTATTACCAATGCAGCACAAATTCCAAACGGCGCGCGGAATTTTCCCTTGCGTCGGGAGTGGTTCCGCCTCTCGAGGGACCCGTCCGGGGCCTCGTGAGGTGCCGTTTGGTGTGGGCGAAGAGGTTCTCCGCAACCTCGGCGCAGGGGCGCGGATTCCCTTTCCGAGCAGGGAATCCGTGCCCCTGGCCTGGGGTGGCTAGGAGGCCGTGCTCGCGGTGGTCACGGGCTTCCAGGAGGGCCGGGCCGACTCGAACGCGTCGATGTCTTCGGCGTGGCGCAGGGTGAGAGCGATGTCGTCGAGCCCTTCGAGCAGGCGCCAGCGGACGTAGTCGTCGATCTGGAAGGGCGCGGTGAAGTCCTTGGCCCGCACGGTCTTGGTCTCGAGGTCGACCGTGACCTCCGTGCCCGGGTCGTTCTCGAGCAGCTTCCAGAGCAGTTCGACGTCGGATTGTTCGCACTGGGCAGCAACCAGACCGCCCTTGCCGGAGTTGCCCCGGAAGATGTCGGCGAAGCGGGAAGAGATCACGGCGCGGAAGCCGTAGTCCATCAGCGCCCACACGGCGTGCTCGCGCGACGAGCCCGTGCCGAAGTCCGGCCCGGCGACGAGGACGCTGCCGGACTTGAAGGGCTCGGAGTTGAGGATGAAGTCCTCCTGGGTGCGCCAGCTGGCGAACAGCCCGTCTTCGAAGCCGGTGCGGGTCACGCGCTTGAGGTACACCGCGGGGATGATCTGGTCAGTGTCCACGTTGGACCGGCGCAGCGGCACTCCGATGCCCGTGTGCTGGGTGAACGGTTCCATGGTGGGAGCTCCTGTCTCGGGGGAGGGTCAGACGGTGGCCAGGTCGGCCGGGGACGAGAGCGTCCCCCGGACGGCGGTGGCGGCGGCCACGAGCGGCGACACGAGGTGGGTGCGCCCACCCTTGCCCTGCCGGCCCTCGAAGTTGCGGTTGGAGGTCGACGCGCTGCGCTCACCGGGCGCGAGCTGGTCGGGGTTCATGCCGAGGCACATCGAGCAACCGGCCTGCCGCCACTCGGCGCCGGCCTCGGTGAAGACCTTGTCCAGGCCCTCCTCCTCGGCCGCCTTGCGCACGCGCATCGAACCGGGGACCACGAGCATGCGGACGGACTCGGCGACCTTGCGCCCGCGCAGCACGTCGGCGGCCGCGCGCAAGTCCTCGATGCGGCCGTTGGTGCACGAACCGAGGAAGACGGTGTCGACCGAGATCTCGCGCAGCGGTGTGCCCGGCGTCAGGTCCATATAGGACAAGGCCTTCTCGGCGGAGGCGCGCTCGTTCTCGTCGCCGATGGTGGCCGGGTCGGGCACGGAGGCGCCCAGCGGCAGGCCCTGGCCCGGGTTGGTGCCCCAGGTCACGAACGGGGTGAGCTCGTCGGCGTCGAGGTGCACCTCGGCGTCGAACTCGGCGCCCTCGTCGGTGCGCAGCTCGCGCCACGCGGCCACGGCGGCGTCCCAGTCGGCGCCCTGCGGCGCGTGCGAGCGGCCCTTCAGGTACGCGAAGGTCGTCTCGTCCGGCGCGATCATGCCGGCGCGCGCGCCCGCCTCGATCGACATGTTGCAGACCGTCATGCGGGCTTCCATCGACAGCCCCTCGATGGCCTTGCCGCGGTACTCGAGCACGTAGCCCTGCCCGCCGCCGGTGCCGATCTTGGCGATGACGGCGAGGATGATGTCCTTCGCCGTGACGCCCGGCTTGAGCTCCCCGTCGACGGTGATCGCCATCGTCTTGAACGGGCGCAGCGGCAGCGTCTGGGTGGCGAGCACGTGCTCGACCTCCGACGTACCGATGCCGAACGCCATGGCGCCGAACGCGCCGTGGGTGGAGGTGTGGCTATCGCCGCACACGACGGTCGTGCCGGGCTGCGTGAGACCCAGCTGCGGGCCGATGACGTGCACGATGCCCTGCTCGGCGTCACCCATGGGGTGCAGCCGGACACCGAATTCCTCGCAGTTGCGGCGAAGGGTCTCGACCTGGGTGCGCGAGACGGGGTCCGCGATCGGGAGGTCGATGTCCACCGTCGGGACGTTGTGGTCCTCCGTCGCGATGGTGAGGTCGGGCCGGCGCACGGGCCGCCCGGCCAGGCGGAGACCGTCGAACGCCTGCGGGCTGGTGACTTCGTGCACCAGGTGGAGGTCGATGTAGAGCAGGTCCGGTTCGGCGCCTTCGCCTCGGCGCACGAGGTGGCTGTCCCACACCTTCTCCGCCAGCGTGCGGGCCTTGCCGGTCGGGCTGGTCATCTCCGGCTCCTTCCAAGGGGTTGGCCGGGAGCAAGGAACTCGGGCGAGCACCGAAGGCGGGGCGAGCCACGTCACGCGCGCAGCTCGAGTTCGTTTTTCCCAGATTCTGGACTTCCCGAAGTTTGGGAAGTTAGTATCGCGTCGTGGGACAGCATAGCGGTATCGGAGTACTGGACAAAGCCGTGGCGGTGTTGCAGGCCGTCGCGGAAGACCCCTGTGGGCTGGCGGAACTCTGCTCACGCACGGGACTACCGAGGGCGACGGCGCACCGCCTCGCCGTGGGACTCGAGGTGCACCGGCTTCTCCGGCGCGGGCCGGACGGCCGCTGGCGCCCGGGCACGGCGCTCGCCGAACTGGCGGGCGGCTCGACCGATCCCCTGCTCGACGCCGCGAGCTCCGTGCTGCCGAAGCTGCGCGACATCACGGGCGAGAGCGTGCAGCTCTACCGCCGCGACGGCGTGCAGCGCGTGTGCGTCTCCACGGCCGAACCGCCGAGTGGCCTGCGCGACACCGTTCCGGTCGGCTCACGCCTGCCGATGACCGCCGGCTCGGGCGCCAAGGTGCTTGCCGCGTGGTCGGATCCGCACACGCAGCGCACCATCCTCGCCGAGGCTGTGTACGGCGAACGCACCCTGCTCGAGGTGCGCCGCCGCGGCTGGGCGCAGAGCGTCGCCGAACGCGAACCGGGGGTGGCGAGCGTTTCCGCGCCCGTGCGGGATTCGTCGGGCGCCGTCGTGGCCGCCGTGTCGGTGTCGGGGCCCATCGAACGCATCGGGCGCAAACCGGGCGCGCGCTGGGCCGCCGACCTCCTGGCCGCTGCGGACGCGCTCCAAGAACGGCTCTGACGCCGGTTCGCTGCCCACTGGCCGCCTCCCCCGGGGAGGCGGCCTTCTTCATGTGCAGCTCCTGAGAACGGCGCCGCGTTCTTCACGGGCGTCCGACCCCCGCCGATGGCACCCTGTCCTCCGACTCTCCCAGGTGGACGGAGCCCCATGCGGAATCTCACCGACCTCATCCACGCGGCCCGGCGGGCCACCACACCCGCCGCCCTCTTCCGGCTGCAGCAGGACGTCGCCGCTTCCGACGTCCTGACGTGGCTGCCCGGCGCCGGCCGCGCCGAACACGTCCTCCACGCCGAACCCACGTTGACGCTCCTGCGGGTCGAGATCCCGCCCCGCACGGAGTACCCACCGCACGACCACCTGATCCCCGCCTGCATCGCCGTCCTGGACGGCCGCGAGACCAACACCTTCTACCGCCTCGCCGACGCCACCCTCACCCCCACTGCCGAGACCCACACGACCGCCGGCGCTGTCCTGCCCATGGACGAACACGTGATCCACTCGGTCGCCAACCGCACTCCCAGCCCCTCCACCGCCCTCCACCTCTACCTCGGCGACCTGTTCCACCTGTCCCGCACCATCTGGCGCCCCACCACCCACACCCCCGCCCCCTACAGCGACGAGCTGTACTTCTCCCTGGCCCGCACCACCGCGCCCGCGTGAGGGTCCTGAGTGGACGCGGTGGCGTTTGGCATCGGGAGACGGATCTCACTCACCGGTCCGGTGATGGATCGACTGTCCGCAGTCGTTCGCACACGCAGCAGGACGTCCGCGCCGGCTTGCTGGGGTGTGGTTCTCACTGAATGACGTTGTTTCGCTGCCGGCCTCGCGCCATCGATGCTCGCCAGCCGGCCGCCTGACGTCATCCGGATATCGGTTCCGGGCTGCCGGTGTCGGGGGCCGATCTGTCGGCGATCTCACAACTGCGCGAGTGCCATCTGTCCCAACACCCACCGGGCCACCGGCCCACGAAGCCCTTCTCGGCCGCGCCCATCAACGCGCGGCAGCCCCACGGCGGCGAATCCCGCGCACCAACCGCCATCAGCCGCGACGATCAGCCACCGCTTCCGCACCACAGCCAAACGTCGACCGCAGCCGTCACCACGACCCGGCGGACCACCAGCTCCGTCCGCGCACCACAACCAAACGGTCCGCCAGGCTCCGGACCTGACTACCCGCGCCGGCCGCACCGCAGTGATTCGTCGAGAGTGCCGGACGGAAAGCCGCTCGCCGGCTGTGTCGCCCACCACTGCCTTCTCGCCTCACGCCGGCGCATCGACTTCAGCTTCCGCTTGCCTTACTCCCTCTGCGCCGGGTGGCTCGCGGAGTCGTAACCGCCGCGCTGCACCTCATCACGGCGCACCGAGAAGCCAGTCGCTTACCCAGTCACCATCCGGCGCGTCATTTGATCAAGGCACCAGCGCCGCGTGCCGCTCAGCGTCGGCCCCGACAGACAGCACGGCGCAACAGACTCAGCCATCCCCACCCTCGACCCCGCCGAACCTGCCGGCGTCAGCGCCGTCGTCGGACCGAGGCGTCATCCGCGGTTCCTTCCCGCCCGGTTTCAGGACCTACAGCCACTGACTGCACACCAAGACGGCCCTCCTCGCGCTACCTCGCCCGGCCGCCTTCGTCAGCCCCTTGTCCTCAGAGCAGCAGTCGCAACGCCCTCGGAATCCCCTGAGGTACACGCGTGGCACAGCAGAATCAGCGACCTCCGCAGCCTCACCCCGCCGAACCTGCCGTCGTCCGCACCCGCGCCCCTCGGCCTCGACCAGCCCCACCTGCCACCATCTCGACAGCCCACCGGAACGTCATCCGCCGATGGACAGCGCGAAACACCGCGACGCCAGATGCATCAGCAGTCTCCGAACGCCACGCCTGCCATCGCCTGTGCTCGATCACGGCGCCACTCGGTTTCAGCCCCGATAGACAGGCACGGCAACCTGGCAGTCCGTCGCGTGCCGTCAAGGCACCAGCATCCCGCGTGTCACGGAGCAGCCACGGCCTTGCCCGCACGCCGGGGCTCCTCGTCCCGCGCCGACGAATCAGCTCCGCGCATGTGCTCCGCACGCCACCACGACCGTCGGCATCCCGGACTGCAGAGAGCCAAGGCAGCTGTGAACTGCCGTCGGGCTCGGTCCGCCGCAAAACCGTTCCCCAAGCCCCGGCAGGGTGCTTTCGCAGCTACTACATCGAGCGTCGACCTCGGCGCAGCCACAGACCCTGCTCCCCGAAGGTCGCCCGGCGGCGCGCGCCATTAGCCCCGACCGGCGCGGGGATCAACCTGATCCCCGGAGGCCGTGCACAGCCGTTGGAGCGTCCCGGTCGAGTTTGCCTCGCCGCGCTTCGTCGTTAGCCCGAACGACGCCGGCCACAGCGCCCGGCGGCTGTGGTCACCGCTCATTTGAGCTCAAGGAGTTCCGCTCTCGTTCAGCGGAACTCACGCACCAGACGGCTGGGCAGGACCGAGACCCTCGGCACGACCACCTCCCTCGGCCGACCGCAACGGCCTGTCGTCAACGGAGCTCGCCCGTGCTGCAACCGTTGCAGGCAGCCGGAGCGCCCGAGCCGAGGTCCGGCGCACGCCCGCCAAACCTCGGCCGGCTCGGGAGCTCATCAGCAGACCAGCCGCGTGCGGCCGACCCCACCACTCGAGGACACGTGCCGCTAGGACTCGCTTCGGTGTCAGGCCTGCCACCCTTCGGCGGGGTCCGTCCCCGCGCAAAATGCCGTCCCGTGATCGCCGTGCGCAGGATCACCCGTCAGCCGCGTTCGTCCGCCGCACAGAAGCCGATACCTATCCGCTGCAACGTCTTGGTGCGCCCGTCGCGGATCGGCGCCGACGGCCGAACCGTCGTTCACCTCGGGAGCCCGTTCGGCCTCTGAGCAGTCGTCCTTGTGGCGCACCGAACCCGCGCCGCGGATCGGATCCGGGGAAGGGTGTCACCGAATCCGGCGCCGTCGCTCGACCGTCTGCCGCCGCCCAGGGTTTTCTCGACTGGTTCAAGGTTGGGTCACCCGGCCGGACGCATGCGGAGCCGTTGCCGTCACTCAGGTTCTGCTTTGTCGGGTTTGCCAGCGCTGCCGACCGGCCGGGGCCACCCCCGGTGCAGAGTTCCTTTCCACCCAGCGGATGCCGGACCGCTTCGGACGGCGCTGCCCGACCCGCCGAGCCACCGGCCGCCACCCCCGCCCAAGGCCTCAACGGGGCCTCGCAAGCGCTCCGCGGCCGTATTCGGCGGCCCTCCGGACCCCCGGATGGATCAGTCCGCAAAGGACACTCCCGGGCGTCGGCCAAGATCGCCTGCCGCCACTGGAGAAGCACGGCACTCGGCCCGAGTTCGCGACAAAACCCCTGGTAGAGAGGCACTCCGCACGAACAATCGAACACAAGAGCGAAGAAAACGACTGCTATTCCGGCCGTTCCCAAGCCCTCCGAAAGGGCAGACCGCAGACACGCCAACGGAAAAACCAAGGGTCCCGTTTGGACTTCTCCGCGTTATGGGTAATACTATTGAAGAGT
>NZ_JBITBT010000081.1:0-7853 GCF_044452505.1 Amycolatopsis sp. NPDC051903 | reverse complement strand
GAGAGCCGCTCGTGCCCGGCCAGGTCAAACCGCGCCTGCTCGGGCACTGGGGGACCTCGCCAGGGCTGAACTTCGTCTACGCCCACCTCAACCGCGCCATCATCACCCACGACCTCGACGCCATGTTCGTGACCGGTCCCGGCCACGGCGGCCCCGCGCTGCGAGCGCACACCTGGCTGGAGGGGACGTACTCCGAGCTGTGGCCCGAGGTCTCGCGCGACGAAGAGGGGCTGCACCGGCTCTTCCGCCAGTTCTCCTTCCCCGGCGGGGTGCCGAGCCACGTCTCGCCGCACGTGCCCGGTTCGATCCACGAAGGCGGGGAACTCGGTTACTCGCTGGCGCACGCGTTCGGCGCCGCGTTCGACAACCCGGGCCTGCTGGTCGCCTGCGTCGTCGGGGACGGTGAGGCCGAAACGGGCCCGCTGGCCACGAGCTGGCAGGCGAACCGCTTCCTCCACCCGGCCCGGGACGGCGCGGTGCTGCCGATCCTGCATCTCAACGGTTACAAGATCGCCAACCCGACCGTGCTGTCGCGGATCCCACCGTCCGAACTGGACTCGTTGCTGCGCGGCGCCGGCTGGGCTCCGGCGTACGTGGAGGGCGACGAGCCCGCGGTGATGCACCAGGCGATGGCGGCCGCGCTCGACGCGGTGGTCGCCGACCTGATGGTGCTGCGACGCGGTCGTACGAGGCGGCCCTGGCCGATGATCGTGCTGCGGTCGCCGAAAGGCTGGACCGGCCCGGCCACTGTGGACGGTACGCGCGTGGAAGGGACCTGGCGTGCTCACCAGGTACCGCTCGCGCGGGTGCGCGAGGACCCGGAGCACCTGCGGGCCCTGGAGGCGTGGCTGCGGTCGTACCGGCCTGACGAGCTGTTCGACACGCACGGCCGGCCGACCGGTGCGGTGACCGCGTTGATCCCCCGGGGGGATCGCCGCATGGGCGCGAACCCGCACGCCAACGGCGGTGTGCTGCTCCGTCCCCTCTCGCTTCCCGAAACCGGCGACCACGCGGTTGCGGTGGTCGAGCCGGGCGCGACGTCCGCGGAGCCGACCCGGGTGCTGGGCCGCTTCCTGCGCGAGGTCTTCCGGCGCAACGCCGAATTCGCCAACTTCCGCCTGTTCGGGCCGGACGAAACCGCGTCCAACCGCCTCGACGCCGTGTACGACGTCACCGCGAAAGCGTGGCAGCTGCCGCTCGCCCCGCCCGACGAGCACCTGGCGCCCGACGGCCGCGTGCTGGAGGTGCTCTCGGAGCACCTGTGCCAGGGCTGGCTGGAGGGGTACCTGCTCAGCGGCCGGCACGGGCTGTTGTCCTGTTACGAGGCGTTCGTGCACATCGTCGATTCGATGGTCAACCAGCACGTCAAGTGGCTGCGCACGCACCGGCAGATCCCGTGGCGGCGGCCGGTCGCGTCGCTGAACTACCTGCTCACGTCGCACGTGTGGCGGCAGGACCACAACGGCTTCTCCCACCAGGACCCGGGGTTCGTCGACCACGTGGCGAACAAGAGCCCCGAGGTCGTGCGCGTGTACTTCCCGCCCGACACCAACACGCTGCTCGAGGTCGCCGCGCACTGCCTGCGCAGCCGCGACTACGTGAACGTGATCGTGGCGGGCAAGAACGAAACGCCGGACTGGCTCGACGCACAGGATGCCGCGCTGCACTGCGCGCGTGGCGTGGGGATCTGGGAGTGGGCGAGCACCCGTCTCGACCGCGAGCCCGACGTCGTGCTCGCCTGCGCCGGCGACGCCCCGACGCTGGAGGTCCTCGCCGCCGTCTCGATCCTGCGCGCCGAGCTGCCCGATCTGGCGGTGCGCGTGGTGAACGTGGTGGACCTCATGCGGCTGCAACCGGCTGCCGAGCACCCGCACGGCCTGGGTGACCGCGAGTTCGACGCCCTCTTCACCCCGGACCGGCCGGTGATCTTCGCCTACCACGGTTATCCGTGGCTCATTCACCGGCTGGCCTACCGCCGCACGAACCACGCCGAGTTCCACGTGCGCGGCTACACCGAACACGGCACCACGACCACGCCGTTCGACATGCTGGTGCTCAACCACATGGACCGCTTCCAGCTCGTGATCGACGTGCTCGACCGGGTCCCGGGACTCGTCTCCACGGCCGGCGTGCTGCGACAGCGGATGACCCAGGCCCAGGACCGGCACCGGCGGTGGATCACCGAGCACGGTGAGGATCTACCGGAAGTGCGGGAGTGGAAGTGGACCAGCTGAGCGCAGAGCCGTGAAGTGCCGGTGGCTCGAGCCGGATCGCGCCAGTGCCGATGGGCCGGCGATCACGTCGCCGGTGAACGATCGCGCACGCCCCACCTGGCCACGCGGGACAAACCGGCGTCGCCCTCATGCGGACAACGAGGACCGGTCGACGAGCACTTCCGCGAGTGTCCGTCGTGGCGTCCAGGCCACCGGCTCGCCGTAACCGAGGCGCAGCACGATCTGGGGCCACAACCCGTCTCCCATCAGGTGCCGCAGCCGGAGCCGGGTCGCGCGCACCTCGATCGGCTGGGAGATGAACGAGGCGTCGAGACCGTGGGTGGTGGCGGTCAGCAGCACCCGCTGCATCGCCTGGCCGGCGCGCAGCCGATCGGCGGGAGTGTCCCCGAACGAACCGACCACGACCACCAGCGGCGGGGTAGCCGGAGTTGCCGGGGCGGCGCGGTCCCCGCAGTCTCGCAGGACCCAGGAGTCATCGTCTGCCGTGGTGCCGCCGGCGGCGAAGGGCACGCCGTCGCGCCTGGTGGGCGCACGCCTGGTCCATCGCTGCCATTCGGCGAGGAACGCCGGATCGGCCGACTGGACGAGGTGACTTTCCTGAATCAGAGCGTGGAGTCCGGCGAGTTGCCGCTCGTCGAGGCGCGGCAGCCAGGCCGCTTCGGCTTCGGCCGCGTGCCGGAGCAGGCCGACGATCGCGGGAGGAACCGCTTTCGCGGCGAACGGGGTGCGATTGGTGTGCCGGCGCGGGATTGCGTGGGCCAGCACGACGGACCGGGCGTCGACCGGGGCCGCCGTGGTCGGCAGGACGACGGCGAGCAGGTCAGGCTCGTCGCGTCGGGGGAACATCGTCGTGGCCGGGTGCACGCCGAGGGCGCGGATCGCGATGCGCAGGTTCACCAGTGCTGCTCCGCAGGAGAGCACGAGCTCTCGCCGGTCGGCGTCGGCGACCGGCAACACGCGATCAGGGTCCGCGTAGAGCTTGATCCCCTCGCCGTCGGTGCTGAACAGCCACGGCTGGGTGTTGTGAGTGGAGGGTGCGAGCGTGGCGGCGCGAAGCACCGAGGTGACCTGATCGGAGCTCAGCCGTCCGGCCGGACCCACGTGAGGATTCATCGGTCTCCCGAGCCGCGGGAAGCGGCGAACTGGTGACGCGTTCCTGTCGAAACCCAGCTTGCGCGGGCTGGGGGAGGGGCCACAGAGCAGAAAGTCATTTCTTCCGGAATGTCGCAGATGACGCGGAGGACACGATTGCCGGCCACGACGCCCGCAGATGCCAGCTGCCTCAGGTCCGGGACCCCTCGGACCTGAAGCTGCGTGAAACCCTCTGGGATCCGCAGAACCGCGTCGAGGAGCTGATCGGCGCCCGCGGGGAGATGGATGGTCTTGTTGAAGCGGTGCCGTCGGTCGCGTAGGAGCTCGAGCGGGACGCCACGCTGCGGCGGATCGTGCGGGCCGCAGTCGATGGCGCGGGAGGACCGCCGGGACACGCTGGGCACGCTCGTCGCCTCGCGGACCCCGGGCACGAATTCGCAGAGGCGTGAGCCTGGGCACGGCGTGCGGCGCGATCGACCTGTTCCGTCGTCGTGACTCAGGCCGTCGGCGCGGGAACCAGGCGGCGGGCGGCCTCGGGTGTGACGACCACGACCGGGCAACGGGAGTAGCGCACGCACTCCCGCGACACGCTGCCGAGCAGGAATTCGCGCGTTCGCCCCGCGCCGTGGGCACCGACGACGAGGAGGTCGGCGTCGGTGGACGCGGTGATCAGCTCGGTGGCCGGATCGCCGTGCGGCGTCGAGATCGTGACCTCGGACGCCGCCGCGAACTCCGCGCGGATGCCCGCGATGTGAGCGTGCGGTGAGTACTGGCCGGCCGGTCGCCGGCCGGGTGCCTGGAAAGCCGGCGAAGTGCCGGGCACCGGCGTTTCGGTGGGCCGCACGACCACAGCGTGCACGGCGTCGCCGGGCTGGGCCGCGACGCCGAGGACCCAGCGCAGCGCCGCGTCGCTGGAGGGAGATCCGTCGAAACCGACGACGATGAAGCGGCCGGAGGCCGAGGTCGCGGAACCCATCGCAGAAGCCTTCCCTCGAGTACTGGTCGAGCGTCGGTGAACGACGCGCCCAGCGGCTAGGGCCGTCCGCCGCCGCTGCGGGGACTTTGGGCTCCAGCGGCGCACCGCGGCCGCGGCGAGCCTGGAAGGCGCCGGAGTGCTCGCCTCCGGGGGCAGGAGTGAAGATGACGCCCTCGCCGTCGGCAGTGGCCCTCGCCCCGTGCGAGAGCACCGTGCTCGCACGCGCGGTGAGCCGGGCCTCGTCTGCCCACGACACCCAGCCACGGCGGGCGCACCTCCGCAACCGCGGGTCGCCGACCTCGTCGAGCGCGCGGCCGTCCTTGGCCGCGCGACGGCCCGGCGACCGTCCCGGCACGCGGACCGAACCCGACGAGCCGATCCGGAGCACCTGATGACCACCGCACTTCCCCTCGCCGTGGAGCAAGCGCTCGCCGCGGCCGTGCGTGCCCCGTCACCGCACAACACCCAGCCGTGGCGGTTCGTCGTGGACGGGCCGCGGATCGAGGTGTGGCTCGATCGGAACCGGGTGCTGACGGTCGCCGATCCGGCCGCGCGCGAAGCCCGGCTCTCGTGCGGCGCCGCCGCGTACAACCTCGTCCTCATGTTGCGGGTCAACGGGTTCGGCACCGTGCTGCGGGTGCTGCCCGACCCGGCCGAACGCGATCTGCTCGCCGTGATCCGCCTCGACGGCGACTGCCGGCCGGCCACGCCCGACCGGCGGCTCGCGGAGGCGGTGTTCCGCCGGCACACCAACCGCCGGCCGTTGTCCGCGCGTCCGGTCTCGGCGCCGGCGCGGTTCCGGCTGCGGTCCGCGGCGCTGGCGGAAGGCGGCCTGCTCGAATTCCTCGATGCCTCGGGCCGCTACTCGCAGGTGACGGCGCTGGCCCGGCAAGCCGAGGCCGTGCAGGCCGGCGACGCGGGTTTCCGGGCCGAGTCCGCGCGCTGGACCGGTCGCGAACCGGAGAGCCCGGACGGGGTGCCGACGGCCGCGTTCGGACCTCCGCCCGAGGTGGCGATGGTGATTCCCCTGCGGTCCTCGCACGAGAACGACGCCATCCCCGCCCGGTCGTTCGAGCAGGATCCCTGCCTGGCCGTGGTGCTCACCCGTGAGCACGGGTTCGCCGCCGACGTGCGGGCGGGTCTGGTCCTGCAACGAGTGCTGCTCACCGCGACGGCCGACGGTCTGGCCACGTCCTGCGTGTCCCAGCCCTTCGAGACGGCCGTCACCCGCCGGCCGCTGCTGGAGCTGTTCCGGGAGATCGGCCAGCCGCACACCTTGGTGCGCATCGGCCACGGCCTGCCCGTCCGGATGACCGCACGCCGCCCAGCGGCCGACGTGACGACGGTGCGCACCGCGCCGCGCACACCGGTGCGCTGACCGTTCTCTCAGGACTTGGCGATCTCCGGCAGTGCGCGGAGCACGTCCCGGAACGTCACGATGCCGACGAGCTTCCCCTCGTCCACCACGGGGAGCGCCCGAACGCCGGCTTGGGCCATGCGGCGGGTCAGTTCGGCGGGATCGAGGTCGCTCGGCACGGTGACGTCCGGAGCGCGCATGACGGTCGCGACCGTGCTGGGTCCGTGCGGTGTGCCCTCGTCGTCCGCGTCGGTGTTCTGCTGAGGGGCAGGGAAACCGGCTCGCACCAGATCGAGCTCGCAGACCACGCCGAGGAGGCGGCCGGCGGGATCGACCACGGGCAGCGTCGTGAACCCGCCACGGGCCATCACGTCCGCGGCGTCGTCGAGTGGTGTGGACGGGGTCACCGCGATGACCGGCGTGGTCATGATGTCGCGCGTCTGCATGGCGGTCTCCGTTCGTCGTCGCCCAGTTCGACCTTGACCGTCGACGCGGTCGCCGGCCAAGGGCCTTTGGTCCTCGCGCGCCTCGCACCGCCGTCGGGCCGCGAGGACCCGTGGCCCGCCACCACGGGCACAAGGCCTCTTCGGCGCGGCGGGCGCCCGGTCCACGCTGAGGAGCGAAAGCCCGTCCGGGGAAGGGAAGGTGCGAGCGTGGCTCCTTCGGCGAACCATGTGCTGCGCTGGTGGCATCTGCTCGCTCCCCGGCGCGGTTCGGTGGCGCGGCCCTCGGATCGGGTGCAGGCCGGGCTGGTGCTGGTGGTGATCCTGGTTGCGCTGGTCGCGATCCCGTTCTCCGCGGCGGCCGGTTCGGCCGTGTATGCCGCGCAGAAGCAGCAGTCCGTCCGGGAGCTCGCCGAAGATCGGCCGGCGACCGCGACGCTGCTCGCCGACGGGCCGCCGGTCTCCGTCACGGGCCGCAGCGGCGAGGTCGGTGTGCCGATGCCGACCGACGCGACGTGGCTCGGTCCCGACGGGACGCGCCACACCGGACAGGTGAAAGCGGACGCGGGCACTCACCGCGGTGATCTGGTTCCGATCTGGGTCGACGGTTCCGGGGCGGTCGTCACCGCGCCGTTGTCCTCCGCGGCCGCCGTGGTCAACGCGGTCGCCGCCGCGGTCGGCCTGTACTTCGTCACCTGTTTGGCGCTGGCGCTGGCCTATGGGACCTCGGTGTTCGCACTCAACCGCCGTCGTGGCCGCAAGTGGCAGCAGGAGTGGTACGCGGAGCTGGCGAAGCGGGCGCATTCCTGAGCGGCCTCCGCGGCCGCTCCGGCTCACACCGCAGCGGCGGCGAGGCGGTTGCGCAGCCGGGCCGCGGACCGTTCCGGGGCCACGGTGACCACCGGGATCCCCGTCGCGAGTTCCAGTCCGGCCGCGATCGCCAGCCGGGGCACCAGCTGCAGGCTCCACCCGAGGAACGGCGCGTCCTCGAACCCGGTGGGCGCGGTGTGCACGACCAGGTTGTACGCGGGATCGTCGAATTCGGCCCGGAGCGCCGAGAGGACGGCGCGCAAGCACCGGGCCAGCTCCTCGACGCTGTGGCGCGGTGCGGCCGCGAAGTCCGCTCGCGGCTCACGCAGGGTCATCCTCACTTCGCAGTCGGCGGTCGGCGCGAAGGGGGTGTGCGCGACGACGTGTTCGTCGGCGTAGACGATCCTGGTGCCGGTTGTGAGCTCGGCTTTGAGCTCGTCGTTCGCCAGGCACCGGCCGGTCGTGGTGTGGTGTTCGCGGGCGATCTCGAGCCCGTGGCGGGTGGCCGGCGACAGCACCGGCAGGCCGGCGACCTGGGAGTGCGGGTGTGACAGGGAGATTCCCGCGGCCGTGCCGTAATTGCGGAAGACGGCGACTTGGGCCGCGTCGGCTCGCAGCGCGCGGTGCCGCACCTGCCAGGCGGTCAGCACATCGGCCACTTCGGACACCGCGGCGGTCGCCGGATCCCAGTCGTGGAGCGGTGATTCGATGACCACCTCGTGCCGGTCGGACAGCGCGTACCGGTTGCGCACCGCACGCACGCGCCAGCCGGCATCGCCGACGAGCCGCCAGGTCTCGGCGGGGGTGTCTTCGCCCGGGCCGGGGCAGAGGGGGCAGCCGGTGCGGGTCGGTACGTGTGGCCGGGTCGCCCGGCCGGCGGCCAGGATCGACCATCCGTGTGTTTCGGTGTTGCGGCGGAGTTCGCCGCCGTGCCACGGTTT
>NZ_JBITBT010000080.1:0-8622 GCF_044452505.1 Amycolatopsis sp. NPDC051903 | reverse complement strand
CGCGACCGCTACTTCCGCTTCTTCGGCCCGCTACCGTCCACGATGGACCGGTTGGCGGCCCGCATCGCCGGTGGGCCGGGCGAGGACCACACCGGACTGGGGTGCTTCCTCGGAGCGGACCTGGCGGGCGTGGCCCACTACGAACGGCGCGCCGGCTCGGCCGAGGCCGAGATCGCCCTGGTGGTCGACGGCACCCACCGGGCCCACGGCATCGCGACCCTCCTGCTGGAGCACCTCGCGGCAACGGCGCGCGCCGCCGGGATCGAGCGGTTCGTCGCGGAGGTGCTCGCCGAAAACGCGAAGGTCATCAAGGTCTTCTCCGAACTGGGGCTGCCCTACCGCGTCGCCCGCGACGGCGCCGAGTGGTCGCTCACGCTGTGGCTCGACGCCGACCACTACCCGGACGCGGTCGCCCATCGCGACGAGGTCGCCGAGGCCGCGAGTCTCGCGCACGTCCTGAGCCCGGAGTCGGTCGCGGTCATCGGGGTGGGGCGCCGGCCCGGTTCGGTGGGGCACGCCGTGCTCGCCAACCTGCTGCGCAGCGGCTACCCGGGGCACGTCGAGGTCGTGCACCCGCACGCGTCGTCGATCCTCGGAGTCCGCTGCGCGCCCTCGGTCGCGGAGTTGGGTGTGGTGCCGGAACTGGCGGTGGTCTGCCTGCCCGCCGAGGCCGCGGCGAACGCGGTCGAGGAGTGCGGTTCCCTCGGCGTCCGCGCGGTGGTGGTGATCACGTCCGGTCTGACCGGCACCGCGGCCGGCGAACGGGTCCGCGAAGCCGTGCGGGAACACGGGATGCGGTTGGTCGGGCCCAACTGCCTGGGCGTGGTGTCGACCGCGCCGTCGTGTCCGCTCGACGCGACCTTCCTCGAACGGCCGCCGCTGCGCGGTGGGATCGGGATCGCGACCCAGTCGGGCGGAGTCGGCATCGCGCTCACCGAAGCGCTGACCGGGCTGGACCTGGGAGTCTCGGCGCTGGTGTCCACAGGGGACAAGTACGACGTGAGCGGCAACGACCTGCTCCTGTGGTGGGCGAGCGACCGGCGCACCGAGATCGTGGTGCTGTACCTGGAGTCGTTCGGCAACCCGCGCAAGTTCGGCCGGCTGGCCGCGCGGCTGGCGCGCAGCCGGCCGGTGCTGGCGGTGCGGGCGGGCAGCGGAGAAGCGGCCCAGCGCGCGGCCGCGTCGCACACCGCGGCAGCCGCCACGCCCGCGGTGACCCGGGACGCGCTCTACGAACAGGCCGGGATCATCGCGGTCGACACGGTGTCCGGATTGGTGGATGTGCTCGCGGGGGTGTCGTGGCAGCCGTTGCCGCGTGGGCGGCGGGTCGCGGTGGTGAGCAACGCCGGGGGAGCCGGGGTGCTCGCAGCGGACGCGTGTGAACGCGAAGGCCTCACGATGGCGGTGTTCGGGGAGGAGACCGTGGAGCAGTTGCGGGCGCTGCTCCCGGCGGAGGCGACGTCGCGCAACCCGGTGGACACCACGGCCGCGGTGCCGGCCGGCGCGTTCGGGCGAGCTCTGCGCACCGTGGTCGCTGACGACGGCGTCGACGCGGTGCTCGTGGCCACGGTCCCGACCGCGGTGGGTGATCCCGCGGCCGCCCTGGCGGAGGTGGTTTCGGGCTCGGACAAGACCGTGTTCGCCGTGCGGCCCGGTCAGCGGGCGCGAGTTGCGCCGCTCGGCGACACCGGCGCCGCCGTGACCGCGTCCTACGACGACCCGGCGGCTGCCGCAGCTGTTCTCGCGAGGGTCGCCGGCTACGCGCAGTGGCTTGATCGCGGCGACGACCCGCCTGTGTTGCCGGACATCGACGGTGCGGCCTTGCGGACCTTCGCGGCCGGCCACGCCGCCGACGGTGCCGGCTGGCTGCCCCCACCCGATGCCTACCGGCTGCTGCGGCTGGCCGGTCTTCCGCTCGTGACGACGCGCTACGCCCGCGACGAACTCGAAGCGATCGGCGTCGCCGGTGACCTCGCGGGCCGGCTGGCCGTGAAGGCCGACGCCCGAGGACTCCAGCACAAGTCCCGGGACGGCGGCGTTCTCCTGGGGGTGTACGGCGCCGGCGGGGCGCGTGACGCCTACCGTCTGCTGCAAGCCCGGTTCGGTCCGGCTCTGCGCGGCGTGGCGATCCAGCCGATGGTCGACTGCGGCCGCGAACTCCTCGTGGGTGTGCGGTCGGACCCGGTGTTCGGCCCGCTCGTGGTGTTCGGGCTGGGCGGGGTCGACGCCGACGTCGTGGCCGACCACGCCGCTCGGCTCGCCCCGCTGACGGGCGCGGACGCCGACCTGCTGCTGGACGGCCTGCGGTCGTCGGACGCGCTGTGGGCCTCGGGGATCGACCGGTCCGCCGTGCGGGAGGTGCTGCTGGCGGTCGCTCGACTGGCGGTGCTCGTTCCGGAGCTGGCCGAGCTGGACCTCAACCCCCTGGCGGTGCACGCGTCCGGGTGCGTGGCTGTCGACGTGCGCGTGCGACTGGAGCGGCGCGACACCATCGATCCCTTCCTCCGCCGACTGTCCGGTTGACCCGCTTGAGGAGTGACGGTGCGAATCCTGACCTTGAACCCCGGTTCGTCGAGTCTGAAAGCCGCCCTGGTCGAAGACGGCACCGCGGTCGGCTGGACCGCCTGGCAGCTGACGGAGCCCCGGCTGGTGTCCGACGCCGTGCACCGGTGGGCGCGCCCGGACGCCGTCGCGGTGCGCTTCGTCCACGGCGGGTCGCACACGGAGCCCGAGCTGGTGACGGATGCGCTGCTGGCGAATCTCGAACGGCTCGCGCCCCTTGCCCCGCTGCACCAGCCGCAGTCCTTGGCGGTGACCCGCGCGGTGCGGGCCCTGCTGCCGGCCGTGCCGGTGGTGGCGTGCTTCGACACCGCCTTCCACGCCGGCTTGCCCGACGCGGCCGCGCACTACGCGGTACCGCGAGCGTGGACCAGGCAGAACCGGTTGCGCCGCTACGGATTCCACGGCTTGTCGTGCGCGTACGTGGTGCGCCGGACCGCAGCGCTCCTGGGCCGGGGCGAAACCGGCCTGCACGTGGTGTGCGCGCACCTCGGCGCGGGCGTGTCGGTCACCGCGGTGCGCGACGGGGCCAGCGTCGACACGTCGATGGGGTACACCCCGCTGGAGGGACCCGCGATGGCGACCCGCTCGGGCTCCATCGACCCGGGATTGCTGTTGCACGTGATGAAGACCGCGTCGATGGGGCCGGACGAGATGATCGACGTCCTGTACACGCGCTCCGGGATCGCGGGGATGAGCGGCGGCAGCGGTGACCTGGGGGCCGCGCTCGCGTCCGCGGCAGCGGGAGACCCGGACGCGAAGTGCGCGGTGGACGTCTACGTGCACCGGCTGCGGCGGGAAATCGGTGCGGCCGCGACGAGCCTCGACCGGCTCGACGCCCTCGTGTTCACCGGTGGCGTGGCCGAGTACCAGCCGGAAGCGATCGCGACGATCGCGACCGGCCTCGGCGTGCTGGGCCTGCGCATCGCGCCGCTCGAGCGCACCGACGCCGACCGGGTGATCAGCGCTCCGGACTCGGCGGCACCCGTGCTGATCGTGCGGACCCGCGAGGAACTCGAACTCGCTCGCGGCGCCGAGGCCGTGCTGGGTGCCGGGGTGCCGGGATGACCGGCGTGGCCGAACCGGCCGTGCGCTGGAACCGCTCGGCGCGGGCCGTCCTCGTGGACGCGCTCTCCCGCCTGCCGGCGGCCGCGTGCATCGTCGAGGTGCAGCCGGACGAGGTCACGGTCGCGCTCACTTCGTCGTCGCGGCACGGCCGTGGTGCGGACCGCGAGCTCGCGGCGTGTGGTGCTGCGCTGTCGACCGCCAGAGTGGTGCTGCGGGTCCTGGGTGCGCGTTCCCGGGTGCGGTTCCCGCACGACCCGGACCGGCCGGACGTCGTGGCGGCGCTGCGTGTTCGGGAGCCGGCGCCGGCGACGGATCGCGACTGGGCCCGGTACTCGGCGCTGCGCCGGATCACGGGACCTGCGCCGGGAACACCGGCGCCCGTCGACACGGAGGTGCTCGCCGCTCTCGCCCGCGAGAACGACTGGCCTCGTACTCGCGTCGTTCCGCTGCCGCCTGGGGAGCCCCGTGCGCTGCGGGGCTTCGGCGCCCGGCTGCTGGTGGTCACGAACGGCGACACGGTGGACGAGCAGATCCTGGCCGGTGCCGCCTGCCACACCCTTCGCCTCGCCGCCGCGGCCCACGGTCTGAAGACCGCGGTGCTCATCCGCTCGGCAGCCATCGGACCGCACGCGGGCGTCGCGCAGGCTGTGGTCCTCGTGGCGGGTCCGCCGGAAGGGGCGGCATGACGACACCCGTCCGGCCGTCGGCCGTGGAGCCCGAAGCCCCTGAGGTCGACGCGCGCGAGCCGGTCGAGCTGCTGCTGCGGGATCTCCGGTCCGCGCCGGACGGGCTCACGACTCGTGAGGCGGCGCGCCGGTTGCAGGTCGAAGGGCCGAACGAGCTGCCGCGCCGGGGACGGGCGCAGTGGCCCCTCGAGCTGCTGCGCCAATTCGTCCACCCGCTCGCCCTGCTGCTCTGGGTCGCCGCCGGCCTCGCCTGGTTCGCGGGGACGGCGAACCTCGCCGTGGCCATCGTCGGTGTGATCGTCCTCAACGGGCTGCTCGCGTTCTACCAGGAACAACAGGCCGAACGTGCGGTGGAGGCGCTGGGCGAGTACCTGCCGGAGCGCACCTCGGTGGTGCGGGACGGGGTCGTCGCACCCGTGGCGGCGAGCGAACTGGTGCGCGGCGACGTCGTGCTGCTCGCGGAGGGGGATCGGGTTCCCGCGGACGCCCGCCTGGTCGACGGGACGCTCGACGTGGACGCGTCGATGCTCACCGGCGAGTCCGCTCCCGTCACGCGTACCGCCGATGCCGTCGACGGTGCTGCGCGGCCGATCGAGTCTCCGGTGCTGGTGTTCAGCGGCACGGTGTGCGTGGCGGGCGCCGCCCGCGCGGTCGTGCACGCGACCGGGCGGCACACCGAGATCGGCCGGATCGCCTCGCTCTCGGCCCGCATCGGCCGCGAAGAGAGCCCGCTCGAGCGGCAGGTCCGGCGGGTCGCGTGGCTGATCGCCGGGGTCGCGCTGGTCGTCGGCGTGGGGTTCCTGCCGCTCGGCGTGGCCGCGGGCCTTTCGTGGTCGGCGGCGTTCGTGTTCGCGATCGGCCTGCTCGTCGCCAACGTGCCGGAGGGACTGTTGCCGACGATCACCCTGGCCCTGGCGGCCGGCGTGCGATCGATGGCGAAGGCCGGTGCGTTGGTCAAGCGGCTGTCGGCGGTGGAGACGCTCGGCTCCACCACGGTGATCTGCACCGACAAGACAGGGACGTTGACGCGGAACTCGATGCGGGTGGAGGAGCTGCGGGACCCGGCGGGTGCACCGACGGCCCAGCCCGCGGCCGTGGGAGTGCTCGCCCGGTGCAGCACCGCGGACCTCGCCACCGGATCCGGCGACCCGACCGAGCTGGCGTTGCTGTCGTACGCCGCCGAGCGCGGAGCGGACGTCTCGGTGGCCGCGCGGGAGGCGGCCCGGCGGGTGCTGCACCCGTTCGATCCCCGCCTCAAACGGATGTCCACTGTGGACTCTCTGGACGGGCAGCTCGTGGTGTCCACGAAGGGCGCGCCGGAACAGGTGCTCCCGCTCTGCACAACGGAGCTGACGGACGCCGGCATCGAAATGCCGATCACCGCGCAGCGACGGACCGAGCTGGCCGGCCAGGTCGACGGTATGGCCCGGCGGGCGCTGCGGGTGCTGGCGATCGCGCGCCGGGCCGTCCCGTCCGTTCCCCCGAGCCGCGGCGAAACCGAAAACGACCTGTGCCTGGCCGGGTTCGCCGGTCTCGTCGACCCGCCCCGGGCCGAGGTCGCTCCGGCGGTGGCCGACTGCCACTCGGCGGGGATCAAGGTCCACGTCGTGACCGGGGACAACGGGTTGACCGCCGCCGAGATCGCCCGCCGCGTCGGCATCCGCGCCGAGCGGGTGGTGGAGGGCGGAGAACTGGCGAAGATGCCGGAGCAGCAGCTCGACTCCGTCCTCGTCGAGGGCGGCGAAGTCGTGTTTTCCCGTGCGACGCCCGAGGACAAGCTGCGCATCGCCGACGCACTGCGCCACTGTGGTGAAGTCGTGGCCATGACCGGCGACGGGGTGAACGACGCACCCGCGCTGCGGCGCGCCGACATCGGCGTGGCGATGGGGATCGGCGGCACCGACGTGGCGAAGGAAGCGGCCACGGTCGTGCTCACCGACGACAACTTCGCGACCATCGTCGCCGGGGTGCGCGAGGGCCGGCGCGTGTTCGACAACGTCCGCAAGTTCGTGTTGTACATCTTCGCCCACGCGGTGCCCGAGGTACTCCCGTTCCTGTTGTTCGCCATTTCCGGCGGGGCGGTCCCGCTGCCGCTGACCGTGTTGCAGATCCTGGCGATCGACCTCGGGACGGAGACGCTGCCGGCGCTCGCCCTGGGGCGCGAGCCGGCGGAGCCCGGACTGATGGCGCGCCCGCCCCGGGACCGCCGTGAAGGCGTGGTGACCGGGCGGATGCTGCTGCGGGCGTGGGGGATCATGGGCCTGCTGTCGGGGATCCTGGTCCTGGCGGCGTACTTCGCGGTGCTGTGGGCCGCCGGCTGGCAGCCGGGAGCCGACGTCTCGGCGGGCGCGCCGTTGCACCACGCGTACTTGCAGGCCACCACGGCGAGCTTCGCGGCGATCGTGGCGTGCCAGATCGGCACGGCCTTCGCTTCGCGGACCGAACGCGTGCCGCTGCGAGAGGTCGGCCTCACCACGAACCGGCTGCTGCTCTGGGGCCTCGTGTTCGAGGTGCTGTTCGCCGGTCTGCTGATCTACGCACCGGGGATCAGGGACGTCTTCGGCATGGCGCCGCTGCCCGCGTGGGCGCTGGCGATGCTGCTGCCGATGCCGGTACTCGTCTGGGGCGCCGACGAGCTCTTCCGGCGGGTGACACGGGGACGTCCGCCCCGCGCCCGGTGACTTTGTGCTCCGGTGCGGGTGCCCGGGGGCGACCAGGCTGGGAGAGCCGGTGCGAACGCCGCGCCCGGCCTTCGGGAGGACTTCCATGGACTGCGTACGGAATCTCGCCGATCTGCGGCTCGCCGACGCCGAAGCCGCAGGCGGAAAGGGCGCCAACCTGGGTGAGCTGATCGCCGCCGGGTTCCCGGTGCCGGACGGCTTCGTGATCACCCGGGTCGGCTACTTCTCGGCGCTGGAGGCCGCTGGGGTGCGCGCCGAGATCGCGGACGAGCATGCCAAGGCTCTGACGAATGTGGACGATGCGGCGGCCCTGGCCGAAACGTGCGAACGGCTGCGGGCCCTGGTCCGCTCGGCCGGCCTGACCGCCGAGCTCGCGGCCTCGGTCGGCGAGGCGTACCGCGCGCTCGGTGGGCAGGCCACGGTAGCCGTGCGCTCGTCGGCGACCGGGGAGGACGGGGCCGAGGCCTCGTTCGCGGGGATGAACGCGAGTTTCACGAACGTGGTCGACGAGCGGAGCCTGCTCCGGCGGGTTGTGGATTGCTGGGCGTCGCTGTTCTCACCACGGGTGGTGAGTTACCGCGCGAGCCGCGGGTACGCGGGGGAACCGGCGATCGCGGTGGTCGTGCAACGGATGGTCCTGGCCGACCGGGCGGGCGTGATCTTCACGGCGGACCCGCGGACAGCCGGACGCGACCAGGTGGTGATCGAAGCGGTTGTCGGCCAGGGCGAGGCGATTGTCAGCGGTGCCGTCGAACCGGACACCTACGTGGTGGCCAAACAGGACCTGCGGGTGCTCAGCGCCCGCGTCGGCACCCAATCGCTGAAGGTCATCGCGGAGGTCGGCGGCGGTGACGTCACGGTCCCGTTGACCGCGCAGGCCGGCGGGCGCCGGGTGCTCGACGACGCGACGGTGCTCGAGCTCGCCCGCCTGGCCGCGCGAGTCGAGGACCACTACGGCGTGCCGCAGGACGTGGAATTCGCCATCGAGGACCACCGCACTTGGCTGGTGCAGTCGCGGCCGATCACGACCCTGCCGCCGGACCGCGAGCCCGAAGCGGGCGCGCTGGTCACCGGGCTGGCCGCGTCGCCCGGTGCGGCGAGTGGTGCCGTCCGCGTGCTGCGGGACCCGGCTGAAGCCGTGCGGCTGCGCGAGGGCGAGGTGCTGGTGGCGCCGATGACGAACCCGGACTGGGTGCCGGCCATCCGCCGGGCGGCGGGGCTGGTGACCGACGGCGGCGGGATGACGTGCCACGCCGCCGTCGTCGCCCGGGAACTGGGGGTGCCGTGCGTGGTCGGAACCGGCGACGCCACCCGGGTGCTCGCGGACCGGACGCTGGTCACGGTCGATGGGAGCAAGGGCGAAGTGCGGGCCGGTGCGGTGGTGCACGAGCCGGCTCGGGCCACGCCGGTGGTGGCTCCCGCGGCAGCCGAGACGATCGGGACCCGGCTCTACGTGAACCTCGCGATGCCCGAGCACGCCGAGGAAGTCGCGGCACAGGCCGTGGACGGGGTCGGCTTGCTGCGTGCGGAATTCCTGCTCACCGAGGCCCTCGGCGGCCGCCACCCGCGCGATCTGCTGGCCCGGGGCGAGGAGGAGGCCTTCGTGACTGCGATGGCGGACTCCTTGA
>NZ_JBITBT010000079.1:0-9663 GCF_044452505.1 Amycolatopsis sp. NPDC051903 | reverse complement strand
GACGTAGCCGGACAGCGCGCACAGGAACTCGTATTCCCGATCCTGATCGCCGGTGAGAATGCGGGTCACGGCGTCGTTCCTCCGTCCGTCCCCCATCTCAGTCCGATGCGCTCGGGCAGGACCACCATTCGTACCTACTGCCGGTCCGCCTCACCCCAGCACACCTCGCCCGACCGGTGCGCCGCTGCGGCCGGACGGCCCGCGTCCGGGTGACGAACGACCTCAGCGGCATCCAGCGAGTCGGCGTGGCGGCGGTGAGCACCACTGGGAGCAGCGCCACGACGAGGAGGTGCTCGCCGATCAGTAGTTGTGCAGTAGCACCACCAGCAAGCTAGACCGTGACGAGTCACCGTGTACCGGGCTGAGGACCAAGGACCCGGAACGGATAGGCGGTCGGGGCACTGACGTAGGACCCGGGCTAAAAGACCTAGGGCCCTACCCGGCGGCCCAGCGGCACCAGCAAGCTGGAAACGACGGGCGAGCGGACGCACCGCGCACCCGGTGCAGCCGCGCTTTCACGAGAACGAGCGGACTTCCGCGGTGTGCCGTGTTCGCTCGCGTGGTGTGGTGTTCGACGATCCGTTTGACGAGTCTGGTGTGCGTGCTCGGCATCCCCGCCACGGCTGAGTTCGCTATCGCCGCGACGGCACTGGCACTCGCCTCGCTCGTCTGGGTATGCGCTGCAACGTGCGAGAGACGACCGGCGAGACGAATGCCGCTCCGAGAATCACCGAGGCTCGGACAGCGCCAGTCGCGAGTAGACGCGTTCCGCAACACTGTCGGGCCGTTGGCCCAGCGGGGCGAGTTTCCGCCGGTGTGCCGTGAATCTGGTGAGGGCGTGTGACCGGCGATCGGAGGCAGGTGCACAGGCGTCAGGAGCGTGGTCGCGTCAATCGACGGATCACCCTAGACGTGCTCCTGGCCATCACGGGAATCGGTGTCGCGGTCTGGCGACTGGCACCGACTTTGGCGAGCGTTGACGATCTCCCCGCGCGGTTCGCCGCGCTGCGTTGGCCGTGGTTGATATTCGCGATCGTTCTCGCGGTGGCATCACTGGTCGCATACGGTGAACTGCATCGTCGCCTCCTCGGCTGCGTCGGCGTGGGCGTGCGTGGAAGCACGGTGCAAGCGGTCAACTTCGTCGGCAACGCGATGGCTCAGACGTTGCCATCGGCGGGAGCGACCGTCGGCGTCGCATACATGGTCGCCGCACTGCGGGGGCGGGGTGTCGATACGGCGGTGTCGTTGTGGTCGACCGCGATGGCCGCGGTGCTGTCGGCGACAGTGCTCGTCGTGCTCGCCCCAGCCCTACTGTTCGGGGTGGGTCTTCTCGCCTGGCCGGCAGCGCTCGCCGTCTCAGTGTTGCTCGCGGCGATCAGCATGGTGGTGTGGAAGCAGTTGCGCCGGCCTGCCGCGCTGCACTGGATCGCGCATCGGCTCGTCGTGCTGGGCCGGCACCTGCCTGTGATCCGTAATCAGCGCTGGGTCCGGGTCGAGCCGAGCCCGCTTGACGAGGTGTTGGGCCGCGTGGCCCGGCTCCGTCCTCCGATACGTACATGGCCATGCTTGATCGGATGGGCGCTAGCCAGCTGGGTGTTGGATTACCTGGCGCTCGCGGCGAGCGTCACGGCGAGCGCAGGCACGGTGCCGTGGTCTGCGGTGGCGGTCGGTTACCTAGCCGTTCAGGCGAGCATCGGCGTTCAGCTCACACCGGCGGGCGCCGGTCCCGCAGAGACCGGCTTGCTCGCGGCACTGGCCGCCGGTGGGATCACGGCTTCCGCAGCCGCGATCGCAATCGTGGTCTTCCGGAGCATTACCTGGCTAGGACTCACCGCTGTCGGCTGGATCGTTTTCGCCATCACCGCGACTGGCCGTAACATGCGGCGTCGCAACCGTCCGGCATGAAGTCTCGTTCGCGCCAAAGTATGCCGCCGGCAGTCGGCCGGTGGTTTGCCGCTCCTCCACACCACAGGAGTGAGCCGAGTGCTCAAGCCCGATCCACACGTGGTGCAATACGGCCGTAAGCGTCGTTGTCACCGATGCATGACCTGACGGTTCAGCGTCTCTCCGAGGCCGTGCGCAGCGCTAATCCGCATCGGCAGAGCCGGTGGTCGCAGCACCGCGACTCGGCCGAGTCCAACTCGTCCCGGGCCGGCCACGCCGCCTCCTGCGCGAGGGCGGCGCTATCCGGGAGCTGATCCTTCGAAGGCGCGCCGTTCTGCGGTAGGAACCATCCGACGGACGGCGCTCAGGTTCAGCACAGTCAGCGACAGTTGATGCAGCACCCCTGCACGCAGCACGCCGCGGCCACGCGACCACCGCAGGCTCGACTCCGTCAACTCCGCCGACCGGCGTTCCCTGAGTCCACAACCTCCCGGAGGTTCGCCGAGAAGCGGGAACAGTTCACCGACTCCCGCTTGGCGACGGTGGCGGCCATCTTGGCCTCCGCGTGCCCTTGGAGGGGCGTGTTCGGCTTGGCGTGGCGTCCGGGCAACCACGGCCTCGAACGATGTCACGTCGAAGGTGGCCGGCGTCGTGTCCTGGCGCCGTACCTGCGTCGGCTACGACCGGTTGTCTCGCGCTGAACCCATCCGGCGAGCGTTAGCACCGGACGGCCTCGGTATCGGGGTTGTAGGTCACTAGCGTGCGGAGCCAACGCCGGGTCACCGTGCCGGTATGTGGTGGTTGGGCTGCGTGACCGGCGTCGAGATGGTGAAGGCGTGTGCGGTGTGCGCCGGCTGCGGTACCGAGGGCTTCCGCCATCACCTCGTGGCCGGGTGGCTACGGTCCGTGATGCACGCGCCCGGGGATTTCCGGACGGTTGCCGGCGAGCGGCCAGAGCCCGGGAGTGCGTCGTCGGGCGTACGAGAAGTTCGGCTCGGCGCTGATGGCGAAGCTGTGGACAGCCGTCGCGGAAGTCGGTCCGGTGTGATGGCCGAGTTGCGCGTCGTTCCGGGCACGGCCAACGAGCCCCTCGCGGGCAAGCTCACGGCGGCCCTGGGACGGAAATGCTCTCCCTGCGTGGTGGAACGGTTTCCCGATGGCGAGCTGCGGCCGGTGGTCGACGATGCGCGGGGCGCGGATGTGTACGTGGTGGAGCCGACCGGCCCGGAAGTCAACGAGCACGTGGTCGAGTTGTTGCTGCTGCTGGATGCGTGCCGGAGGGCCGGCGCCGGACGGGTGACGGCTGTCGTGCCCTACTTCGGGTATGCGAGGCAGGATCGCCGGGGCCAGGAAGGCCAGGCGGTCGGGGCCAGAGTGCTGGCCGATGCGCTGGCCACCGCGGGAGCGCAACGGCTGGTCGTCGTGGATCCGCGCACCGCCGCGCTGGAGGCGATGTGCGCCATCCCTGTCGAGATGGTGACCGCGGTGCCCGTACTGGCCCGTGCATTGCCGCGGCGCCCGGGCCGGGGCGTGGTCGTGGTTGCTCCCGACCTGGGTGCGGTGAAACTCGCCGGACATTACGCGTCGTTGCTCGACGGCTCGGTGGCCGTGGTGTGCAAGCACCGGGTCAGTGGGTCGCGGGTGCGTGCCGGGGACGTCCTCGGCACGCTCGACGACCGGCCGATGGTCATCGTGGACGACATGATCAGCACCGGCGCGACCATTGAGGCCGCCGTGCACGCGTTCACCGAGCGCGTGGCCCGGCCAGACCTTGTCGTGGCGGCCACCCATGGCCCCCTTGTCGCCAGCGCAGGCGAACTCCTGCGGCGTCTTCCCCTGCAGGGGGTGCTGGCCACCGACAGTGTGACGCCATCCGTCCCCTCGCTCACGGTCTGCTCGATCGCACCATTGCTCGCCGACGTGATCGGCAGGCTGCACAACGACCAGCCGTTGACCGACCTGCTCCTGCGCACCTGATTCCGGGATGCGAGATGAGCACGCCAGCCGTCCGGACCCCGCCCCGCGAACCGGCCGTGGACCTCTACCGGGTGGTCGCGGTGGTCATCGTCGTAGCCGGCCATTGGCTTGCCGCGTCGGTGACCTTTCGGGGCGGGCGCTTCGGTGACCAGAACGTGCTGGCCGGGATGCCCTGGACGCAGTGGCTGACCCTGCTGTTCCAGGTGATCCCGGTCTTCTTCCTGGTCGCGGGGTACGCCAACGCGGCGTCGTGGTCGGGCTGGGACGGCGGATGGCAGGGTTGGCTGAGGCATCGGCTCACCGCTGTGCTCGCGCCGACCACGGTGTACGTGGGGGTGATGCTGGCCACCGTCGCTGCGCTCCAGTGGTCTGCGGTCGACCCTTCGCAGCTGGCGTTCGGTGCCTGGGCGGTGGCGATGCACCTGTGGTTCCTGCCGGTCTACTTGCTGCTGGTCTCGGCGACGCCGCTGGCGGTCGCGGCGCATCGGCGTTGGGGCTGGGTGGTGCCGGTCGGGCTGGTTCTGACGGTCGGCGCTGTCGACATCGCCGTGCTGGCAGGAGGGCTGCCGGCGACCGGGGCGCTGAACTACCTGTTGGGCTGGGCCGCGGTCTACCAGGTTGGGATCGCCTGGTTCGCCGGTGCGCTGCGCGGGTGGCGCCCGGCTCTCCTGGCCGCCGTGTCGGGGGTCGGGCTGGTGTTCCTGATCTGGCTCGGGCGCTATCCGCTGAGCATGGTCGGTGTGCCCGGGCAAGCCGTCCGCAACACCTCGCCGCCCAACATCGCCCTGCTCGCCTTCAGCGCGGCGCAAGCCGGCCTGCTGGTGGTGGCGGCGCCGGCGGTCAACGCCAGGCTGCGCCGGCTATCCCGGCCACACGCGTTGGCCACCGCGAACAGCACCGCGATGGCGCTTTACCTGTGGCACATGGTCCCGGTCGTCCTCGTCGCGATCGCCGTCTACCCGATCGGGCTGCTGCCACAATCTGCTCTGGGATCGGCAGCCTGGTGGATGACCAGGTTCCCATGGCTGGGTGCTCTGGCGCTCGTGACAGCCGTTCTGCTGCTGCTGTCGGTACGGGTGCGGGCCCGCCTCGCCCGGTGCGCAGCAACTCTCACGAGACGGGTGTCAATCCGCCCGTCCGGGCCGATGCTCCTGGCCGGAGCCGGGATGTCGGCGCTGGGACTGGTCCGGTTCGCGGTGGACGGGTTCGCGCCCGACGGACGGTTTCCCGCAGTGACCGCTGTGCTCTTCGCCGTCGGCGTGGTGCTCGGAACGTGCGCGCGTGCGCAGTCGAGCAAGCAGGCTGCTCAGTGAAGTGGACGATCGCCTTCGAATCGGTGCACCACCACGGACTTGCGTGGGGCTGTGGTGCTGGCGCACCGGGCCGGCCGGGAGGGTCCGTGCCCTCTTGCGCCCGGACCTCGGGCTCTCGTCCTGCGCCGCGGAGGACCTGTGCCAGGGGCGCGACGCCGAGGACACCGCCGCCGTGCACGAGCGCGGCACCGTCGGGAAACGGCCGGCGACGCCGGCCGGCGTTCCGGAGTGCGCCGTCGGTCGTCGCGTCGCGTGGTCCTGCCGCGGCGACGCCACCAAGCACACGACGAGCCCGACACCGTGAGCGCTCGCCGCTCAAAGGCCCCCAGCACCAGGGTCTTTCGGCACTCGTCCCCGCACCCCCGACGCGGTTTCCTGTGGCGAGCCGTGTCTGGAAGGAACCGTCATGTCGCGTGCGGCCAGGTCTGGTCCGCCTCCGAATCCGGTGAAGAAGCCGGAGCCCTCGCAGCCTCCTGCGTGGCGGGGCTGGGGATTCCTGATCGCCCTGGTGCTGCTGATGCTGGCTTTGTTCCTGCCCAGAATGCTGACCAAAACACCACCTACTCCCGAAGTGTCGTTCACCGAGTTGCTGGCCAGGGTGGACGCCGGTCAGGTCAAAGCGGTGGAGGTCGACGACAAGGGCACGCTGACCGGAACTTTGAAGGATGGGTCGCGATTCACGAGCCAACTCCCGACTGCGTTGAGTGATCCGCGACTCGACCAGAAGCTCCAGGCTCGGAACGTCGAGGTCACCGGCAGGAAAACCGAGTCGGCGTCGGTCTGGCCGACGCTGCTGGTCGGTCTGGTGCCCCTGGTGCTCATCATGGCGCTGGTCTGGAGCGGCCGGAAAGAGCAGGGGTCACTGGTCGGCGGAATGGGCGGTTTCGGCCGTTCGAAAGCGAAGATCATCGAGGCTGAGCGACCTGTCACCCGGTTCGCCGACGTCGCCGGCTACGAGGGCGTCAAGCAGGAGATCGGCGAGGTCGTCGACTTCCTGCGCGATCCCGCCCGCTACGCCGCTGCCGGCGCGAAGGGACCTCGTGGTGTCATCATGGTCGGGCCGCCAGGCACGGGAAAAACCCTGATCGCGCGGGCCGTCGCCGGTGAAGCCAGTGTGCCGTTCCTGTCCGTCACCGGTTCGGCGTTCGTGGAGATGTTCGTGGGCGTCGGAGCGTCACGGGTCCGTGACCTGTTCACCGAAGCCCGGGACCGGGCACCTTCGATCATCTTCATCGACGAGATCGACGCCGTCGGGAGCCGCCGCGGCACCAGCGGATTCGGCGGGCACGACGAGCGGGAACAGACCCTGAACCAGCTACTGTCCGAAATGGATGGATTCGACCAGAGCAGCGGGATCGTCGTGCTGGCCGCCACCAACCGACCGGAGACGCTGGACGCTGCGCTGCTGCGGCCGGGCAGGTTCGACCGTCACGTGACCGTGCCGCTGCCCAACCAGGCCGAACGGGCCGCCATCCTCGCCGTGCACGCTGCGAACAAGCGCTTGGGCCCGGACGTGGACCTGACGGTGATCGCCCGCGGCACACCGGGCTTCTCCGGCGCCGACCTGGCCAACCTGCTCAACGAAGGCGCGATTAACGCCGTGCGTGAGAACCGAACCACCATCGACTCCGGCGACCTGGCAGCGGCCCGCGACCGCATCCTGCTCGGCCGCCGGGAAACCTCGAACGCCCTGCTACCGGAGGAACGGCACTCCGTCGCCGTCCACGAATCCGGGCACGCGCTGGTGGCGGCTCTCTGCGAGTACGCCGACCCGGTCGCTAAAGTCACCATCCTGCCCGCCGGCATGACCTTGGGCGCCACCGAACAGCTTCCGGAAGCCGAACGCCATCTCTACAGCGAGGCACACCTGCTGGACGCCCTCGCTGTCAGACTGGGCGGCCGTGCGGCCGAACTCGTTGTCTTCGAACAAGGCTCGACCGGTGCCGCGAACGACCTGTCCGGTGCCACCGAACTCGCCACCAAGATGGTCACAGAGTTCGGCCTCTCGCCCGTGCTCGGGCCGATCGGCTATCCGCCCACGGAAGCGGCTCATCTACCCGACGCCCTTTCCGACGCGGCGCACCGCCATTCCGAGCAGACCCAGCGCATCGTCGACCAAGAGGTCGCACGGCTGCTCAGGGAAGCGGAGAACCGCGCGGTACACATGCTGACCGAACACCGCAACGCACTGGACTGGCTCACCCGGCAACTGATCGACCACGAAACCGTCGACGGCAGCGCTGTCCTCGACGCGCTTGCCAACCACAGCCAAGATGCCGCGGCGCTACCGCACGAGGAGGAACGAGCGAGCGTCGGACGCGAACCAGTTGCCGACAGAAATGGCCGCCTCGTCCGGCGTGAAGGCGATGGCGTTGCCGAGCCTGCTCATGCACCTGCGCGCCGCCCTTGAGCTCACCCGGGCGCTCCGGGCGATGCGCGGAACGATTCGGTTCGGATCTGCCCAGCAACGCCGGCTCGGCTCGTGAGGCCCGGCGGCCCACCACGGCCGCACGGATCCCAATGGAGCCAGTTCTCCGGTCGATCGCGTGAAGCCAACAGAGCGCCGTGTTCGTGCCTGCAATTCTGCCGCTCCGCGCCCGCCACCTCTGCGCGCTGCGGCGGCCAGGGCAACTCGATGTCCTCCAACCTGCCGCCAGGACTTCCTGACCCGCGTCAGTGGTCTTTGTACTCTCGCGGACGGCCCCGTTGTCCAGGCGAGAATTGGGGCATGGACGTCCAGGTGCTGGCGATCGACAAACCCGAAGGTCTCAACGTCATCCTCGGCCAGGCACATTTCATCAAGACCGTGGAGGACCTGCACGAGGCACTCGCCGGAACGAGCCCGCACCTGAAGTTCGGCTTCGCGTTCTGCGAGGCGTCAGGACCGCGCCTCGTGCGGTATTCCGGTAACGAACCAGAACTGGTGGAACTGGCTACGAAGAACGCGCAGGAGATAGCCGCAGGGCATTCGTTCATCGTGTTCCTCCGCGAGGGTTACCCCCTCAACGTCCTCAACGCGATCAAACAAGTTCCAGAGGTCTGTGGCATCCTCTGCGCCACAGCGAATCCCGTCGAGGTACTCATCGCCGAAACCGCACTCGGTCGCGCAATCCTCGGCGTCGTCGATGGATCGCCCAGCCTTGGCGTGGAGAACCCAGCTGACCAAGACGACCGGAAATCACTGCTTCGGACGCTCGGCTACAAGCTCTAGTGCCTCGGCAAGGAAGGTTGGCGTTGTAATCGTGTCGCGTGGACAGCGAAGCTGGTGACCGCGAGGCTTACCGCTGGAGGTGAGTCATGGCACGTACGCCTGGGGTGTTCGCGCGGTCGTTGGAGCCCGAAGAAGCGCAGCGGCTGGTCAAGATCACCAGGTCGACCCGGGATCGGGTGCGGCTGCGACGGTCCGGGATCGTGCTGGCCTCGGTACAGGGCCGGTCCGCGCGAGAGATCGCCGCGATGTTCGCGTCCACGGAGGGGTATGTGCGCGAGGTGATCCACGCGTTCAACGACTCCGGGTTCGCGGCGTTGTCCCCAAAATGGAGGGGCGGCCGACCAGCTTAAGTTCGGGCCGGCCGCCCGTGATCAGATCTGCCGCATCGCTGCCTGCAAACCGACCGAGCTGGGATTGCCGTTCACGACCTGGAGCCTGGCCAAGCTGGTCGACTACCTCGCCGAGCACGCCTGGATCAGGGCGAGCACCGAAACCGTCCGGAAGATCCTGCGCGAGGAGGGCGTGTCCTGGCAGTCGACGAAGACCTGGAAAGCGAGCAAGGACCCGGACTTTGTGGCCAAGAAGGCCCGCATCCTCGACTTCTACGATCACCCGCCCGCCGACGGACGGGTGATCTGTGTCGACGAGTTCGGGCCGCTGAACCTGCAGCCCCGTCCCGGTCGCGGCTGGTTCCCTCGCGGCCGACCGGCCCGCCTGCGCGCGACCTACACCCGCACTGGCGGGGTCCGGCACATGTTCGCCGCGCTCGACCTGGCCTCCGGGCAGATGTTCTACCGGTTCCGTGACCGCAAGCGCTGGCCGCAGTTCCTCGACTTCTGCAAGCAGCTGCGCCGTCGCTTCCCGGCCGGGAAGCTTTACCTGGTCTGTGACAACTACGGACCCCACGGCAAGGCCGAGGTAGTCACGTGGTGCGAGGCCAACGACATCGAGCTGGTTTACACGCCCACCAACGCCTCGTGGTTGAACTGGATCGAGTGCGAGTTCACCGCGGTCCGCTACTTCACCCTCGACGGCAGCGACTATCCCAACCACGCTGCCCAGGAGACAGCGATCGCCGGCTACCTGCGCTGGCGAAACCGCCACTGCCACCCGAAACGCCACTTCGCCGTCAACTCCAAGATCCGCCGCCCGGATTACCTTCCCAACGTTGCTTGATACGGCACTAAGTGATGTCTCGTAACTGATGCTGTTGTTGGTGTTGCTGGGTGTTGCGGTCAGCCAGCGAGGAGGATGTTGTGCAAGTGTGCGATTCCGGAG
>NZ_JBITBT010000078.1:2853-10638 GCF_044452505.1 Amycolatopsis sp. NPDC051903 | reverse complement strand
GAGTTCCGAGTAACGCAACCCGCCGCTGGCGAGCACACCGAGGATCAGCACGCACCACTTGTCCTCCACGCGAGCCAGCAGATCGCGCACCCAGCTGTTGAGTTCGACTGCTTGCTCGCGTGAGTCGGCGGTGTCCTCGGCCATCCTCGACTCCCGTGTCCGTGCGGTCCCCGGTGCCCGGCGCGCCGGGGAGTGGAGCGCGGTGTCGATCTTAAATCGGCTGCCGGGGTGCGAGACTCCGGCCGTAGCGGAGGGTGAGCGTGGGCCGAACCTGCTGGTGGCTGGCGGTCGCGGGGCCGGGTTTCCTAGGCTGATCTTCGTGTTCGAGACGGTGCAGGCACGACTGCGCGCCCGGTTGACAGCGGGGCTGGCCAGATCGGGGATCACGCTGGCCTGGTGGGTCCCGATGTGCACGACCGCCCTGTTCACGATCGTGCTCGCCGTGGCGGTCGGGCAGCGGGCCGGGCGGCCGCTGGTCCTGCTCGGGCTCGGGTTCGTGCTCGCGATGTCGTCGACGCTGCTCTTCGCGGTTCCCGGGCGGATCGCGCCGCCGTGGCTGAAGGCGCTCGGCGTGCTCGCCGGGGTCGGCGTGCTGCTGTGGTTCCCGGTCGTGCCGGACTTCGCGCCGATCCCCCTGGCGGTGCTCGTCGCCGAGCTGGGAGCGTTCGCGCCGACGCTACTGGCGTTCTCCGGCACCGCGCTGTCGGTCGGGTTGCTGGGCGCCGCGGCGGCGACGGTCGGGCTGGTCGGGTTCCCGGTGAGCCGATGCCGGCGGAGACGCCTGCCTGGGCGGTGAAGACTCGCGAACAGATCCGTTGACGCGGAACCCGCCTGACGAGGCCGGCGGAAGGGACCGCCGCGGTCTGCGGGTCCCGGCGCCGACAGCCGCCCGGTGAGCAGCGGCGTCCACAGTAGACGGATTCAGGCAGGCAGGCTGCCGGTAGCCGCGTACTCGATGCGCTTCGCGACGGACACGGCCTGGTCACCGAAGCGTTCGTAGAACCGGGCCAGCAGCGCGGCGTTGGCCGCGACGGCGGGACCGTCGTGCCAGTTCGGGGTGGTGATCAGGCGCAGGATGCGCGCGTGGAGGTCGTCGACGGCCTGGTCGGCGGTCTCCAGTTCGGCGTGCATGCCCTCGGCCGGTGCGGCGAGCAGGTCGGTGAGCCGGTCGGCCATACCGGCGGTGAGTTCACCGAGCAGGCCGAACTTCTCTTCCAGCTCGGCGGGGACCGCGTGGTGCGGGTGGTGGAACCGGGCGATGCCCGCGATGTGGGCCGCCAGGTCGCCCATGCGCTCGATCTTGTCCGCGCAGTAGACCGCCCCGAGCACGCTCCGCAGTTCGTGGGCGACCGGGGCCTGCAGCGCCAGCAGCGCCTGCGCGTGCTCCTCGCACTCGGCGCGTCGCCAGTCCAGCTCGGCGTCCCCGCCGAGCACCTGCTCGGCGAGCAGCAGGTCAGCGGTCAGGAGCGCCCTGGTCGCGTCCCGCATCGCCTGCGTGCTGAACGCGCACATCTGGCTCAGCTCACCACCGAGCTGAGCCAACTCGCCGTGGAACGCGTTGCGCACGTCTCCAAAGTAGCCCGCTCAGCGGCACCCGCCAGCGCTGCAACCCGACTGTCATGAGCGCCTGCCGGCTGGAGAGCCGGGGTACCGCAGGTCGAGGCCGGTTCCGCGCCAGAACGACCGGCGTTCGGGATTTTTTCGCGACGGAGACCCCTCACCCGGCACGGGTGATGCGGGACCCGCCGTGTCCTCGCTAAGCGTGAAGCAGAGGTAAGTGTCCGCGCTGTCCACCGGGGGAGGTCACGCTCGTGCTTACCGCCGGGGAGTCCGGCCCGCCGGACAGGGCGCGGCCGCGTGCGAGACGCCGGTGCCAGGAGCGTCTTCCTCGGCGAGGACCGCGATGACGGAACCGGGTGCTGGTCCCCGTGCTGCGCAGCCCTTCCGGCATGGCTCGCGCCGAGCGCTGTTCGAACCGAGCCGGAAACCGCGGATCAAGGACGTTCGGCTGCACCCTGGTCGCCTCGCCTCCGTGAACGCCGCCGAGCTCGCCGTCGTCCACTCCGGACGCTCGTCGTGAGCCACCGGGCGGGAAGTTCGTCGTTCGCCTCGGCCGGCACCGGCACCGTGAGGCTGGAAGAAGGTGAGTGGGCATGACCGCGTGGGCACGCACCATGGTGGTCGGAACGGATGGCTCGCCCGGAGCGCAGGAGGCTGTGCGGTGGGCGGCGACCATGGCGTCGGAGCGCAACCGCGATCTCCTGATCGCGCACGGCATGGAGTTCATCCTCCGCTTCCACGACCTCGACATCGCCGGGATCAACGAGGTGGGCACGCTGGCCCAGCACGTCGCGGAAAGTTATGTCGCCGAGGCCCGCGAATTGGCGCTCTCGGTGGACTCTTCGCTCACCGTCACCACGGAAATAGTGCCCGAATCGGCCGCGGCCCTGCTGGTCGACCTGTCCCGCAACGCGCGGATGGTCGTGCTGGGCGGCAGCGGAATGGGTGCGTTGAGCGGCATCCTCGTCGGCTCGGCGGTGGCGCCGGTGGTGAGCCAAGCGCACTGCCCGGTGGCGGTCGTCCGGGACCGGGACGGGACGGTGCCGGTCGAAGGGCCGGTCGTGGTGGGCGTCGACGGCAGTCCGAACAGCGAGCAGGCGATCGGTGTCGCCTTCGAGGAGGCGTCGTTCCGCGGCGTGCCGCTGGTGGCGGTGTACGCCTGGAGCGACATCACCTACGAGTACATGTACGGGACGGCGAAGCTGATGCCGCAGTGGGAAGCCATCGAGCCCGCCGAGCAGCGGCTGCTGGCCGAGCGGCTGGCCGGCTGGCAGGGGGACCACCCGGACGTACGGGTCCGGCGCCGCCTGGTGCGCAACAACCCGCGGCACGCGTTGCTGGAGGAGTCGGCGCAGGCGCAGCTGGTGGTCGTGGGCAGCCGCGGCCGGGGCGGGTTCAAGGGGCTGCTGCTGGGGTCGACGAGCCAGGCGCTGGTCCGGCAGGCGCAGTGCCCGGTGCTGGTCGTGCGCCCGGAGCCGACGGCATAGCGGTGGGCTTCTTCGTCGGCTTGCCGGACGTTGGTGCACGCGAACAGTTGTCCGGTCCTTTCCCACCACGCAGTGATCCTTCACCACCACAGTCGCCGTCAACCGAGCAGCATTCACCTTTGCCGTGCGGTGCGGTGGCCCGGCTGAGGTGCGACGGTGGGAGGTCCGGCCGAGGCGGATGAGGAGCAGTTGTGATGCGGTCACCGAAGAGCGTCCTGACCCGGAGAAGATTGGCGCTCGCGTTGATCGCGGGTGTGGTTGCCGGCGGCTGTTCGTCGCCGGGTGCGCAGCCACCGGAGCCGAACGTGCAGGTGGTGGACGGCCCGGTGGCTCGTCAGCTGAAGGGCGCGGTGAGTGACGCCGGAGCGGTCACGCACCTCCAGGCGTTGCAGAAGATCGCCGACGACAACGGCGGCAACCGCGCTTCACCGGGCCCCGGTTACGACGCGAGCGTCGACTACGTGACGGGCGTGCTCCGGGCCGCCGGCTACGACGTGGCGACCCCGACCTACGAGCTGCCGCGCAAACGCGACCGTGAGCAGGGCACCGCGCGCAACGTCATCACGCAGACCCGTACCGGGGACCCCGCGCACGTGGTGGTGATCGGGGCGCACCTGGATTCGGTGGAGGACGGACCCGGGATCGTCGACAACGGTTCCGGTGTCGCCACGCTGCTGGAAATCGCCCGCCACCTCGGCCCGTCCGCGTCGCTGCGCAACACCGTCCGGTTCGCGTTCTTCGGCTCGGAGGAGAGCGAGTCCGAGGGCTCGAAGTCGTACGTGAACGGCCTGTCCACGGCTGACCGTGAAAAGATCGCGCTCTACCTGAACGTGGACATGGTGGCCTCGCCCAACGGCGGCTACTTCGCCCAGGGCGGCGCGGGTGACAAACAGTCCCAGACCGGCCCGCCCGGTTCGGCCGCCGTCGCCGGTGTCCTCGCCGGCCAACTCGCGGCGACCGGCGTGAAACCGGAAACCATCGAGTTCGTCGGGGACGACGAAACCGCGTTCGTCGACGCCGGCATTCCTTCCGGCGGCGCGGAAAACGGCGACCGCAAGGACAAGTCCGGGGCGCAGGCCCAGGCTTGGGGCGGCCAGGCGGACGAGCGGTACGACCCCTGCTACCACAAAGCCTGCGACCGCCTCGAGAACGTCAACCGCGTCGTACTGAGCCATTACCTCACGGCGATCGCCGGGACGGTCGCCTACTTCGCGACCTCGGACCAGTCGATCCTCCGCTGAGGCACGCCAGCCAGGACATCAGGTCACGCGCAGCCCGGCGTACACGAGGTCGGCGTAGCGCTGCCCGGCATCCGGTTCGGTGCGGGCGAGCGGGGCGGCGGCGTGGTGGACGCCGCAGGTCAGCTGGACGACGTCGAGCCCGCGGACGTCGGCGCGCACGACGCCGGCGTCGCGGGCGCGCTCGGTGAGTCGTTCGGCCGCGGCCACGAGGCGCTCGACCTCCGCTTGGACCTTCGGGTGCCGGTCGGCGCCGGCGCGGTCGAGCGCCTCGACCACGGCCCGGTTGCGGGCGTAGAGATCGGCGCTGAAGCGCATGAACGCGGGCAGGGCATCGTCGCGGGGCGCCAGGCGATCCGCTTCGGCGACGAGTTCGTCGACGGCCGCGGCGACGATCGCCGCGAGCAGGTCATCCTTGGTCGGAAAGTGCCGGAAGACCGTGCCCTTGCCGATGCCGGCCCGCGTGGCGATCTCCGCGACCGTCGCGTCCACGCCGCTTTCCGCGAACACCTCGGCCGCCGCCGCGACGAGGGCCTTGCGCGTGCGCACGGCGTCGGCGCGCATCGGGCGGCCGGGTTCCGCCATCACCACCTCCTGGACCACGGCCAGCCTAGCAAACCTGACCACTCGGTCCGGTTAGTGCTACAGTCCCTAACATGACCAGCCGGTCACATTAGGGAACGGGAGACGCGAACTGTGAGCACAACCCTCGGCTTCATCGGCAGCGGCCTCGTCGGCGGCACCCTGGCGCGCCTGGCGACGGCCGCCGGTGCCGACGTCGTCCTCAGCAACTCGCGCGGCCCCGAAACACTGGCGGGTTTCGTCGCGGAACTCGGCGCCCACGCTCGCGCCGCGACCGGCGAGGAGGCCGCGCGCGCGGATGTGGTCGTGGTTTCCGTGCCGCTCACGGCTTACTCGCGCCTGCCGGCCGAGGCGCTGGCCGGGCGCACCGTGATCGACACGACGAACTACTACCCCGACCGCGACGGCCGGTTCCCGGAACTCGACTCCGGCGAACTCACCTCGAGCGGGCTGCTCCAGCGCACGCTGCCGCGTTCGTCGGTGGTGAAGGCGTTCAACAACGTCTTCTACCGCCAGCTGCTCACCCTGGCTCGCCCGGCGGGCTCCCCGGACCGCAGCGCGCTGCCGGTCGCCGACGACGACGCCGCCGCGAAGCGCGAAGTCGCGCGTCTGGTGGACGTGCTGGGCTACGACGCAGTGGACACCGGCGGCCTGTCGGCGAGCTGGCGCAGCGAGCCCACTACGCCCGTGTACGTCACGCCGTACCTCGGCCCCGCGCCCGCCGATCTCGCGAGCGCGGACTTCATGGCGTGGCTGGGGAAGACCGATGGTGTCCCGGTCCCGAAGTCCCAAGTGGACACTCTCGTCGCCTCGGCGGTTCGCGGGCCCGCAGGCGGTCGCGTCTGACCTTCGCGACGCCGGCCCGTCAGCCGGGCGGGGGTTCCCGGCTGTCCGCGAGGGTGGCGCGGCGGTACTCGCCCGGGGTGGTCGCGAATTCGCGCCGGAAGGCTTTCGCGAAGGCGAAGGCGGATCCGTAGCCGATGGCGGATGCCACTTGACCCAGGGGTTTGTCGGTGTCGCGCAGGAGGCGGGTGGCGAGGGTCATCCGCCAGCGGGTGAGGTAGGCCAGCGGCGGTTCGCCCACAACGGCGGTGAACCGCCGCGCGAAGGCGGCGCGTGACAACCCCGCCGCGGCGCCGAGTTGCTCGACGGTCCACGCGTGCGCCGGCTCGCCGTGGATGGCGGCGAGGGCGGGCGCGGTCACGGGGTCGGCGAGGGCGGCCGACCAGCCGTGCGGCCGCGCGGTCTCGTGCAGCCACGCGCGCAGCATGTACACCAGCAGGGCGTCCACCAGCGACGGGGCCACGACGGCGGCGCCGGGCGGCCGCGACTCCAGTTCGTCCCCGAGGAGTTGCACCAGCGCGCGGAGGCTGGGGTGCCGGCCCGGCACGGCCGGCAGGTGCACCACGTCCGGCAGGTCCCGCAGCAGCGGGTGCGGGCGGTGCCGGTGCAGCCGGTACGCGCCGCAGACGATCGTCGATCGCGTACCGGCGCCGGGGAGTGAGACGCGGCCGAAGGGCGTGCCCGGGGAAGGGCGCGTCGGGCGGAAGTCGACGAGCGGCGTGCCGGGCGCGGACTCCAGGGCGTGCGGAACGCCGCGCCCGAGCAGGGCCACGTCGCCCGGTCCGAGCTCGACCGGCTCGAAGACCGCGCCACCCGGCAGCGGGGTCAGCCGGCACGAACCCTGCAGCACCACGTGGAACGCGGCCCCCGTGACGTGGTCGAAGCGCAGCCCCCACGGCGCGTGCGCCTCCGTGTAGGCCGCGACGGGGGTGCCGACACGCAGGGCTGCGAGTACGTCCGCGAGCACGTCCATGACTCTGACGATAACCGTCTTCGCCGGCGAGACGAACGGACAACATCCCGATCGTTTCAGCCATTCATCGTCTCGCTCGTCGCGCCTAACGTGATGAACAACGGTGAACGACGAGCAGGGAGAAACCATGACTGTGTGGGTGGAGGGCGCCACCGGCAAGGCCGGCCGCCGCGTCGTGCGGGCGCTGGCCGCGGCCGGGGTGCCGGTCCGTGCGGCCAGCCGGCATCCCGGCGAGCCGCACGGCTCCGTGACGCCGGTGCGCTTCGACTGGTACGACGAGACGACCTGGGCCCCGGCGCTCGGCGACGCCGGCACGCTGTTCGTCAAAGGGCTGGACAGCGACGATGACGCCGCCGAGATCACCACCCGGCTGATCGCCTCGGCCCCCGGCGTGCGGCGCGTGGTGCTCATGTCCGCCGCCGGCGTCGACCGGACGCCGGCCGGCGCACCGCGGCACGCCCTGGAACTGGCGGTGCAGAACTCCGGTAAACGCTGGACCATCCTGCGGCCGAACTGGTTCCTGCAGAACTTCGACGAAGACGACGCGGTGTTCGCCCGGGCGCTACGCGAGACCGACCAGCTGTACGCGGGCAGCGGCGAGGCCCGGGTCGCCTTCTTCGACACGCGCGACCTCGCCGACGCCGCCGTCACCGTCCTGACCGGGGACGGGCACGACGGGCGCGGCTACACCCTCACGGGACCGGATTCGGTCACCTTCGGGGACGTGGCGGACGCGCTGGCCGAAGCGTCGGGCCGGCCCCTCAAGCACCTGGACGCGACGCCGCCCCAGCACCGGGCGCACTTCGCCGCGTCCGGGCGCCCCGAGGCCTGGGTCGACCACATGATGCACCTCTTCGAACTGGCCAGGGCCGGGGTGTTCAGCCCGGTCACCGACGATTTCCGCCTGCTCACCGGAAAACCGCCCCGTTCCTTGGCCGCGTATGCCGCCGAGGTGTGGGCGGCTCCGGTGCGGTGAAAGAAAACCGGGGCTGCGCGCGACCCCCCCTCGCGCGCAGCCCCACCCCCAGCCGAGAGAGCTCATATAGTCACCAACCCCGCGGTGGCCTGCGCACCCTCGCCGTCGTGGGCGGGGGCGCCCGCC
>NZ_JBITBT010000078.1:0-2843 GCF_044452505.1 Amycolatopsis sp. NPDC051903 | reverse complement strand
TACCCCCGCCCACCCCCACACACCCCCCCCTGCCTGCGCCCGCTTCCCCGGCGGGGGGGGGGGGGGCCCGGTGCTTCAAAAAACACCCCGCGCCCCCCCCCCCCCCCCCCCCCCCCCCCCCCCCCTCCCCCTGCCGAGAGAGCTCAGATCGTCACGACCACCGCGGTGCCGTGCGCACCCTCGCGGACGTGGGCGAGGGCGCCGGCCGCGTCGGCCAGCGGGTAGCGTGCGCCGATTTCCAACGGCAGGGTGCCGGCCGCCAGCAGGCGCAGCAGGGTGGCCAGGCGGGGGCCGTCGGGCGCGACGTAGACCTCCGCGGGAGTGATGCCGCGCGCCGGGGCGGGCGGGTCGGACGTGATCGTGGCGAGGCGGCCACCGTCGCGGACGGCGGCGAGAACTTGCCCGGCTTGGCCCGGAACGGCGTTCACGGCGCAATCGATGCCGAGCTCGCGGGCGGCGTCCGGCCAGCCGGGGTCCGAATAGGACAGAACCTGCGCGGCCCCGAGAGCCCGCAGGCGCTCGGCGCTCGACGGGCTGCCGGTGACGATCACGCGAGCGCCGTGGTACGAGCCGAGCGCCACGAGCAGCCGCCCGGTCACGCCGCCGGCGCCGTGGACGAGCAGCGTCTCCCCCGGTTTGAGGCCCACGGCGTCCTGCAGCGTCTGGTCGGCGGTCAACGCCGGCACGGCGAACGCGGCGGCCGCGTCGAAGTCGAGCCCCTCCGGCAGCGCGGCGACCTCGGCGGCGCGGACCAGGAACTGCGAAGCCCACGCCCCCTGCGCGAGGAACGGCGCCGAGTGCACCGCCACCCGGCTGCCCACCGCGACGTCCCGCACGTCGCCGCCCACCGCGGCCACGACGCCGGCGGCCTCCACCCCGAGCGCCATCGGCGGCCGCGCCCCGAGGTCCCACCCGCCGGTGCGCGCGATGTCGTCCCAGTTCCCGACGCCGGCGGCGCGCACCTCGACCAGCACCTCCCCCGGCCCGGGGGCCGGCGGCGCTTCGACTTCGACGGCTCGGACGTCGCCGCCGAACCGGTCGATCCCGGCGGCCCGCATGGTGTTCGTCATCGAGGGTTCCTTTCGTGTGAACACCCCTGACGCTAGGCCCGCACCCCGGCGCGGCGGAAAGACCGATAACGCGCGATTGAGTAGCTCGGGGTTATGAATCGAGCGTGCGGAACAGCCGCGCCGCGCGGGAGCCGGGGTCCGCCGTGATGAACACGACCTGCTGGTCGTCGTCGGGCACGGACAGGACGTCGCAGTTCACGCGGAGCGCGCCGTGGGCCGGGTGGTCGAAGGTTTTGGTGCGGTGGCCGGGCGTGCGCACGGGGTTGGTGGCCCAGAGGTGGGTGAACTCCTCGCTCGTGCGCAGGTCGGCGAGCAGCGCGCCCAGCCGCGCGTCGCGGGGGTACCGGGCGGCCGCCGCGCGCAACCGCGCGACGGCGATCTCGCCGAACTCCGCCGCACCGGAGTTGCGGTGCGCCACGGGTTCGAGGAACCTTCGGCGAGCCAGGTTCGGGTGGTCGCCGAGGCCGCCGAGCAGGGCTTCGGCCAGGGGGTTCCAGGCGATGATCTCGTACGTCGCGTCGGTGACGATGGCGCCGGTTTCGGGCAGCCGGCGCAGCAGGTCTGCGACGTACGGACGGACTTCGCGGGCGGGTCCCGGCGCCGCGGGCAGGGTCGTGCCGGCGAGCCGGAACAGGTGCCGTCGCTCGGCCGGCGGCAGGCGCAGCGCGCCGGCCAGCGAGTCGAGGATCCGCGGCGACGGGCGCGGTCCGCGGGCCTGCTCGAGCCGCGTGTAGTAGTCCACGGACATGGTCGCCAGGCTCGCGACCTCCTCGCGGCGCAGGCCGGGCGTGCGCCGCGGTCCGGTCGCGGGCAGGCCGACGTCGGCCGGGCGCAGTCCGCCCCGGCGGTCACGCAGGAACCGGGCCAGCTCTTCCCTCGCCACACGCACCTCCCTGGGATCGATTGTGCCTGGTTGCGGCGGGCCGCGGGCGGCACCGTCGAGGCCATGAACGATTCCACGGCCCTGGTGACCGGCGCCAACAAAGGCATCGGCAAGGAGATCGCCCGGCAGCTGGCCGATGCCGGCCTCACCGTCCTCGTCGGCTCGCGCGATCCGGAACGCGGCGAGCGCGCCGTCGCGGAGATCGGCGGCGACGCACGCCTGCTCGTGCTCGACGTGACCGACACCGACAGCATCGCGGCCGCCGCGGCGCGGGTCGACCGCCTCGACGTGCTGATCAACAACGCCGGCGTCATGGTCGACAGCCGCACCCCCGCCGAAGCCGAGGTGGCGAGCTTCCGCCGCACGTACGAGACGAACGTGTTCGGCGTCCTGGCCGTGACCAACGCGTTCCTGCCCGCGCTGCGCCGCTCCGCGCACCCGCGCGTGGTCAACGTCTCCAGCGGCACGGGTTCACTGACGTGGAGCGCCGGCGAACAGTTCCCGCACGTCGGCTCGGGCGCGGCCTACCGCTCGTCGAAGACGGCGCTCAACGCGCTCACCCTGTACTACGCCCACGCCCTGGCCGACGAGGGGTTCAAGATCAACGCCCTGGCCCCGGGTCTGCGTCGCACGGACCTGAACGAGCGCGCGGCCGCCGCCGACGGCGACCCCGCCGAAGCCGCCGCGGGCGCCGTCCGGCTGGCCCTGCTGGCGGACGACGGACCCACCGGCGAGTTCGTTTCGTGGGACGGCAGTCCCGCTCCGTGGTGACCCGTCCGGCGCCCGATCACCCGCCTGAGCGATGCTCCTATGCGTCAAGCCGCTTGTGGTTCGGCGGCCGGTGGCGGGGCTGGCAGGGCGGTGTTGTGGCTGGTGAGTGCCTTGAAGAC
>NZ_JBITBT010000077.1:0-11194 GCF_044452505.1 Amycolatopsis sp. NPDC051903 | reverse complement strand
CGCCGTCGCCGTGCGCAAGGGGGAGGATTCCCCGCACGTGGCCAAGGTGCTCTCCCGCACCCACGCCCTGGTCGGCGGCCCGCGCTAGCAGTGTCGCGGGATTGAGAAGTCCCGCCTATCAACTCTTCGGATCCAGGTATTTCCGCTTTCTCAATCGGTCGGAAACAATCGGGAAACAGCGCATTTTCCCTCGATTGCGTTTTCCCGGACTCAAGGAGGAGCCGTGACCCCGTTCATGCTGGCGGTCCAGTCGTTGCTGGACGGGGAGGAAGCTCCCGTGCCGGCCACCGAACCGGCGGCCTCGCGAAGCGTCGCCGTGGCCACCGACGAACAGGTGATCATCCGGTCGCTCGCCGAGCAGATGGTCAGCGAAGCCAACGCAGTTCTGCGTGAACACGGTGAAGTGCTCAGCCTCGTCGACGACAGCGGCGACGGCGAACTCGCCTTCACCGTCGGGTTCGCCGACCGCAGTGCGCGGATCCGCACCGCGATCGCCGGCCGGGAAGCCATCGCCTGCCTCGTCGTCGCCGGTGAACCGGAAGGCGATCCCCGGCGGCTCGCGAGCGAAGAAGAACTCCGGGCGCTGCTGCTGAGCCTGCTGACTGCTCCCGTGCACCACTGACCGGAAGAGGATCCATGCAATACGAACTGCGCTACCAGGTCATCGAGCCGAAGCGCCAGAGCTACCAGAACGTGATCGACCGGCTCGGCGATCAGCCCGCGAGCCGCTACCTGGAAGGCACGCTGGACGTCCAGCCGCGCGAGAACTTCCACTACCGGCCCACGTGGGACGAGCACCGCGAGATCTACGACGCGGACTACAGCGTGCTGAAGCTCGCGGACCCCTACAGCTACACGGATCCGCGCCAGTTCTACTACACGCCCTACGTGACCAACCGCGCGACGCTGCACGACGAGTTCACCAAGCAGATGGCCTACCTCGAACAGCGCGAGCTGCTGGCCAAGCTGCCGGCCGCGTGGCAGACCGTGCTGACGACGGCCGTGCTTCCCTTGCGCCACTACGAATCCGGCGCGCAGATGGTCAGCGTCGGCGGCGCCCGTTTCGCCTACGGAACCGCGATCGAGCAGTGCTGCAGCTTCGCCGCGTTCGACCGCATCGGCAACGCGCAGATGCTTTCCCGCGTCGGGATCGCGCTCGGCGGCGGCACGGGCGACCTGCTGCAGGTCGGCAAGCGCGAGTGGCTGCAGGGCGAGCACCTGCAGCCGCTGCGCCGCTTCACCGAGGAAGCGATGGCGGCGCCGGACTGGGCCGAGGGGCTCGTGGCGATCGACCTGGTCGACTCGCTCGTCTACCCGGTGCTCTACCGCGAGCTCGATGAGGTCGCGCTCACCACGGGCGCCGGCGCGTACAGCCTGTTCACCCAGTACTTGCACACCTGGTTCAAGGACCAGCGCAAGTGGCTCGACGCGCTGATCAAGGCGTGGGCCACCGACGCGGAGTTCGGCGACGGGAACCGCGAGCACCTCGCCCGCATCGTCGCCACCTGGAACCCGCTGGCCCACGAGGCCGCCACCGAAATCGCGCGCATCGTCGACCAGCAGCTCGAAGGGGCGGGCACGGTCGAGGCACTCGCGCGCACGACCACCGAGGCCGAGCAGCGCTGGGCCGAGATCACGGGAGGTGCGGCGTGAGCGAGACCCTGCGCCAGGTCGGCATCGACATCCAGGAATCCGAAGAGAACCGCAGCCTCGTCGCGGCCATCCGCGCCGACAACCCCGAGCTCACCGTCCGGCACCTGCCGGGCCTGGTGAAGCTGCAGGCCGCCGGCCAGATCGTGATCAACCGGGACACCGTCGAACAGGAGCTCGGCCGCGAGTGGGAGACGGGCGAGTTCCAGCTCGCCATCGTCTCGTACGCGGGCAACTTCTCCGAGTGGGACGACGACCGGATCATCGTGAAGTGGGAGCACTAGGACATGACTCAGACCGAACCGCGCCGCCGCAAGCTGCCGCTCAAGGAGCGCTACTCGCTGCTCACCCGTGACCTCGACTGGGAACCCGGCTACGTCACCAAGGAACAGCTCTACCCCTACACCAGCTACGAGGGCATCAAGGTCCACGACTGGGACGGCTGGGAGGACCCCTTCCGCCTCACCGTCGACGCGTACTACAAGTACCAGGCCGAAAAGGACAAGCGGCTCTACGCCGTGATCGACGGGTTCGCGCAGAGCCAGGGCCACCTCGGGCTCGCCGACGCCAGTTACCTCAACGCGATCCGCCTGTTCATCCAGGGCGTGACGCCGCTGGAGTACGCCGCGCACCGGCACTTCGCCTACCTCGCGCGGTTCCTCGAAGGCCCGGCGCCGCGTTTCGCCGCGCTGTGCCAGAGCATCGACGAACTGCGCCACTGCCAGACGCAGATCCACACGATCAGCAACTACAACAAGTACTACGGCGGCTTCCACAGCTGGTCCAAGATGCACGACCGCGTCTGGTACCTCTCGGTGCCCAAGTCGCTGTTCGACGACGCGATCACCGCCGGCCCGTTCGAGTTCCTCATCTCGATCTCGTTCAGCTTCGAGTACCTGCTGACCAACCTGCTGTTCGTGCCGTTCATGAGCGGCGCGAGCTTCAACGGCGACATGCCGACGATGTCGTTCGGCTTCTCGGCGCAGTCCGACGAGAGCCGGCACATGACGCTCGGCCTGGAAGCCATCAAGTTCCTGCTGGAGCAGGACGAGGCCAACGTGCCGATCATCCAGGCCTGGATCGACAAGTGGTTCTGGCGCGCGTACCGGATGTCCGCGCTGGTCGCCGGGATGATGGACTACATGCTGCCGAAGCCGGTGATGAGCTGGAAGGAGGCGTTCGAGCTCTACTTCGAGGACCAGATGCTCGGCGGCCTGTTCCCGGACCTCGAGTTCTACGGCATCAAGCCCCCCAAGCACGTCGAGGACGCCATCGCCGAGAAGGACAAGCTCTCGCACGAGGTCTACAAGATCCTGCACAACTTCTCCTTCGCCGCTTCGTTCACCACGCAGGCGCCGGGCGAATCGCACCTGCGCTGGCTCTCCGAGCAGTACCCCGAGACGTTCGACCGCCACTACCGCCCGGTGTGGGAGAAGCACCACCGCATCGAATCCGAAGGCGGGCGGGTGTTCTTCCAGGGCCTGCCGCAGCTGTGCCAGATCTGCCAGGTCCCCATGGCGTTCACCGAGAAGGACGACCCGGGCCGGATCTCCTTCCGCACCAGCGAGTTCCGCGGCGAGACGTTCCACACCTGCAGCGACGGCTGCCAGTGGATCTTCGAGCGCGAACCGGAGAAGTACGTGCAGGCGTGGCTGCCCGTGCACCAGATCTACCAGGGCAACTGCGGTGGCCCGTCGGTGCCGGAAGTCCTGCAGTGGTACGGCATCCAGGAAGGCGACAACGGCGAGTACAAGGGCTCGCCCGATCACGAGTCGTGGGTCGGCTGGCACGACGGCGACGTCAAACAAGGAGCCTGACATGGCTGTGAAAGCGCTTTACGACTACGATTTCCCGTCCGCCGACCGCGCGGAGCTCTTCGGCGACGACCAGTTGGTGTACGTGCACTGGGAGGGCAATCCGCTGTTCTGCTCGGCAGCGTGCTTCCGCGTGCCGAAGGCGATGCCGTTCTCGGAGTTCGTGGAGAACATGGTCGGCCCCTGGGCCGGCTCGGACCCCGACTTCGACCCCGCGGCCGTCGGCGACTGGCGGGTGAACGACCAGCCCCTCGACGCACCCGGCGACACGCCGCTCACCGAACTCGGCATCGGCCACAAGTCGATGCTGAAGTTCACCGCCTGAGGCCGTCCGAACGGAGGAGAACGTGGCGACCCACACCATCCGCGTGGAGCCGATCGGCGCGGAGATCCAGTGCCGCGACGACCAGACGGTGCTCGACGCCTGCCTGCGGGAGGGGATCTGGCTGCCGCACGCGTGCACGCACGGCACGTGCGGCACCTGCAAGGCCCAGATCCTCGACGGCGAGGTGGACCTCGGCGACGCGTCGCCGTACGCACTGCTGGACAGCGAACGCGAAGAAGGCGCCGCGCTGATCTGCGTGGCCCAGCCGCGCGGCGACGTCGTCGTCGAGGGTGAAGTCGACGTGGACGAGGGCGTCGGCGTGCACCCGGTCCGCGATTTCACGGGCCGGGTGGAGGCGCTCGACGAGATCGCCCCCGACGTGCGGCGGCTCGTACTGGCCCTGGACCGGCCGATGGAGTTCAACCCCGGGCAGTACGTGCTGCTGGAAGTCCCGGGCGGGCACCAGCGGCCGTACTCGATCGCCAGCACGCCCGCGGACGGCAAGGTGATCGAGCTGCACCTCAAGCGGTCCGAGAACGGCAAGGCCACCGACGGCTGGGTGTTCTCGACGCTGGCCGTCGGCGACGAAGTGGCGCTGTCGGGTCCGTACGGCCGGTTCTCGTTCCGTCCACTGAGGACGCAGCCGATCCTGCTGCTCGGCTCGGGCACGGGGCTGGCGCCGCTCAAGTCGATGGTGCAGCACATCGCGGAGAACGGCGGTGGCCACGAGGTGACGCTGTACCACGGCGTGGCCACGAAGGACGACCTGTACGACCAGGAGTTCTTCGAGGACTTGGCGCAGCAGCACGACTGGTTCACCTACCGGCCGGCATTGTCGCGCGAAGAGTGGCAGGGCCGGTCCGGACGGGTCCCCGCGCTGCTGGCCGAGGACTACCCGCGGGCCGGCGGGCACGTCGCCTACATCTGCGGCAGCCCGGCGATGGTCGAGGACACGATGAAGGCGCTGATGAAGGCGCGGCTGTTCCCGCGCGACATCTACCGCGAGGACTTCTTCGATTCGGCCGACCGGGCCGCGGGCGCGAACGTCGTGCGCAGCCCGCTGATCCGCCGGTGAGGGGCGAGCCGTGAAGGTGACGAGAGTCGAGGCCGTCCCGTTCGCGATCCCGTACCGCAAACCGCTGCGGTTCGCGAGCGGGGCGGTCGACATCGCCGAGCACGTGCTCGTGCGGGTGCACACCGACGACGGCCTGGTCGGCACGGCCGAGGCGCCGCCGCGGCCCTTCACCTACGGGGAGACGCAGGGCTCGATCAAGGCGGTGATCGACACGATCTTCGCGCCGCAGCTGATGGGGATGTCGCCGCTGGCCCGGGAAGCCGTGCACGCGAAGCTCGACCGCACGGTGGGCAACCCGGCCGCGAAGAGCGCTGTCGACATGGCGCTGTGGGACCTCATCGGGCAGAACCTCGGCGTGTCGGTCACGGAGCTGCTCGGCGGCTACACCGACCGGATGCGCGTGTGCCACATGGTCGGGTTCGCGCAGCCGGGGGAGATGGTGGACGAGGCCGAGCGGATCCGGTCGGAGTACGGGATCTCGACGTTCAAGGTGAAGGTCGGGCGCCGGCCGGTGCGGCTGGACGTCGACGTGTGCCGGGCGCTGCGCGCGGCGCTCGGTGAGGACGTGGAGCTCTACATCGACGGCAACCGCGGCTGGACGGCTTCGGAGGCGGCGGTCGCGCTGCGCGCCCTCGACGACGTCGGCCTGCTCTTCGCCGAGGAGCTGTGCCCGGCCGACGACGTGCTGGGCCGGCGGTGGCTCGCCACGCAGAGCCGGATCCCGCTCTACGCCGACGAAAGTGCGACTCGGCCGGGGGAGGTGACCCGCGAGCTGCTGGCGGGCGCCGCCCACGGCATCAGCATCAAAACCGCCCGCACCGGGTTCACGCATTCACAGCGGGTGCTGAGCCAGTGTTCGGGGCTCGGCGTCGAGGTCGTCCTGGGCAACCAGATCGACGGCCAGCTCGGGTCGCTGTGCGCGGCCACGTTCGGCGCGGCGTTCGAGCTCACTTCCCGGCGGGCGGGGGAGCTGTCGAACTTCCTGGACATGACCGACGACCTGCTCGCCGAACCGCTGCGGATCGAACACGGCGAACTGCGCGTGCCCCAGGGCCACGGCCTCGGTGTCCGGCTCGACGAGGACAAGCTCGCGCACTACCGCCAGGACTGATTCCCACCACAAGGAGAGGTGTTTCCACCATGACCGAAGTCGTTTCACCCACCGCCGCCGCCTCGGGCGCGTCCGCGACGAAGACCTTCCAGGAACGCGCGAAGTCGGGTGCGTCGTCCGACGTCGCGCGGGTGAACGCGCTCGCGTCCGACGCCCTGGCCGCGCTGCGCGAGGTCGTCCGCAAGCATCAGCTGACCTACGACGAGTACAACGCCTTCAAGGCCTGGCTGATCCAGGTCGGCCAGGACGGCGAGTGGCCCCTGTTCCTCGACGTGTTCCTCGAGCACGAGGTCGAGGCCATCGCCAACGCGCGGCGCGAGGGCACCGTCGGCAGCATCGAAGGCCCCTACTACGTGAGCGGCGCACCCGAACTGGGCTCGTCCGGCGCCCTGCCCACCCGCGACGGCGAACCGGGACAGCCGCTGCGCTTCTTCGGCCAGGTGCGCGCCGTCTCCGGCGAACCCCTTCCCGGCGCCGTCGTCGACTTCTGGCAGGCCGACGCCGACGGCCTGTACTCGCAATTCGCGCCCGGCATCCCGGACTGGAACCTGCGCGGCCGCTTCACCACGGACGCCGACGGCACCTTCTCCATCGACACCATCTACCCGGCGCCGTACCAGATCCCCACCGACGGAGCCACCGGCGCCCTCATCGCCGCCGCCGGCTGGCACGCCTGGCGCCCGGCCCACCTCCACATCAAGGTCTCCTCCCCCTCCCACCAACTCATCACCACCCAGCTCTACTTCGACGGCGGCGACCACGTCGGCGACGACATCGCGACCGCGGTGAAGAACGATCTGATCCTGAACCCCACGCCGACGGAAGATGGGAAGGGGCATCAGGTCCGGTATGACTTCGTACTGGACCCGGCTTGATGGCTGAGTTCGTCAGCACCCTGGCTGATCGGGAGGCTTGAGGTACGACAATGCCGGCTCTCACCTTCGGGGAGAGCCGGCATTCCTGCAAAACTCGAGGAATGTCGCCGTCCCACCTTTCCGGGAGAACCGACACACTGGATAACCACCGCCGGGTATCTACGAGAATCGAAGTGCACCCAGGCCTGGCCCTGCACCTCGATCCCCCGCCTTCTCCGCGGTCTGAACCACGTGTCAAGGTACTCTTTCCCGCCTTGACACGTGGTTCAGACCGCGGTGACAATCAAGGGTCGGGGTGCCTCTCGTTACCTATGTCCGACGATGTTGCGCGCCAGCGCAACGAGTCGTGGGCGTCCTTCCGGCGACTCACGCAACCGTCGGCCGGCTCGTCGCGCCAGAGCGCGACATTGCGCCCGATCGGAATGCCTCCACCCCGGATCCGATCATTCTAACGACGGTCTGAATCACCTTGTCAAGGCGGGAAAGAGTACCTTGACAAGGTGATTCAGACCGCGTGGAGGCTGCGGATCGAGATGCAGGCCGGGGTCTGGGTGCACGTCCGCTGACGCTGCCGGCCGCCGGTCGGTCTGTGGCGCGCGGCGGCTGTGTTCTGAGCCGGTTGCCGTTTCGCGGTGCGGCAATATGACGAGCCCTCGGTGCCTCGCCGCCCTCACGAATCTCTCACGCAGCCACGGATCACGCGCCGCCAGAGCCGCCGCGCCGCCAGAGCCGCCGCGCCGCCGCGGCCGCGCCGCTGGGCCGCGACAGCCGCCCCGCCACTCTCACGATCTCCCGCTGATCGCCGATCGCCGATCCGCCGATCGCGCAACGCCACGGCCCGCGCCGGGTAGCTGCTCCCGCACCGCGGCGCAAGCATCGCTGCCCCGCCGCGGCTGCACCGTCACTGCTGCACCGCGACGGCTGCACCGCCACCGCCGCACCGCCACTCTCACGATCTCCCGCGGATCGGCTATCGCCGATCCGCAGATCGCATTCGCCACGGCCGACGCGCCTCCGCCGCTGCGCCCGCACAGCTGCTCCAGCACGGCTGCTCGTTCACTCTCACGAATCTCCGGCCGATGAGGGGTCGCCGATCCGCCGAACGCGCAACGCCACGGCCCACTCGCCGCCTAGCTGCTTCCGCACCGCTGCCGGCCACGGCTGCCCCGCCACCGCCGCACCGTCACCGTTTCCCATCATCACGTCCCCACCACCGCCACCTGACCACAACCACCCCGCCCTCCACACACCGCGCGCCTCCACCCACCGCACCCACCCACCACTGTGACTTCCCCTTCATCCTTCCCTCCCCCTCACCAAAACCCCAGCTCACCCGACCTCCCACCCTCCTTCAAAACCTTGACACAACATATCCAGGATCCCTAACATCCAGAATATGAAGATGAGCCAAGGCGTCGAATGGGCAGTTCACACACTGCTCGCCCTCGCCTGGGTGGACGACGGCAAACCCGTCCCCACCGCGCGCCTGGCCGCGAGCCACGAGCTGCCCCCGGCGTACCTGAACAAGCAGCTGCAAAGCCTCGTCAAAGCGGGCCTGCTCGAATCCCTCCCGGGTGCCCGCGGCGGTTTCCGGCTGGCGCGGCGCGCGGGGGACATCACGTTGATGGACGTCGTCACCGCGATCGAGGGGCCGGCGCCGGCGTTCCAGTGCACGGAGATCCGCCGCAGGGGAATGGGTGCGAGCGCGCCGGACAGTTGCTTTCGCACGGCCTGCGCCGTGAACGCCTCGATGCAGCGCGCCGAACTGGCCTGGCGGCAGGCTCTGGCCGCCCAGACGCTCGAAGACGTCCGCGCCGAAGCCGACCGCCATGCCCCCGCGATGGCGGGCGTCGCCCGTCAGGCCTACGGCCGTGAGTGAGCACTGGATGCCCGCTCAGGCCGGCCTCCGAAACGAAGCGCGCACTCGAACCACACGCTCCATCCCCACGCAGGACACGCCCGGCTGCCCGGACCTCCCCGTCCCAGTGCGCCGTGCCCTGCGTCGCTCCGGTGCGCGGCCCCCGCGCCGGAGCGCCCGGCCCGGTGCGGGCGCGCCGAACCACGCGCCCGCACCGGGACCGGGTCCCTCGACCTCGGCGCCCGGTCAGCGGGTGCGCCGAGTCCAGTTGCGGCCCCGGTGCGGGGCACGTCGAACGGAGGACAGGCGATGACCGAAGGAGTCGCGCCGCGGGTGAACGGCAAGGCCGTGCTCAAGGACCCGCCGCTGGTGGCCCGGATCGACCGGCTGATGCTGGCGACGGTGGTCGGGCACTTCCTGATCACCTCGGCCCACGCCGTGCTGCACCTCGGCGCCGGCGTGGACCTGAGCGTGGCGCAGCTGGCGTTCGTGGTGGTGGTGATCATCGCGCTGCCCCTGTACGCGATCTACCGCCACTACCGGCATCGCGGAACGGCGGGCGCGGTGCTGCTCGTCGTGTCGATGGCGGCGTCGTTCCTGTTCGGGTTCTCGTTCCACTTCTTCTCCGGCACCGGTGACAACATCGCCCACGTGCACGGCGGCTGGGCGCTGCCGTTCGGCGTGACGGCGTTCGCGCTGACGGTGGTGGAGCTGTTCGGCACCGTGCTCGCGGGCGCCGTGCTGCGGAGGCGGGTGCGGATCTCGTGAGCGAGCTGACCACCCCGACCAAGGGGAACCCCCCGGCGCTGGAGAAGGCCGGCGCCATCGCGAAGGCCGTCGACGACCGCTACCACCTCGCCAAGGGCCTGCGGCACCAGATGAACAAGGTGTTCCCGACCCACTGGTCGTTCCTGCTCGGCGAGATCGGGCTGTACGCGTTCATCGTCCTGTTGCTCAGCGGCGTGTACCTGACGCTGTTCTTCGACCCCTCCATGCAGGAGGTCACGTACCACGGCGTGTACTCCAGCATGCAGGGCCTGGAGATGTCGCGCGCGTTCAAGTCCACTCTGGACATCTCGATGGAGGTCCGCGGCGGCCTCTTCGTGCGGCAGCTGCACCACTGGGCCGCGCTGATCTTCATCGCGGCGATGATGGTCCACATGTGCCGGGTGTTCTTCACCGGTGCGTTCCGCCGCCCGCGCGAAGGCACCTGGCTGATCGGCGCGACGCTGCTGATTCTCGGCATGTTCGAAGGGTTCTTCGGCTACTCACTGCCCGACGACCTGCTGTCCGGCACCGGGATCCGCGCCACGCTGTCGGGGATCATCCTGTCGATCCCCGTGGTCGGCACGTGGGTGCACTGGGCCGTGTTCGGCAGTGAGTTCCCGGGCGACCAGATCATCCCGCGGCTCTACACCGTCCACATCCTCATCATCCCGGGCATCATGCTCGCGCTGATCGCCGCGCACCTCGCGATCGTGTGGTACCAGAAGCACACGCAGTTCCCCGGGGTGAAGCGCAAGGAGACGAACGTTGTCGGGATCCGCATCTTCCCGGCGTTCGCCCTGAAGGCCGGCGCGTTCTTCACGATCGTCACGGGCGTGCTCGCGCTGCTGGCGGGGCTCTTCCAGATCAACGCCATCTGGAACATCGGGCCGTACAACCCGTCGCAGGTTTCGGCGGGCTCGCAACCCGACTGGTACCTGGCGTGGGCCGACGGCCTGCTGCGCATCTGGCCGGCTTGGGAGCTCTACCTCGGTGACTACACGGTGCCCGCCGTTTTCTTCGCCGGCGCCATGGGCATGGCCATCGTGTTCACCCTGCTGCTGACCTACCCGTTCATCGAACGAAGGCTGTCGAAGGACACCGCGCACCACAACGTGCTGCAACGCCCGCGTGACGCACCCGTGCGCACCTCACTGGGCATGATGGCGCTCGGGTTCTACGCCGTGATCGAGCTGTCCGGCTTCAACGACATCATCGCCGACCAGTTCGACATCTCGCTCAACGCGATGACGTGGGCCGGCCGGATCGGCGCGCTGGTCGTGCCGCCACTGGCGTACTTCGTCACCTACCGGATCTGCCTCGGTCTGCAGCGCTCCGACCGCGAAGTGCTGGAGCACGGCGTGGAAACCGGCATCATCACGCGGCTGCCGTCCGGTGGTTACCTGGAGATCCACCAGCCGCTCGGTGAGGTCGACGGCCACGGCCACCCGAAGCCACTGGAGTACCAGGGCGCACCCGTTCCGAAGAAGATGAACAAGCTCGGGGCCGCGGGCCGCGCCGTGCCCGGCTCGCTGCTGAAGCCGGACCCGCCCGAGGAGACCACCGCCGTCGCCCGCATCCGGGGCTCCGGCGGCCACTGAGGACAGTCGCGGGGGGGGGGGGTGGTTACACGGGCCGGCCCCGCCCCCGACCCCCACAGACCCCGGGGGGGGCCCCCCCCGCGCCCGGGGGGGGGCGAAAGCGCCACCCGGGGGACCCCC
>NZ_JBITBT010000076.1:0-11233 GCF_044452505.1 Amycolatopsis sp. NPDC051903 | reverse complement strand
GGACAGCACTTCGGCGGCCTCTTTGACCGGAGCCCACGGGTGAACCGTCACCACCGGCGCGGACATCACGTCTCGTGCACGCATCGGGCCCTCCTCCCTGTTCCACACTGAAAATACGAAACCGGCAGCGCCTGACTCTCCGGTCCGGAGTCACTGCGGCGGAGGACCAAGGTCACCGGGCGCGCAATGGCTCGAGTCCTCGCAGCACGACCTCCCACGCCGCCGGCAGAGCGGCGATGCACTTGCGCTGCGCGTCAGCCTCGATGCGCAGCACCGCCTCGAACCCCGGCACCGGCTCGCCTGCGTGCGCCGACAGCGAACGCAGCAATTCGCCGGCGACGACCGCGTCCTGGTGCTCTCCCAGCAGGTCTTGCAGCGCCCGGCAGTCCGCCACGACCCGGCTCAGTGTGAAGGGCAGTGCCTCCTCGGCGGCTTCGAGCGCGTACCGCAGCCGCTTGGCGCTCTTGCGCACCGCGTGCACGACTTCCGGACCGCCGTCGCCGGAAACGCCTTCGACCCGCGCAGCGGTTTCGGCCGCGACCGCCCGCACGAGATCCGGCAGGACCGCCGCGGCCGGCTGCCGCGCCACCTTTGGCTGGTCACCTCGCGGCTGCTCGCGAAGTATGACGTCGAAGACTTCGAGCGCGTTGAGGAGCTGGAGGTAGCGGTGAGAGCCGAGCGCCTCGGCGCATTCAGCCACGGCGTCCTGCGTGAGCGCTCGGAAGTGCCGGTCTGCCGCGGCCCTCCCTGGGGCGGCGTAGGGCAGGTCATCGAGCCTGCGGTGAAGGCGGTCGCACTGCACCTGCATGTCCCGCGCCGGGCCGACGCTCGCGCCGAGCCAGCGCAGCGATTCGCGTAGATTCCGCACGAGTCTGCGTCCGCCGAGCACGGGCGCGAACGTCCGCAGCGTCGCCCGGATCCGCCGCGTCGCGACGCGCAGGTCGTGCACCCCCTCAGGTTCGGCGAGCCGCACGGCGAGATCGGCGCGGGCGAGTGCCTCCACCTGCGGCTCGAGATAGCCGAGCACTACCGCCCGAGCCGTTGGATCCGGCCCTGCCCCGAGCCGGTGCCCGGTAGACACGGACGGACCTGGCACCGGTCCAAGCTCCAGGTCCCGGCTGTACGCACGAACGAGCCGGCGCAGCTCGTCGGGCACGTCGGTCACGCCGGGTGTCTCCACCCGGCACCCCCTGCCATCGCCCCGGTCGAGCTGCCAGCGATCACCGAGCCGCGTGAGCATCAGGCCGTGGCGCCGCAACCGCAAACCGAACGTGTCGTAGTAGGTGAGTTCGCAGGGGGCGAGCGGGCGCTCGGCCACCGGCGCGGCGCGAGTCGCCTGACCACCGCCCGCTGCGCCCACCGGGCCAGTACGGCAAGCCGTCGCTTGGCCACGCCGGTTCATCACTGCCGGATCCCCGGGCGGACGACCGCCACCGGGCACGCAGAGTGGACCAGCAGCGCCTGGCTCGTCGAGCCGAGCAGCATCCCAGTGAACCCGCCCCGCCCGCGGCTGCCGACGACGATCAGCTGAGCGTCCGCGCCGCGCTCCAGGAGCGTCCGTACGGGCCGGCCTCGAACGACCGCAAGTTCCACCGGAAGGCAGGGAAACTTCTCGCGCCATGGGGCGAGCTGTTCCTCCACCAGCCGACATTCGGCCGCGGCTACCTCGTGCGGGTCGAAGTCCCGGGTGCGAAGCGATCCGTCCGGCGTGATCTCGTTCCAGGTGTGGACCGCGACGAGGGTGGTATCGCGGGCAAGGGCTTCTTCGCAGGCGTAGCCGAGCGCGTCGGTGCTGTCGGGCGAGCCGTCGAGCCCAACCAGTACGGGTCCGGCCGCGGGCGGCGGATCGTCCGGCTTCACGCCGCGCACCACCACGACTGGGCACGGGGCGTGCGCGGCGAGCGCGACGGCGGTGGAGCCGACCAGCAGCCCGGTGAAACCGCCGAGTCCGCGCGAACCCAGCGCGACCAGCTCGGCGGCGACCGACTCACGCAGCAAGATCCCCACTGCACTGCCCTCGACGGTGACCCGCTTGATTCTCAGCGAGGGCCAGCGCGCGAGCACCGCGCCCTCAGCCTCGGCGAGCCAGGACTCCGCGCGAGAGCGGAATCCGGCCCGCACTGCCCGGACCGCCATTCCCGACAGCTTCGGCGGAGGCACCTGGTAGGCCTGCACCAGCCGCAGCACAGCCCCCCGGCGCGCCGCCACCGCCGCAGCGTACTCCGCGGCGTGCAAGGCCGATGCCGAGCCGTCGATCCCTGCCAGCACCACGCGTTCCTCACGTCCGGGCACTGCGCGCACCCCCCGCTTGTCGCAGGGCGCGCAGCCGCTCGAACCTCGCTCGATCTTGTTCGTCGCGCGCGGTGATCTCGGCTTCGGTCAGCACGACCGCGTCCGGACCGGGGAACACCGTCGACACGCGGTCGTCGGCAATCCAGCGGACGGTGAACGGCGGCGTGCCGCCGGATCCGCCGACCGCGATGATCCGGCCGCGCTGCTCGGGCAGGTCGACCCGGACTCCCTTCACGACGAGCCAGTCACCGGGCTGTGCGTGCATCACTCCTCCTCGAGATCCACGCCGAAGGCCGCCGCTGGCCTCACCAGTTCCACCGCTGTCACACCTTCGACGGTCTTCGCCAGCGCGGTCACGAGCCGCCGCTCGTCTTCGTCGCTGAAATTCCCGCAAACGGTCACGAGACCGCCCGCGACGGACACCGACCACAGGTCGCGGTGTCCCGTGTAGTCGCTGAACAGGCTGCGCACCTGCGACGTGATGGCATCGTCGTGCCGCACGAGCGGGCGCAGGAGGTCGCGTCGGCTCACGATGCCCACCAGGTCGCCGTCGTCGACGACCGGAACGCTGCGGAGCCGGTCGACGGGCATCCGGGCGGCGATGTCACTGACGTCGGTGTCGAGGCCCACGACCTCGACCAGCTTGGTCATCACCGAGTCCACGCGGAGGTCGGGCCCGACCGGCGCGCCGGTCAGCACCCCGCTCAGGGCGTCCGCCTCGGTGAAAAGACCGACGACCTGGTTGTCATCGTCGACCACCGGGAGTGCGGCGATACCGTGCCCCGTCAGAAGCGCGATCGCTTCCCGCACCGGAGTGTCAGGCGCTGCCCGCACCACCGGTCGGCTCATGATTTCCCGTGCGCGCACCAGGTTCCTCCTCCGACGTCAGTGGACCACTGCGACCGGACACGACGACTGCGTGAGCAGCCGGTTGCCGGTAGAGCCGAAGAGTCCGCCCGCGACCGGCCCCCGGCCCCGGGTGCCGATGACGACCAGCTGTGCGTCGTCGAAGCTCATCAGGGCCTGCGCGGCCGAGTGGTCCCGCACCGCGCGGCTTCGCGCAGTCACCTCGGGGTACCGGCCGGAGAGCGTTTCGACTCGATGGCGCAGCGCCTGTCTCTCAGAACGTTCGGCGGCTTCGGCGACTTCCGGCTCGGCCATCAGGCCTTCGTGCCACGCGTGCACGGCGACCACAGGTACGCGCCGGCTCTGCGCGGCTTCGAAGGCGAACTCCAGCACCCGATCGTCACCGTCGAATCCGGCGACGACCGGGCCGTCCGGCTTCACGCGGCCCCGCACGACCACGACCGGGCAGTGCGCGCTGGCGGCGACACGCAGCGCGATCGAACCGATCGCGACTCCGCGCAGGCCGCCGATGCTATGCGACCCCAGCACGAGCAGCTCCGCCTCCCCCGACAGCTCGACCAGCAGCTCGCCAGCGATGCCGAGGCGGACCAGGTACTCGACCGGCACTCCGGGCGCCGTCGCCTCGGCGACCCACGCCGCCCGCTTGAGCCAACGGTGCGCGCCTTCGAGCGGCAACGGGGCGTACTTCGTGTGCTCGTGCCGGCCGAGGTCGGCGGTGTCGAACATCCCGGCGTGGAACAGCAGCAACCGGCAGCGCCGGTTGGCGGCCTCCTCGGCCGCCCACCGGACGGCCGCCAGCGCCGCCTCCGACTCGTCGACTCCCGCCACCACCGCGGCGTGGGCTGCCGTTCTCGTCACGTCCTGCCTCCGTTCGCACCGCCGTCGCCGGCGGCAGACTCCACAATCGCTCGGCAGTGCCAGGCCGGTGAGAGGCCGAAGTCCCTTTCCTCCGGGACGAAAGCGCGGAAACCTTGGGCAGCGTCGCCGGATGGTCGGGCTGCTCGTGCTGCAACGCCGGCCGGTGAGGCACGGACCGTAGCTCCACTGTGGACATACCTCCGCTGCGCAACGGATCGTCGCTCCGGGCCCGGAACCCTCGACACGACCACGGGGCGTGCACCCCTCGGTCCGACACGGCCACCCTGCTGATCGCCTGGGTGTGAGACTCTGCGCGATCCCGGAAACTTCCGCGCGCGAGCGCCACGAATCGGGGTCATCACCGCCGCGACGGGTGTCGTGCTCGCGTTGTTCGACAGCTACGGCGCTCAGCCGTGTGAAGCGGACTCGATACCACCGGTGATCTCGGTCGGGGAAGCGGAACGGCACAACCTCGCGCGACGGCTGTCAGCCTGGTTCCGACGGTACCCGGACGTCGACCTCGAACCCGTCATGGAGGCGGACCGCCCGCGCGAGCGGCAGCTTGAACGCAGCGCAAGCGGCTGATCGAATGCAGCGCGGCGACATCGGCCGTGGTCCTTGGCATCCAGCGGCCGGGCGGGTTCAACCGGCATGGTGCTCGGCTCGACCACCCACGCATTGCTGCCCCACGCCCTCTGCCCGGTGCTGGTCGTCGGCAGTGAGCCGTGAGCACCGAAGCGGAGCAACGATGACCGCGCGACGCGACGGGCGGCGCGGGCGTGGCGCCGGTGGCCGCACCGTCGTCGACCACCACGGCCGTGCGGTCTACCAGTGTCACGGGAGGCCAGCCTTCGCGGTACCGGTCGACGCGGCGCGGCCGTCTCCCTGCGGACGACCTCGCGAAACGCGGCGTCGTCGATTCGCGCCCACCGCCGCACCGGTTCGTCGACGACAGCCACACCGTCCGCGCCGAACGCGACCTCAGGCGCGGCGGGCACGCCGAGTTTGCGGACCACGATTTGGTCCGGCGGCGCGTCCGGAGCACGTGCCACTTCAAGGCCACCGGGGCACCGCCGCGCGGTGCTCCCAACACGACGAGGTCATCGCCGCGATAGGTCAGGAGCCGCGCGACGAGAAGACATCCGACCGCGGCACGGTCCGCGTAACGCCTTCCTGAGTCACGAATTCGGTGGGGAAGCGTGGACTCGACGTCCCCGCCGTTCCGCCGCACCCGAGCTTGAGAAGTCCGTGCTCGCGCGACACGTGGCGGGCCTGCTAGGGACAAATGTCCGCGGCGTTCCAGCGCCGGCCACACGGCGTCCGAAAGTCCCCGGTGCGGGGACCAACGCCTCTCACGGCGCCCGGACGCGCGGAGGGAGCCTGAGTTCCCGGACACGAGGAGGCACTCATGGGGTGCTGCAGCATCGCGAGACCAGCCTGCACGGCCGGGACGCTGCCGCAACGTGACCGAGGCCGGCCGTGACCTGGGCCCGCATCGGTAAGCCGGATCAGGTCCGGGCTGCGGCCAACCTGCGCGACTACGCGCGGGCGTGCCGCGAGTTCCGATGGGACGAGGCGCGTCGGGAGCTGTCCGGTCTTCCGAATGGGAACAGCCTCAACATCGCCTGCGAAGCGGTCGACCGCCATGCGGCCGGACCGCGGCGAGAGCGGACGGCGATCCGCTGGGTCGACCGCCACGACCGCGCCCACGATCTCAGTTACGGCGCGCTCCGCGAGCGGACCAACCGGTTCGCGAACCTGCTGCATGAACTCGGGGTGCGCCGCGGCGACCGGGTGTTCACCCTCCTTGGTCGCGTGCCCGAACTGTACGTAGCGGTCCTGGGCACGCTGAAGGCCGGCTGTGTGGTGTCGCCGTTGTTCTCCGCGTTCGGTCCCGAACCGATCCGCGAGAGGCTGCGCCTCGGCGAAGGTTCCGTGCTGGTCACCGCGCCCGCTCTGTACCGCCGGAAGGTACGCGGAATCCGGGACTCCTTACCGTCCCTCAGCCACGTGCTCCTCGTCGGCGGGGACGCCGAACCCAGGACGACCGCGCTCGGCCCGGCCCTGGCCGCCGCGGATTCCGACTTCGACGCCGTGCCCACGAATCCGGAAGACCCCGCGCTGCTGCACTTCACGAGCGGTACGACCGGCACACCGAAAGGGGCGCTGCACGTTCACGAAGCCGTGCTCGCGCACCACGTCACCGCACGTTACGCCCTCGACCTCCGGCCGGACGACGTGTTCTGGTGCACCGCCGACCCCGGCTGGGTGACGGGGATGTCCTACGGTGTCATCGCTCCGCTGACCCACGGTGCCACGTTGATCAGCGACGAAGGGGAATTCGACGCTCTTCGCTGGTACCGGGTCCTGGCGGCGCAGCGCGTCACCGTCTGGTACACCGCTCCGACCGCACTGCGGATGCTGATGCGCGACGCGCGAAAACCCGAACGTTCCGATCTGGCCGCCCTGCGTTTCGTGGCCAGTGTCGGCGAGCCGTTGAACCCGGAGGTCGTGGCGTGGGGCCAGGAAGCTTTGGGCCTGCCGGTGCACGACAACTGGTGGCAGACCGAGACGGGCGCGATCATGATCGCCAATCTCCCTGCGGAGGAGATCCGGCCGGGCTCCATGGGGCGGCCCCTCCCCGGCATCACGGCCGGGATCGTGGAACGAGGACCGGACGGACGTGCTCTCGTCACCGGCGGCCGGGTCCGGGAGATCACCACGCCGGGCGTGGAGGGTGAGCTCGCCCTGCGACCCGGCTGGCCGTCGATGTTCCGGGCCTACTGGCACGACTCCGAGCGCTACGCGCGCGCGTTCGCCGGCGGCTGGTACCTCACCGGGGACGTCGCCCGGCGGGACGAAGACGGCTACTTCTGGTTCGTCGGCCGCGCGGACGACGTCATCGAATCCGCCGGTCACCTCGTCGGCCCGTTCGAAGTCGAGAACGCTCTGCTGGCACACCCCGCCGTCGCCGAAGCGGGGGTGATCGGCAAACCGGACCCGGTCGCCGGCGAACTCGTCAAAGCGTTCGTGACGCTGCACCCCGGTTACGAACCCAGCGAAACCCTCCGATGGGAGCTGCTGGCTTTCGGGCGGCACGCACTCGGCGCGGTCGCGCCCAAGGAGCTCGTGTTCGACCAGTGGTTACCGCACACCCGCAGTGGCAAAGTGATGCGCCGCCTGCTCAAAGCCAGGGAGCTGGGACTCCCCGAGGGTGATGTGTCCACGTTGGAGGTCCGGGGATGAGCAGGCGACAGTCCGCACAGAGCGCTCGCGCGAAGCACCGCACGGAATTGCTGCGGCAGATGATCCGGATCCGGCGGTTCGAAGAACGGTGCGTCGAGCTCTACAGCGCGGCGCGGATCCGCGGTTTCATGCACCTCTACATCGGCGAGGAAGCGGTGGCGGCCGGAGTGCTGCAGGCCGTCGGTCCCGACGACGCCGTGGTGTCCACCTACCGCGAACACGGGCACGCGCTCGCGCGGGGACTGCCCATGGACGCGGTGCTGGCCGAGATGTACGGGCGCACCACCGGGTGCAGCCGGGGCCGAGGTGGCTCGATGCACCTGTTCGACGCGTCCCGGCGGTTCTACGGCGGCAACGCGATCGTCGGCGGCGGCCTGCCGGTCGCCGTGGGCCTGGCGCTCGCCGACGCGATGCGTGGCCGGCCGCAGGTCACCGTCTGCCTGTTCGGCGACGGCGCCGTGGCCGAAGGCGAGTTCCACGAATGCCTCAACCTGGCCGCGCTGTGGCGGTTGCCGGTGCTCTTCTGTTGTGAGAACAACCTGTATGCAATGGGCACGCGACTGGACCGGGCCCAGGCCGAAACCGATCTCGCTGCCCGCGCCGCTTCCTACGGCATGCCGGCCTGCGCTGTCGACGGCATGGACGTACTGGCCGTCGCCGAAGCCGGCGACCAGGCCGTCGAGGCGATCCGGACCGAACCCGGCCCGCGGTTCCTCGAACTGCGCACGTACCGTTTCCGCGCCCATTCGATGTACGACCCGGACCGCTACCGCGACAAATCGGAGATCGAGCGCTGGAGGGAAGCCGACCCGATCCCCCGCCTCACGCGCCGGATGACGGAAGACGGTGAACTGACGGGCCGACGGGCGAGGTCGATCGAGACCGAAGTGGACCGGGAGATCGCCGCCGCGATCGAGGCGGCCGAGGCCGGTCCGCTCGAACCGGTCGAGGACCTCACCCGGTTCGTCTACTCGGAGCGGCCATGACCACCTACCGGGAAGCTTTGCGGGCCGGCCTGCGCGACGCCCTCGACCGCGACGAACGCACGTTCCTCATGGGCGAGGACGTCGGCCGCTACGGCGGGTGCTTCGCCGTCAGCCTCGGCCTGCTGGAAGAGTTCGGGCCGGGGCGGGTTCGGGACACCCCGCTGTCGGAGTCCGCGTTCGTCGGCGCGGGGATCGGCGCCGCGCTCGGCGGGATGCGGCCGATCGTCGAGATCATGACGGTCAACTTCAGCCTGCTGGCGCTGGACCAGATCCTCAACAACGCGGCGACGATCCTGCACATGTCCGGCGGTCAGCTCAACGTGCCCTTGGTGATCCGGATGACCACCGGGGCCGGCCGGCAACTCGCCGCACAGCACTCCCACAGCCTCGAGGGCTGGTACGCGCACATCCCCGGCCTCCGCATCGTCGCCCCCGCGACGCTGGAGGACGCGCGCGGAATGCTGTGGACCGCGCTGGAGGATCCGGACCCAGTGCTGATTTTCGAACACGGCACGCTGTACAACGTGTCCGGCGAGCTGGCGCCGGACGCGGGCGCAGTTGACATCGACCACGCGGTGGTGCGGCGTTCCGGCACGGACATAACCCTGACCGCCTACGGCGGCACACTGCGCACCGCGCTCGACGCCGCCACCGAACTCGCCGATTCGGGCATCGACGCGGAAGTCCTCGACCTGCGCACACTTCGGCCTCTGGACGAACCCGCGATCCTCGACTCGGTCGCCCGCACACACCGGCTCGTCGTCGTCGACGAAGGCTGGCGCAGCGGCAGCCTGTCCGCCGAGATCGCAGCACGGGTCGCGGAGAAGGCCCTGTACGACCTCGACGCCCCGATCGAACGCGTGTGCACCGCCGAGGTGCCGATTCCGTACGCGCAGCAACTCGAGCGCGCCGCCCTGCCGCAGCCGGCGGACGTCGTGGCGGCAGCACTGCGGACGGTGGGCTGAGGTGAGTGAATTCCTGATGCCCACCCTCGGCGCGGACATGACTGAGGGCACTGTCGTCGAATGGCTGGTGAAACCTGGTGACACCGTGCGCAAAGGGGACATCGTCGCCGTCGTGGACACCGACAAAGCCGCGATCGAGGCCGAGTGCTTCACCAGCGGGACGGTGAGCGAAGTCCTCGTGCCGGTGGGCACACGCGTTCCGGTGGGCACACCACTGGCGATCCTCGCCACGGGCCCCGAAGCGGAGCAAACCGGGCCGACGACGCAGGACCAGCGCGGGTCTGTTCCGGAGGCGGTTCCGCACGCACTGCCCGCCCTCCCCTCCGAAGTGGCGCTCGCGACACCGCCGACCCGCAAGTTCGCCGCGCAATCCGGAGTCGACCTCACGACCGTGCACGGCTCGGGCCGCGACGGACGGGTGACTCACGCTGACGTCGCGCGGGTCATCGCCGCGCGGACCCCGCTGCCGGCAGGCCGCATCCACATTTCGCCCTACGCCAGGAAGCTGGCGGCCGAACTGGGTGTGGCGGTGTCCTCACTCGTTCCCGCACAACCCGGCCGGGCGATTCAGGCACGCGACGTGCAAGCGGCGGCCCAGCGCCCGGCGGAACCGATGCTGTCGCGCCGCGGCCAGAACGCGGAAGCCATGCGCAAGGCGATCGGAACCCTGATGGCGCGGGCCAAGCGCGAGATCCCGCACTACTACCTGTCCACCACGATCGACCTGCACACCGCGACGGAGTGGCTGCGCGAACACAACCTGCACGTCCCCGTGCCCGAGCGGATCCTGCCGGCGGCACTCCTGCTCAAGGCCGCCGCGCTGGCCGCCCGCCACGTGCCGCAGCTCAACGGCCACTGGGTCGACGACAGCTTCCGCCCGGCCGGCTCGGTGCACCTCGGGGTGGCCGTCGCCCTGCGCGGAGGCGGTCTCATCACACCGGTGATTCTCGACGCGGCGAGCCGGTCCGTTCCCGAGTTGATGGTCGAGCTGCGCGCCGCGGTGACCCGGGCGAGAACCGGGGCACTGCGCTCCACGGACCTCACGGCAGGCACCCTCACCGTGACCAATCTCGGCGACAACGGCGTCGAGTCGGTGCACGGCGTCATCTACCCGCCGCAGGTCGCCATCGTGGGGTTCGGCGCGATCACCGCGCGCCCGTGGGCGGTCGGCGGCCTGCTCGGCGTCCGCCCCCTTGTCACCGCGACGCTGTCAGCCGACCACCGCGCCAGCGACGGCGCGACCGGTGCGCGCTTCCTCAGCCGCATCGCCGCCCTGCTGCAACACCCGGAGGAGCTATGACCACGCCACTCACCCGCGCCGAAGCGAGAAACGCGATCCGCGCCGCACTGGCCGGCTTCGCCGGCGAAGCCGAACTCGAGCGACTGTCACCGACGGAAAACCTTCGTGAGACTCTCGAACTCGATTCGATGGACTTCCTGACCTTTGTGGAACGGCTGTCGGAGCGGCGCGGACGCCGCATCGAGGAGAGCGACTACGACCGCCTGGCCACCCTCGACTCAGCCGCAGACTTCCTCAGCGGGGTACATCGGTGAAGACGGCGGACAAACCGTTGGTCAGGCTGTGCTCCTTCACCGTCGCAGTGCGCGTGGGGCCATCGGCGCGACATCAGTGGTCCCGAGTCTTCGTCATCGACCCGCTCAGGCTCCAGCTCAGCTCCCTGGTGGCGCCGCCCGGCCAAGTCGCCGACCACGCAAGCCACTCCGGGCAGCTGGCACCACCGAGCCACGGCGTCCGCCGCGTCCTCTTCGGACTCGCACAATTCTCGTTCAATGACCAGGCCGTGCTGGTAGACCCGGACTTCGACGACGGGGTGTCTTCACAGCTTCGAGTCTCGGTCATGACGCCAGCATCGTCCGGTGTACATCGAGATGGCCGGAAACCTATGGCGCCCCACGCAGCCCTGCACCGTCCGGCCGGCGTTCCGGAGCGGCCTTTTGCCGTGCCGATGGAGGCGGTCCGGCCCTCGTCACGCGGCGGTGTCCGGCGAAGGCTGGACC
>NZ_JBITBT010000075.1:0-13062 GCF_044452505.1 Amycolatopsis sp. NPDC051903 | reverse complement strand
ATGATGGTAACGACGGTCTGGATCACCTTGTCAAGGCTGGAAAGCGTGCCTTGACAAGGTGATCCAGACCGCGTGGAGGCTTCGGATCGAGGTGCAGGGCGGGGGCTGGGTGCACTCGGGAGTGGCGTAGGTCAGTGGCGGTTGGCAGACGGCTGGTGAGGTGAGCAGACGCGGTGAGCTGAGCAGACGCGGTGAGCTGAGCAGACGCGGTGAGGTGAGCAAGCGCGCCTGGTGAGCTGAGCAGCCCCGTGGGCCATCCAGCCGTGGTGGGAGGGGGTCAGCCCCAGCCGAGTTCGTGGAGGCGGGCGTCGTCGAGGCCGAAGTGGTGGCCGAGTTCGTGGAGGACGGTGATGAGGACCTCCTGGACCACCTCGGCTTCCGTGGTGCACATGCTCAGGATCGGGCGGCGGTAGATGGAGATGCGGTCCGGGAGGACGCCGCCGTAGTCGGTGGTGCGGTGGGTGAGGGCGACGCCGTGGTAGAGGCCCAGGATGTCGGGCGCCTCGTCGTTGAACTCCTCGACCAGGACGACCACGTTGTCCATCGCGGCGGCGAACTTCGGGGGCACCTGGTCGAGCGCTTCGGAGACGAGCTCTTCGAAGCGCTCGAGGGACATGTCGACCGCCACGGGGATCAGGGGTTCCCGCTGGACGACGGAGGCGTGCTGCTCTTGCCGCCGCCCTGGTCGGAGGGGGCGCCGGTGGCGTCGGGCTGGCCGGCGTCGTCCTTGACGGAGCCGGTGACGGCCTGGAAGCCGCTGCCGTCGGAGAGGGTGGCCGCGACCTTGCAGTTGACCTTGGTGGAGCCGGCGTCCCAGCTCTCCTGCTCGCGCAGGTCCCAGCCGAGGGTCAGCTTCTTCGCGTTCAGGTCCGCCTTGCCCGTGTAGTCGTCCGCGGCCTTGTTGCACTCGGTGTCGAGCCACGAGTCCTGGTCGTCCTGCTTCGGGTAGCCGTCCTTGAAGTGGGTGGCCAGGTCGATCGTGGCGATGATCTCGTACGAGTGCGGGCGGCTGCAGGGCACCGGGTCGCCGACGCCCTTGCCGGCCAGCGCGAGGCACGTGCCCGGGTCCCACACCGCCGACTGGTCCTGCGACTTCGCCGGTCCGGTCGTGGGCTGCAGGCCGCCGCCGGGGCCGGCCCACTGCAGGCCGCAACGCAGCTGGCGGTCGCCGTCGGCCCACTGGGCGGCGCTGGGGCGCAGCAGGTTGGTCGTGAGCTTGCCGTACGGGTCGAGCGGGTGCCCGAGGTACGGCGCGACGTCGCCGTTGCACTTCGACTGCGCGATCTGCTGCCACTGGTCGAGGTTCGGGAACGGCGCCTGCGCGTTGTACTGCGCGCCGATGTCGACCAGGCCCGTCACCTCGAACAGGTGCGGCTGCGTGCAGGCCACCTTCTTGACGTCGGACGCGTCCGGGGCGTTCCAGGTCAGGCAGCTGCCCGGCGGCGAGTGGAAGGCCTCCTCGGCCGCGGCGGACAGCTTGCCCTCGCCGCCGCCGGCGCCGCCCGAGAGCGTGCTGGTCCAGGAGAACGTCACGGACAGTGCGAGCGCGATCACGGCACCCAGGAACACCCCGGCCATCACCACACGGGTGCTCAGGGGGTTCAGGGGCGGACGGAACCGCTCGGCGTCGGGAGACATCGATACCCATGATGCCCGCGCCGCACGAGCCGTGCGCGTCCCGGGTCGTTAGTGTGGAAGACAGACTTCGCGTGTGTCGGGGGATTACGGAGCGAGGATGACGCAAGACGACGACAACGGGACCCAGCCGCCCGAGGGTGCGCCAGAGGAGCCGAAGCGCGGTTCGATGCGGTTCCAGGACGAGAGCACGACGCCGCGCGAGCCCTCGCTGGCCGAGCAGCGAGCGCGCCGGCAGGCGATCGCGCAGCAGGAACGCGAGGAAGAGGAAGCCGCCGAGGCCGCGCGCAAGGCCGACCAGAAGGCCGCGACCAAGCGCAAGATCCTCATCGGCAGCGGTGTGACCGTCGGCCTCGCCGGACTCGTCGCGACGTTCTACACGGTCGCCAAGCCGACCAACGAGACCGCCGTGTGCACGGACGCGAACGGCGTGATCCAGAACGACCAGTACTGTGACGAGAGCTACGCCACCTCGCACGGCGGGCACTACAGCGGCGGCTTCTGGTTCATCCCGATCGCCGGTGGCGGCTTCCAGCAGTACCGCTACAACTACGGCGGCACCGGCACCATCGGCCAGCGCGTGGCCGGCGGCACCTTCACCGCGCCGTCGGGCAACACGAACGTTTCGACGAAGTCGGGCCAGACCGTCCAGCGCGGCGGGTTCGGCATCAGCGGCAAGACGGGCACGTCCGGTGGCATCGGCGGGACCGGCAAGAGCGGAGGCTCGTAGGTGTACCGGGACCGGAGCGAGCCGCGGCGCGACTGGCAGCGGATCGTCGAGGAGCAGGGTCTCGTCTACGGCACACCCGCCCGGGACGGCGCCGGCAAAGCGCGCCCGTACTGGGACGAGTCCGTGCACTACGTCTTCGACATGGACGAGATCCTTTCGCTCGAAGCCGACGTCGAACTCCTGCACTCGATGTGCCTCGAGGCCGTCGACAACGTCGTGACCACCGAGGGCTACCGGCGCTTCGGCATCCCGGAGTGGGTCTGGCCGCACATCGCCGAGTCGTGGAAACGGCAGGATCCGCACGTGTACGGCCGCTTCGACCTGCGCTACGACGGCAAATCGCCCGCGAAGCTGCTCGAGTACAACGCCGACACCCCTACGACGCTGCTCGAGGCGTCCGTGGTGCAGTGGAACTGGAAGACCGACGTCTTCGAGAAGGACGACCAGTGGAACTCCATCCACGAGAAGCTCGTCGAGCGCTGGGGCGAGGTCGCCTCCCTTCTGCCGTCCAACGAACTGCACTTCACGTGGTCGTCGGCCGACCCGAGCGGTGAGGACCACGTGACCACCGCGTACCTGCAGGAGACGGCCGCGGAGGCCGGGCTCGACACCGTCGGCCTGGCGATCGAGGAGATCGGCTGGGACCCGGTGCTCAAGCGGTTCGTGGACCTCGAAGAGGCGCAGATGTCCACGGTCGTGAAGCTCTACCCGTGGGAGTGGGTGGTCGACGAGGAGTTCGGCCACTTCGCCGTGGAGACGATGCCGCGCACGCTCTGGGTCGAGCCGCTGTGGAAGATGCTGCTGTCGAACAAGGCGCTGCTGGCCGTGCTCTGGGAGAACTACCCCGGGCACCCGAACCTGCTGCCCGCGTTCACCGACGACCCGGGCCTGCTGACGGAGTACGTGCGCAAGCCGAAGCTGGGCCGCGAGGGCGCGAACGTGCAGATCGTGGCCACCGGCTACGAGACCCAGACCGACGGTGTCTACGGCGCCGAGGGCTACGTGTACCAGGCGTTCGACCCGCTGCCCGAGTTCGACGGCTACCGGCCGGCGCTCGGCGCGTGGATCGTCGGCGACTCCTCGGCCGGGCTGGGGATCCGCGAGACGAGCGGGCTCGTCACCGACGACGGTGCGGCATTCGTCCCGCACCGCATCCCCGAGTCGTGATACAACCTCCCCGCCTGATCTGCACTTTTCGCTCTTCTCGCTCTGGGAGACCCCTGTGATCACGACGTCTGTTGCGCTGTCCGACACGTTCGGCTCCGACCTGCTCCGCGGGGTCGGTGCGATCCTGTTGTACGGCGTGGTCGGCCTGCTGCTGATGTTCGCCGGCTTCTACGCGATCGACTGGACGACCCCGGGCAAGCTCTCGCAGCTGGTCACGCGCGGCCTGCCGAACGCGGTGATCGTGACCGCGTCCGGCCTGCTGTCGATGGCGTTCATCGTGGTCGTCGCGATCTTCAACTCCGCCAGCGACCTGACCGAAGGCTTGATCACCTCGCTGGTCTACGGCCTGCTCGGCATCATCGTGCAGGTGATCGCCGTGCGGCTGCTCGAGTGGGCCACCCGCATCGACGTGGGCTCGACGATCGAGAGCGAGAAGTTCGCCCCGGCGAGCATCGTGGTCGCCGCCGCGCACCTCGGCCTCGGCCTCGTGGTGGCGGTCGGTATCTCCTGAGTGCTGCCTCGTCGCGCGGTTCCCACTAGCGTGGAACCGTGCGACTGCTCAGGACACCGGAAGACCGGTTCGCTGACCTGCCCGACTTTCCCCACGAGCCGCAGTACGCGGAGCTCGCCGACCCCCACGGTGGCCTGATCAGAGTTGGCTACGTCGAAGCCGGCCCCGCCGACGGACCCGTCGTGCTGCTGCTGCACGGCGAGCCCAGCTGGTCGTACCTGTACCGCAAGATGCTGCCGGTCCTCGCCGACGCCGGGCTGCGCGCCATCGCGCCCGACCTCGTCGGGTTCGGCCGCTCGGACAAGCCGGGCGACATCGTGGACCACACGTACGCGCGGCACGTTTCGTGGATGAAGGCCTTCGCGTTCGACGCTCTGGACTTGTCCGACGTGACGCTCTTCGGCCAGGACTGGGGCGGGCTCATCGGCCTGCGCCTGGTCGCGGAGAACCCGTCGCGCTTCGCGGGCGTCGTGGCGTCCAACACGGGCCTGCCGACGGGCGACCAGGACATGCCCGAGGTGTGGCACTCGTTCCGGCAGGCCGTCGAGAACGCCCAGGTGCTCGACATCGGCCGCTTCATCCAGTCCGGCTGCCGTTCCGTGCTGCCGGACTCCGTCAAAGCGGCCTACGACGCGCCGTTCCCGAACGAGATGTACAAGGCCGGCCCGCGCGCGATGCCGGGCCTGGTGCCGTACCGCCCGGACAACCCCGCTTCGGACGCCAACCGCGCCGCGTGGAAGACGCTGTCTTCGCTCGACCTGCCGTTCCTCGTGGCCTTCTCGGACGGCGACCCGATCACCGGCGCGATGGGGCCGATCCTGCAACGCACGATGAAGGGCGCGGCGGGCCTTTCGCACCCCGTGATCGCCGGCGCGGGCCACTTCGTGCAGGAAGACGCGGGCGAAGAACTGGCGGCCCACGTCGCCCGCTTCGTGCGCCGCTGAGCCGGGGCCGGCCGCGGCCCCGGCGTTGGCTGCGGCACCGGGCCGACGAAGGGGCGGTGCGTCGGTGGTCGTTCTGCGCGGGCTGCTTGGTGGGGCCGCGGGGGTACCCCTGCTGGAGCTGCGGGTGACCGGAGCGATGCCGGCATAAGCAGCCAGATGCCTGGAGCTGGCGAAGTGGGAGGCGTCGCCGATCTCGAGCAGGATGCGGGCGGCGGTCCTGACGCCGATGCGGGGCATCGAGGTCAGGACCCCGGCAAGCGGGTGTGCATCAAGCATGCCCTCAACCTGGTCGGCGACCTGTTTGCGTTGGTGCAGCACGGTTTTCAAGCTGTCCGCGAGCCGGGGCAAGACTGTGTCCGCGGCGGCGGTGCCTGGGACGGTGACGGTCTGCTCGCCGAGTGCGGTCATGATCGCGTCGACGAGTTTGTCGCCCATGCGCGGCGCATGGGCCTTCGCGATCGCGATCAGAGTGCGGCGGCCGGCCTTGGCGATGCCGGCCGGGCCGCCGCAACGAGAGAGGATCTCCAGCACTGCCGGGTGGCTGATCCGCGGCCCGATGGCGCGTTCCAGTGCGGGGTGGATGCCGGTGAGCAGGCCGCGGATCCGGTTCGCGATCCGGGCGGCCTCACCGGCCAGGTCGTCGTCGAACCCGACCAGCACCTCCAGTTCGGCCAACGCCTCGTCGCCGACATCAACCGGGCGCAGCGTGTGCGAGAGCTAGCGGGCGGCGTCGGCGATGACGAACGCATCGCCAGGCCGGGTCACCTGGTGACCCGGCCGCGCGAGCGACCGCGACCGGCACCGCCCCGATCGTGGCCGGCTGATCCACCACGACCAGCAGCGGACCGTGCTGGGCGAGCGTGTCGAACAAAGCCCGCAGCTTGGGCTCGTTGTTGGGCAGCGGGGCGTCGTGCAACCGCTTGCCGTCTGGCCTGGCACCTACGGCTCCTTGATCAGGAACCACGAAAAGGTAACTGTGATTCTGGGGTGGCAGCCTGGCCTGGTCTGGTTGCTGTCAGGCTCGGCGCCGACTGCTCCGGCATGACTCGCAAGGTAACTGGCGATCCCGGTGATCTGCCGTGCCCCCGAGATGTCTGCTGGAGCGTCGGCGTCGGCCTGGCCCACCTGATTGGCTTGATAGCAGCCCGTCCGCCGCCTGCGGCGTGACTCGTCACAGTTCTGCCACACGGGTGACCTCTACCCAGGCCGACGCCGAACACACGGCTTGTCCCGCTTGGAGAAGAGGAACCACAACCGCATGACCATGCTCGCAGAACAGGTCGACGGCGTCATCGGGGTCGACACCCACCGCGACACCCTGGCCGCGGCCGTCGTCACCCCGATCGGCGCCGTCCTCGCCCACACCGACGTCACCGCCGATGCCCGCGGCTACCGGGAACTGCTCCAATTCGCGCGCCGGCACGTTCTGGGCGCCCGGTGCTGGGCGTTGGAAGGCGCCGGCAGCTACGGTGCCGGCTTGGCCGCGTTCCTCGACGCCGAAGGCGAACGTGTCGTCGAGGTCTGCCGGCCGAAACGACCGGCCCAGCGCGGCGGCCGCAAGACCGACAGCCTCGACGCCGTGCGCGCCGCCCGCGAAGCACTGGCCAGCGAACAGCTGATCCATCCTCGCCGCCGCGGCGAACGCGAAGCCTTGCGCGTCCTGCTGACCACCCGTCACAGCGCGGTCCTGGCCGCCACCGCCGCGATCAACCACCTCAAGGCCCTGATCGTCTCTGCTCCTGAAGGTTTGCGGTCTGAGCTGCGCGGCAAGTCCAGTGCTGCCCAGGTCGCCTACTGCGCCGAGCTGAACGACCAGCCCGACAGCTCGCTGGAGCACCGCATGACGATCCGAGCGATGCGCTCAGCCGCCCGACGCATCCTGACCCTGCGCGCTGAGGCGAAGGACTTGGAGACCGACCTGGCCACCCTGGTCCAGCAGATCGCTCCCGCCCTGATCGGCCTGGCCGGTGTCGGCCCGATCAGCGCGGCCCAGATCCTCATCAGCTGGTCTCATCCCGGCCGGTTCCGCTCCGAAGCCGCGTTCGCCGCCTTCGCGGGCGCAGCCCCGATCCCGGTCTCGTCCGGGATGACTCACCGGCACCGCCTCAACCGCGGCGGTGACCGTCAGCTCAACCGAGCCCTCCACACGATCACGCTGATCCGCATGCGTGTCGATCCAGCAACCAAGGCCTACATCGCCAAACGCGCCGCTGAGGGCAAGACATCGCGCGACGCGCAACGCTGCATCAAACGCGCCCTCGCCCGCACCATCTTCAAACTCCTCGAGCGAACCACACCCCAAGACCACGGCAGCGAATCTCAGAGCCGCCTCGCGGCGGCTTGACACGACATAGCAGCCTCGGGGGTACCCCCGCTTTCCACGCTACCGGCCAGGTACGACGGATTCGGTGCGGTGAAGCCAAAGCCGGGCAGGTTGTCCACAACCCGCCCGGCTGTCCACCGCCCAGGGAGGACTACGAGAGCGCGGCCTTCGTCGCCGCGAGGGAGTCGACGAGGATGTCCAGGCCCTCCTGCGCCTCGGCTTCCGTGAGGGTCATCGGGGGGCCCAGTCGGAGGACGTTGTTGTGCAGCCCGCCCTTGCCGATCAGGAGGCCGCGGCGGCGGGTTTCCTCGAGCATCTGCTTGGCGGCCCGCACGGACGGCGTGAGGGTGCCCGGTTCGACGAGCTCCACGCCGATCATCAGGCCCTTGCCGCGGACGTCGCCGACGAACTCGTTCGACGCGGCGGCGGCGCGGAGGCCCGACAGCAGCTGGGTGCCGCGCGCCAGGCAGTTGGCCTGCAGGTTGTGGTCGCGGATGTAGTCCAGCACCGACGACGCCCCCGCCATCGAGACGGGGTTGCCGCCGAACGTGGAGAACGACTGGGCGTTGAAGACGTCCACCACGTCGCCGCGGCCGACGATGCCGCCGACGGCCAGGCCGTTGCCCAGGCCCTTCGCGAAGGTCATCAGGTCCGGCACGACGTCGTGGGCCTGGATGCCCCAGAAGTGCGAGCCGGTGCGGCCCCAGCCCGTCTGCACCTCGTCGGAGATGAACAGGATCCCGTAGGAGTCCAGGACCTCCTTCATGGCCTTGAACAGCCCGTCCGGCGGCAGCGAGAACCCGCCGACGCCCTGGATCGGCTCGGCGATCAGGCACGCGACGTCGCCGGCGGTCGCGATTTCCAGCACGTCCACCAGGTCCGCGACGCACGCGTCGATGTACGCCGCGTCCGACAGGTCGCCGAAGGGGCTGCGGTAGCGGTACCCGCCGTGCACGTAGTTGACCTTGACCGGCGAGAGCGCCGACGCGGACCAGCCTCGGTTGCCCGTGATGGCGACCGTGCCGAAGGACCGGCCGTGGTAGGAGTTGCGCATCGCCAGCACCTGGTTGCTGCGGCGGTGCTGCGTGGCGAGCATCAGCGCGGTGTCGTTGGCCTCGCTGCCGGAGTTTGTGAAGAACACCTTCGCGTCGGGGATGCCCGAGAGCTTCGCGATCTTCTCGGCCAGCTCCACCTGCGACCGGATCAGGTACAGCGTCGACGTGTGCAGCACGCCGGTGTCGAGTTGCTTGCGCACGGCGTCGCTGACCTCGGCGATGTCGTAGCCCATCGCGTTGGTCAGCACGCCCGCGAAGAAGTCGAGGTAGGTGCGGCCGGTCGAGTCGGTGACCCGGCGGTCCTGCGCGTGCACGATCTCCAGCGGCTCGTCGTAGAGCAGCGACATCCACGTCGGCATCACCGCTCGGTGGCGGGCGAGCAGCTCGTCGGTCATGTCGGTCTCCGTCCGTGTCGGCGTCTTCGGAGTATGTGCAGCGGCCGAATCGGGCGACAACGATCAGACTGCTCCGTCCTGGCGGAACGACCGCACAGTTTGTCCGTGGACGGCCAAGGGGAAACCGCGTCGAAGGACCGGCTGGCCTGCGACTACCCTCTGTCGGTGTGATTGACCCCAGGACTCTGCGCGAGAACCCGGAAGTCGTGCGCGCGTCGCAGCGTGCCCGTGGCGAGGACGAAGGAGTGGTCGACAAGCTGCTCGGCCTCGACACCCGCCGCCGCTCCGCGATCGCCAACGCCGACAAGCTGCGGGCCGAGCAGAAGTCCGTCAGCAAGCTCGTCCCCAAGGCCGCTCCGGAGGACAAGGCCGAGCTGCTCGCGCGCGCGAAGGAGCTGTCCGCCCAGGTCAAGGCCGCCGAGGCCGAGCAGACGCAGGCGTCGGAGGAGTTCGACACGCTCTTCCGCACCGTCCCGAACCTGGTGCACCCCGACGCGCCGGTCGGCGGCGAAGACGACTTCACCGTGCTGAAGACCGTCGGCGAGCCCCCGAAGTTCGACTTCACGCCGCGCGACCACCTCGAACTGATGGAGGGCCTCGGCGCCGTCGACATGGAGCGCGGCGCCAAGGTGTCGGGCTCGCGCTTCTACTTCCTCACCGGCGTCGGTGCGCAGCTGCAGCTCGGGCTGCTCAACATGGCCATCGCGCAGGCGCTGGAAAACGGCTTCACGCCCATGATCACGCCGTCGCTCGTGCGCCCGGAGATCATGGCCGGCACCGGTTTCCTCGGCGCGCACGCGTCGGAGATCTACCGCCTGCACGACGACGACCTGTACCTCGTCGGCACCTCCGAAGTCCCGCTCGCGGGCTTCCACGCCGACGAGATCCTGGACCTCGGCGACGGCGCCCGCCGCTACGCCGGCTGGTCGTCCTGCTACCGCCGCGAAGCCGGCTCGTACGGCAAGGACACGCGCGGCATCATCCGCGTGCACCAGTTCGACAAGGTCGAGATGTTCGTCTACGCGAAGCCCGACGACGCGGAGGCCGAGCACCAGCGGCTCCTCGGCTGGGAAGAGCAGATGCTCGCCAAGATCGAGGTGCCCTACCGCGTCATCGACACCGCGACGGGTGACCTCGGCACGTCGGCCCACCGCAAGTTCGACTGCGAGGCCTGGGTGCCGACGCAGGACACCTACCGCGAGCTGACGTCGACGTCCAACTGCACCACGTTCCAGGGCCGCCGCCTGTCCGTGCGCTACCGCGACGACAACGGCAAGCCGCAGATCGCCGCGACGCTCAACGGCACCCTGGCCACCACGCGCTGGATCGTCGCGATCGTCGAGAACCACCAGCAGGAAGACGGCTCGGTGCGGGTGCCGGAGGCGCTGCGGCCGTTCGTCGGCGGGCGCGAGGTGCTCGAGCCCCTGAAGCGCTGATTCCGCAGGTGCGGACCCGTCCGGCCCGCTAGGGTGCGAGCCGTGACGGGGTTCAGGGGAGTTCGGGCGGCCGCCGCTATCGCCGGCGCGGTGCTGTTGCTGGCCGGCTGCACGGTGCGGGTCGGCGGCGAGGCGCAGCCGGTGCCCGGGCAGGGGCCGGTGAAGCGCGTCGTGGACGCGTGCTCGCTGCTCGACCCGCAACAGGTGAGCGCGCTCGGCTACCGCGAGCCCGGCAAGGCGTCGAAGGCCAGCGAGCAGCAGCAGACCCCCGCGGCCTGCCTGTGGAACAGCGCCGACGACACCGAGACGCTCGCCATCCTCGGCGTCGGCTGGTCGGTCGACCTCTCACAGGACGACTACCTGCAGGGTGCCCTCGCGAAGGCGCAGCCCGAGCAGATCGGCGGCTTCACGTGGACGCGCTACGCCGGGTTCATCGCGGGCAGCTGCGACCTGTACACCACGCTCGGGCCGAAGTCGTTCGCCTACGTCAGCGTGGACTACCCCGACGACGCGAAGGCGTGCCAACTGGCGAAGCAGGCCGTGCCGCAGGTCGCCGCGCACCTGCCGGGCGGGCAGCCGGCGCCGCCGATCACACCGTCCACTTCGGCCGCCCCGCCGACCGGACCGCTGTCCGATCTTGACCCGTGCACGCTGCTGAAGCCCGACCAGGCGACGTCGCTGAAGATGGCCGCGCAGGGCGACGAGCAGAGCTCCACCTCCGTGCCCGACAGCACTTTCTGCCTGTGGCCCGACACCGACGGCACCCGCGGCCAGAAACCCTTCGAGGTCTGGCTCGGCCCCAGCACGCCCATGACGAAGTGGCCGGGCATGGACGTCCCGCCCACCTCGACCCTCGACGCGAACGGGCACCACTGGTCCATCTTCCCCAACTTCAACGAATCCGGCGTCAACTGCGCCGCGGGACTGGCCGTGACGCCGACGTCGTCGATCCAGCTCGTCAGCGGGTACCTGGACGACACCTCGAAGTCGTGTGACGCGATCAAGGCCGGCATCCCGCTCGTTTCGGCGAACCTGCCGTCCTGAATCGACAGTCCTCTTAGGACGCGAGAGCGGGCCGGCGCAGCGAGGCCTGGCCACTGCGCGCCACCGGGATGTTGCGCGGCGCGGCAGGCCGGCCGGGGCGCTGCGGCGCCGGCCCGGTGCGGCGCGGCTGCGGGCGCTGCACGTCGACGTCCACCGCCACCTCCTCGCCGCCGATCTCCCGCGTGATCCACGCACCGGATTCGACCATGACCGCGAGCGTCTTGAGGTCGAGCGAGTTGATGCGGGCGCGGTACCACCCGTCGTCCGCCAGCGCACCCATGCGGCCTTCGAGCCGGCTCTTGACCTCCTTGAGCCGCTTGAAGAGCGTGTCGGCCAGCACCTGCCGGTCCTCCCCGCTCGTGAGCCCGGCGCGGACGCGGTCCTCGATGCCGCGCGGGACGCCGTTGTCGTCCGGCATCAGCATCGTCGTCCAGGCGCGGGACTTCTCGCGGTACTGCAACTGCTGCATCAGCCCCTCGTGCGGCGCGAAGTCGGCCGCGCGGAACGCCCGGCCGGCCCAGCGCGCGGTGAGGTTCGCGGCGAGCGACTGCGCGCTCTTCACCCCGGTGTTGAGCCCGCGGCCCGGCCAGAAGTGCAGCGAGTTGGCGGCGTCGCCGAGCAGGAAGCCGAACGTGCCGGGCGCGAGCTGCGCCGTGAACTTCGGGTTCTGCTGCATGCCCAGCTTGAACGACGTGATGCCCACGACGTCGGCGAGGGTCACGCCGAAGAACTTGATGCCGTCGGCGATCCGCGGCCACAGGAACGACAGCTTGTCGACCGAGGGCTTGAACACCGATCGGTGCCGGTCGCACACGAACTTGTCGCCGTCGGGGCGCATGGTGCAGCCGAACTTGCCGATGCACGGCACCGGACCGTGTTCGCCGTAGGCCACGATCTCCGACGCTTCCTCGGCGGTGAGGCGCATGTTGATGAAGCCGCCGCCGAGGGAGTTGAAGAGGAACCGGTTCTGGCACACGGTGAGCGGCACGGTGTGCTCGTCCGGCACCTTCGCCTTCACGCGGATGCCGAGCACGGTCTCGTCGAGCGGCTGCCCGTCCACCGAGTACAGGTCGCGGCTCGAGGTGCCGAACGCGTCCTTGAGGTCTTCGCGAGTCTTGGAGCGGGCGCCGTCGCAGATGGCGAGCACGTCGACGCCGTCCCAGGTCTTCGGCCGCGCATAGGGTTCGGCGACGAGTTCGATGCCGTAGACGTCCTGCGCGAGCTCCAGCAGGCTGTCCTCGATCCAGCGGACCTTGATGTTGCGCGGACGGCCGCGGTGCGCCGGGGAATCGGGGCCCAGCGGCCACATCTCCGAGTAGTTGCCCGCGGTGAACAGGCGCTGCTGCACCAGCGCGGGCAGCTGGCCCCACACGTTGCTCTGCAGCGTGACGACCTGCTCGCGGCGGTTGTTGCCCTCCGCCTTGCCCTGCCAGGTGATCCGGCCGTCGCGCCGCACCCAGCGGCGGTCGAACACGCGGATCCGGACCTTGTCACCGAGCATCGAGCGCAGCGTGCACGCGAAGATCAGGCCGACCGGACCGCCGCCGGCCACGTCGACGCGCAGCGGCCGCGCCGAACCGGGCCGGGGAGCCGACCGAACGACGCGGGCGAGGTCGCTCGCCGAGTTCTGGGGCAGGGCCAGCATGACCGTGTTCCCGAACTGCGAGGCGTGGTGGTTCATCGGTGGACCTCTCCATCGTCGTGGGGGGGGGGGGGGCGCCCCCCCCCGCCCCCCCCCCCCCCCGCGCCCCCGCCCCCCCCCCCCCCTTTGGGGGTGGAGGGGGCCCCCCAAGGGCCGTGGGGGTGGGGGTGAACAGCGCCC
>NZ_JBITBT010000074.1:0-13604 GCF_044452505.1 Amycolatopsis sp. NPDC051903 | reverse complement strand
ACCACCCAGCTCATCCCCTGGAAAGACATGACCTTCACGGCCCAGAATCCAGCCTCAGTATCAGGCGTCGGCACCTACACCACCACCTTCAACCTACCCAAAACATGGAACGCCTCAAACGGCGCCCACCTCACCATCGACTCCACCGGCGGCGCCCTCGCCCAAATCTGGATCAACGGACAGAAAATCCCCGGCTACGACTTCATCGCCGGACGCACCGACGTCAGCCCCGCCCTGAAACCCGGCACCAACACCCTCAAAATCGAAGTGTCAAGCTCACTACGCAACCAGATGAGGACCCTCGGCTACCCCAACCTCCCCGCACCCACCACCACCGCCGGCGCCATCGCCTCCTACGGACTACAAGGCAACATCACACTAGACACCTTCACACTCGCAGTAGTCGACCACCCAGGTCGCCCCAAAGCCGGACACTGACCTTCCCCCCGCACTGACCACCACAACCACGGGGCTGGTCCCGCCGCCCACGACCCGGCGGGACCAACCCCGCACCGCCGACGCGTCGACAAGCCGGCCGATCCGTCGGCGGGCCGGGCGTTTTCCGTCACGGTTGATCCATTGGAGTTACGTTCACGGCAAGTGTTGCCGGGTGAGAACAGTCCCGGCGCTGGTGACGGAGACGCGCACGAAGAACGGGACGTCGTTGAAGGTGAACTGCGGGTACGCGGGTTCAGTGTTCGACTCCCTGAGGGCGCGCACAGTCGGAAAGCAAAGTCCACCAACGGTTTTCCTGAGTTTCAGGGCCGCTGTCGGTGGGCTTTGTTGATCTGTCCGTCCGCGGTGGGTACGCCGTGGGCCCGGCTGAAAGGTACGCCGCGAGGGACGAAGCGTGGACCGTGGTTGCCCCGGCGTTGACCAGAGCCAGAGACGGGGGCACGCCGGTGTAGGTGTCAGCCGTCGGGACGATTCTGGTGTGACCGCGCATCGCCCGGACGGTCCTCGCTTGCCCGGCCGACGGATACTGCTCGTCGAGATCCAATTCTCGGCCCACAACGACGTCGATCCCGTCGCCGGTTGGCCGAGGAACCACTCGGCGGCTACTGCGATTCGGGCAGACCCGCCTCGAGCACCGCGAGGTCGCGCTCCGCGTAACGATGGTGCTCGGCTTCTTCCTTCAGCACTATCTTGAGGCAGCGGCGCACGACGTACTCCTGGTCGGGATACGGGTCTGCCGGCTTGCGACCGCACACCCGGTCGAGCTCGGCCGAGGTGAGCCCGTCGACGATGCGCCGCATCGCGGCCATGCGGGCGAGCCGCGGCGCGAGGACCTCGTCGAGCGTCGGGGTGGCGGCGAGGGTCAGACCCAGCTTCACCGCCGCGTCGGGCGGCATCCCCCCGGCTGGGAGGCCCAACGGGTGGTAGGGCGCTTCCTCCTCGAGCACGGCGTTGCCGAGCCAGGCGTCGCAGGCGAACAGCAGATGCCGTTGTGTCTCGATCAACGACCACTCGCCGTCGACCTGCTCGTGCAGTGTTGCCTCGGGCAACAGCCTCGCTCGGTCGAGGGTCGCGCCCCACAGGCGCTCGATGGCGTCCCACGCAACCCGGTAGTCCTCGGGGGAAGCCGCATTCCTCGCCAACGCCCGCGCGGGGTGCCTGCGGTCGAGCTCGGCCTCGACGTAGGCGGTCACGTCTACGTCGTTGACGACGACGCGCTCGAAATCACCACCGAGGTAGACATCGCTGCCGTAGCAGTCGACGATCTTCAGACCGTTCACCTCGCAATCGCGGATCTCGAGGCCGGCGAGGTTGCACAGGTGGATACGAGCGCCGCGAAATTGGTCGCTCTGGGTGTACTCGGAAACCATCGGAGCAGTCTCGCTCACCCAGCCCGCCCGCGCCACGTCCGGCAGCACACGGCCGGGAACTCTATGCGCAGCACCGTGCGGCGCATGAACGACGAGCTCCTCGGCCGCAACCCCTTGTGCACGGCAAGAACATCAACTTCTTCTGTTCCAACGGGTAGCGAGGACCGTTGGTCAGTGGGATGCCTGCACCGAGGTGCGCCCGCATGTCGGTATGAAGCACCCCTGTCCAGGTGCGCCCACACAGCCGGCGTTCGGTGCGTCGTTTCAGAGTTCCGTTGCGGCTTCCCGCAGATACGCCTCAAGCCGTCTGATCGGTGCGGTCACGCCTCTCGTGTCGAGGCGGCAGGTGTAAAGACGGCGGACGACGGTGGGCTGCCGCATGGGCAGAACCACGACGCTCGGCGGAGCGTCCATCAGCAACAACCGCGGCAGCAGCGCGACGCCGAGGCCGGCCGCGACGAGATTGAGCGCGGTGCGGAAGTCCATGCCGTCGAAGTCCAACCGATGTCCGCTTCCCCGGTCGCCGCCGACGGGTGACGCTGCCAAGTCGCGGAAGTCGACCGCGGTGTTGATCCACGCGTCCGACGGCAGGTCGGCCGGGGTGACGCTGTCGGCTCCGGCCAGGGGATGACCGACGGGAAGGACGACCATGATCGGATCGTCCACGAGGTGCTCTTGCCTGAGCCCGGCCGGCGCCGGCTCGGGAGCGTGGGCGTAGTCGAAGGTGATGGCCAAGTCGATCTCTCCCCGGAACAGCAGCGCATGCGTTTCGCGCTGCTCAAGTTCACGGAGTGTGATGTGGACGGCCGGACGGGCCGCTCGCAGGCGGGCGAGCGCGGGAGGGACGATCGAGGCTGCCGCGGAGATGAACGCACCGAGCCGCACCTCGCCGACGGTGCCCTCCGCGAGCGCCGCGAGCTCGGTAGCGGCGTGGCTCATCGACACGCTGATCGCGGCCTCGGTGTCGAGCAGCACCTGGCCGGCCTCGGTCGCCCGGACGGGCCGCCGGACCACGACTCGCGCGCCGACCCGTCGTTCCAGTTCCGCGACCTGCTGCGAGACCGCGGACTGGGTGTAGCCCAGTTCCTCCGCGGCAGCGGCGAACGAACCGAGCCGCACGACGGCCTCGAGGGTCACCAGATGCCGCGGGTCGAACAGCCATGACATGAAGATAAGAGTAGCTTATCGGCCAAGAAGAGATCATCGCTTGTGCTAATCCAGAGGCGTGGTTGACGCTGGACGCATGGACTTCACGCACTTCGACACCGCGATCAGCAAGCTCCCCCGACGCCGGGTCGGGTTCTACCCGACTCCGTTCCACGCCTTGCCCAATCTGTCGGCGGCGTACGGGATCAACCTCTTCCTGAAACGCGAGGACCTGGCCGGTCCGAGTGCGATCAGCGGAAGCAAGATGCGCCTGGCCGAGTTCATCCTGGGGCGGGCCATCGAGGACGGGGTGACGCACGTGATCACCCAGGGCGCGTACCTGACCAATTCGGGGCTGCAGTTCGCCGCCGCCTGCCTGAGCGCGCGGATCACGCCGATCCTGGTCCTGACGCGGAACGTGACCCGGCACGGCGAACTCGGCGAGTTCCGCGGCAACTACCTGCTCAACAAGACGATGGGGGTCGAAACCCACGTCCTCAACGTCAGCGGCAACGAATGGCACACTCCGCGCGAGGCCGCGCGGATCACCGACGCCATCGCGGTGCGCAAGGCCGAGCTCGAGGCGCAGGGGCACAAGGTCCTCGTCATCGGAACCGGCGGTGCCCACCCCGACGGCTTCATCGCGCACGCCCTCACGTTCCGGGAGCTGCTGGAGCAGTCCGACGTCGCGGGGGTCGAGCTCGACTACGTCTACCACACGATCGGCACCGGGACCGCGCTGCCGGGGCTGCTGGCAGCCAAGCTCAGCCTGGGCCACCCGGTGAAGTTCCGGTCGATCTCCATCCAGCGGGTCAACGACGAGGACCGGATGAACCCCGGCGTGATCGTCGAACGGACCAAAGCGGTGCTGGCCACCTTGGGCGCGCCTGTACCCGACGACGCGACGATCCGCGCCGAGATCGACATCGACCAGCGCTTCATCGGCGAGGACTACGCCGTCGCGTCCCCCGAAAGCACGGCAGCCATTCGCGAGCTCGCCCGAGCGGAGGGCGTCTTCGTCGGCCCCGTCTACACCGGCAAGGGATTCGCCGGATTGCTCGACCACGCCCGCAGCGGGCGGATCCCCGCCGGCAGCAACGTCGCGTTCCTGCACACCGGAGACACCGGCAACCTGTTCGAGATCCCCCAAGTCGTCGGCCACATCACCGACTGAGCCCGCAGGTCATCAATCACGATCACCCTGACCGGCAACGAAAACCCAACCCGGCAACTGCCTCGAACGCCCTCGATCGCACGTGGCCCTCGATCGCACGTGGCCCGCGCTCACACGCCGGCCCGTGCAGCACACCACCTCTATCCGCGCCTCACGGCGTGAAGCGGAGAAATGCTCTCATTGATTCCAGACCTCCGCGAAGCTTTTGTCGACTCGGGCGCACCGTTCGGAAGCATCTCCCCATCGAATGATTCGCGCCCGATTTCGTCAAAACTTGCGCACAAATTCTAGGATTTCGTCTTCGAGTAAGAGGATTTGCCTGCGCGACCGGAGAATATGCAGTTGTACCGAGGGTAGAGGCTTCGCCGCGGGAATTCGGCAACCCGGTGAATCGCTCGTCCAACAAGGTGTCCATCTGGTGAATTCGCCGCGAACCGGTCCAGACCAGGAGGAGTATTGCCCGGTTCATCCTCCGACCGGGCCTCACAAGGGTGATACGGCGGAGCAACTGGAGGGATAACGATGAGATTCAAGATGGGCGCGGTTCTCGCCGCGACAGCGCTGGTGACGTTCGGCTTGAGCGGGGGCGTCGCGAACGCGGCGATCGATCAGGTCGCCCAGGTGCCCGCCGCCACCGCCTTGGCTGCCTGCGCGGGCCCGGTCTCGCCGGACGGGGGCGCCGGGGCCTGTTTCAACCCGACCGGGGAGCACCTGCTCAACTGCGACCTCCTCGCCGATGGCCACCACCCGGAGGTCTACTACTTCCGGTCAACCTCCCCCAACACCCTGCGCCACATCAGCGACGCCCCTGAGGCCGGCAACTGCGTCGACCACAACCTGGCCGACATTCCCGAATCCGGCTGGATCGATGTCCAGGCCTGCAACTACGAAGGCAACACGGAACTCAGTTGCAGCAACTTCGTGCGCGAGTACGCCGCGGGCTGAGCACTCACCCCAAGGCGAGAGTTGAACCACCACGAGAACCCGGGAGCTCACCGCCGCTGGACTGACGGTGAGCTCCCGCCGCACTCGCAGCAACCCCGCTAGACACCGTGGGCTTCCGCAGCGATGGCGTAGAGGTGGCGGGCGGCGTGCGGACGCACGACGTCGGCGATCGCGCGCACCTGCGTTCGGCCGCGGTGTCACGGTCTGCTCAGGTGAATCGGACCGTGCCCATGACCGCGTGGCCAGGGATGCCGGCGGTCGCGACCTTACCGGGACGCGGCACCCCCGCGATCCACAGCTGCCCGGTCGTGGCCGTCGCGAGGCCGAACGCGACCACCGCGTTCCGCATGCGAAAGCCGACCGTGCGGCCGTCGGGCAGAAGAGCCCGGCCTCGGAGGCGGACGAGACCGCGGCCGTTGATCCTGATCGGCCGGTCGAGCACCACCGGCAGCTCGGTCCAGGTATCGGCCGCGAGCGGAGCGCTGAGCCGAAACCCGCGGACCAGCACGCCCAGCGCGACAACTCCGATGAACACCGCGAGGAACACTGCCCCGTTTCTGGCCGCCTGAAGGGCCCGGTCGGCCGGCAGGTCCGCTGCCGTCCAGCCCGCGAGGGCGGCGACGACGCCGTAGACCGCTGCCGCGTACCAGCACACGCGTGCCGCGTAACGCCGATAGGCCGTGAGCACCGGATCGAGCCGCGGCGAGGTCGGCTCCCGGGAGCCGACCGGCAGTACCAGCGCACCGGGCGGTGGACCGTCGGTGATCCGCGCCGCCAGGAGCACACCGGCCCCCGGCAACGTGACCATCACCCGATCACCCGCGCGCAGCAACCACAAGCGCCGCTCGCCGGCCAGCTGCACCCGCAGGGGAGCAGGCAGCCTGGTGCGCAACCACCGGCCGTCGGGCAGGCCGACACCGACCTCGCGGCCCGCGACGACCACCCCGTCCGAAGCGCAGTTCACCGGTTCGAACCGGGCACCGAGCAACGGCACCGCCCGCCGCAGCGCCGCGAGGACGGCGAGGGCCGCGACCAGGACGACACCGAAGAACACCACAAGGAACAGCGGCGCGACGACACCCACCCCGGCGAAGAACAGGGCTGTCCCGCCGACCACGAACGGCAGCGGAAGAACCAGGCTCGCAGCCGCACGGCGGCGCGCGACCGCGTGAAGTTCGCCGAACACCGGCAGCGCACCGGCCGGCACGGCCGGATCCGGCTCCCACAACCGGACGCGATCGGACTCCGGACGAACGGTCATTTCTCTCCCCCACGTGCGCACCAGGTCACTCGTACTTCGATACCCGGGCGGGCGGCGTTACGCCACAGCCGAGGCGCCACGGTCGGCCACCGCGCCGCGAACTGGTGCACCGTACCGGTGAGGACGACGAGATCGTCGCCCGCACCAGCGCACTCCGCGGCGACCGGCAGTCCACTGCAGACTAGTGCGGTGGCCGCGGTGCGCCGTAGCCACCGCCACCCGGGGTTTCGACGATCAGCACGTCACCCGCGCAAACCTGGGCGGAATCGGCGCCCGCGAGTTCGGTGACGGTGCCGTCGGCGTGCTGCACGTGGTTGCGACCGAGCGCTCCGGGCGAGCCGCCGGCCATACCGTAGGGCGCGACCTTGCGGTGGCCGGACAAGGTGCTCACGGTCACGGGTTCGGTGAACTCGAGGCGGCGAGTGGCGCCGTCGCCTCCGTGCCACCGTCCGTCACCGCCGCTGCCACGGCGGATGGCGAATTCCCGCAGCAGGACGGGGAAGCGCCACTCGAGCACCTCGGGGTCGGTGAGCCGGGAATTCGTCATGTGCGTCTGCACCGCGGACGCACCGTCGAACCCGTCACCGGCACCGGAGCCCGACGCGAGAGTTTCGTAGTACTGGTGGAGTTCGTTGCCGAAGGTGACGTTGTTCATCGTGCCCGAGCCTTCGGCCTGCACACCCAGAGCGGCGAGCAACGCACCGGTGATCGCCTGAGAGGTTTCGACGTTGCCGGCGACGACGGCCGCGGGATGGGTGGGCGCGAGCATCGAGCCCTCCGGGATGATGACCCGCAAGGGGCGCAGGCAGCCGTCGTTGAGCGGGATGTCGGCGGCGACCAGGGTCCGGAACACGTAGAGCACCGCGGCGTTGGCGACCGAGGACGGTGCGTTGAAGTTCGTGTCCAGCTGGGGCGAGGTCCCGGTGAAGTCGATGGTCGCACTGCGACTCGCGCGGTCCACGGTGACCCGCACGGCGATGATCGCGCCGGAGTCCATGCGGTACCGGTACTCGCCGTCGCCGAGCGTGTCGATCACGCGGCGGACGGCGTCTTCGGCGTTGTCCTGAACGTGGCGCATGTACGCCTGGACGACCTCGAGTCCGAAGTGGTCGATCATCTTGCCGACCTCGTCGACGCCTTTCCGGTTGGCGGCGACCTGGGCACGCAGATCCGCGAGGTTCGTCTCCGGGCTGCGGGACGGGTGAGGCGCGTCGGTCAGGAGGCGCCGCGTTTCGCTCTCGCGGAATCGGCCGCTTTCGGCGAGCAGCCAGTTGTCGAACAGCACCCCTTCTTCGTCGACCGCGCGGCTGTGGGCCGGCATGGAGCCAGGCGTGATCCCGCCGATTTCGGCGTGGTGCCCGCGGGAGGCGACGTAGAACAGGATGTGCTCGCCCACGGCGTCGAAGACGGGGGTGATGACGGTGATGTCCGGCAGGTGGGTGCCGCCGTGGTAGGGGTCGTTGACCGCGTAGACGTCACCGGGTTTCATCGTTCCGGCGCGCCGGCTGACCACTTCCTTGACGCTGGTCCCCATCGAGCCCAGGTGGACGGGGATGTGCGGCGCGTTGGCGACGAGGTTGCCGTCGGCGTCGAACAGCGCACACGAGAAGTCCAGCCGCTCGCGGATGTTCACCGACTGGGCCGTGGCCTCCAGCCGGGTCCCCATCTGTTCGGCGATCGACATGAACAGGTTGTTGAAGATCTCCAGCAGCACCGGATCCGACGCGGTCGCGGCGTCCGTCTCCTCCGGCGCCGCCACCCGCTCGGCGATCAGGTGCCCGGACCTCGTCAGCGTCGCCTGCCAGCCGTCGTCGACCACGGTGGTGGCGTTGGCCTCGGCGATGATCGCCGGCCCGGTCAGGACATCGCCGGGGCGCATTCGCTCCCGCTGCCGCAACGGCACCTCGCGCCAGTCCCCACGGGTGCAGAGGGACGCGGTCCCGCCCGGATCGGCGGTGTCGGGAGTCTGCTCGCCCAGATGGGACAGATCCGGTTGTTCGGTCAGGCCGGTGGCCTCGACGGAGATCGCTTCGGCGATCAGCGGGCGGTCCATCAGAAACGAGTACGTCGCACGGTGACTGGTCTCGAAATCGGCGATCATGGTGTCGAGTCCGGCCAGTTCCACCGGCACCGCGGTGTCGGTGCCGTCGTAGCGCACCTGGACCCGCCGGACCACCCGGATCCGCTCGGCCGGGATGCCCTCGTCGAGCAGCTCTGAGCGAGCGGCTTCTTCGAGCGTGTCGGCGACCTGCGCCAGCTTCGGCAGGGCCGCGGGGTCGAGCCTGATCTCGACGGACTGTTCCCGCATCGCGGTGGTGTCGGCCAGCCCGATCCCGAGCGCGGAGAGCACGCCGGCCATCGGCGGCACGAGCACCGTGCGGATACCGAGTGCGTCCGCCACCGCGCACGCGTGCTGCCCGCCCGCACCACCGAAGGTGGTCAGCACGTACCGGGTCACGTCGTGTCCCTTTTGGACGGAGATCTTCTTGACCGCGTTCGCCATGTTCGCCACCGCGATCCGCAGGAACCCCTCGGCGACCTCTTCCGGCGAGCGCTCGTCACCGGTCTGCGCCCGTACCTCATCGGCCAGTTCGGTGAAGCGGCGCCGCACGACCTCACTGTCCAGCGGCTGGTCCCCGTCGGGGCCGAACACGGCCGGGAAGTGTGCGGGCTGCACCCGGCCGAGCATGACGTTGGCGTCGGTGATGGTCAACGGTCCGCCGCCGCGATAGGAGGCCGGGCCGGGGTCCGCACCGGCCGAGTCGGGGCCGACGCGGTAGCGGCTGCCGTCGAAGTGCAGGATCGACCCGCCGCCGGCGGCCACGGTGTGGATGTCCAGCATGGGGGCGCGCAGCCGGACCCCGGCGACCTGAGTGGTGAAGATCCGCTCGTACTCGCCGGCGTAGTGCGACACGTCGGTCGAGGTACCACCCATGTCGAAGCCGATCACGTGGTCGAACCCCGCCAGCGCCGACATCCGCACCATGCCCACGATGCCCCCGGCGGGGCCGGACAGGATCGCGTCCTTGCCACGGAAGTGCCCGGCCTCGGCCAGTCCCCCGTTGGACTGCATGAACATCAACCGGACGCCGCGCATCTGCGCGGCCACCTGGTCGACGTAGCGGCGCAACACCGGGGACAAGTAAGCGTCCACCACCGCGGTGTCGCCGCGCGGCACCAGCTTCATCAGCGGACTGACCTCGGACGAAAGCGAGATCTGGCGGAAGCCGACGTGCTCGGCCAGGTTGCCGATCTCCTGTTCGTGGGCGGGATACAAGTGGCTGTGCAGGCAAACCACCGCCACGGCGTGGATCCCGTCGGCGTACGCCTGCCGCAGCGGGTGGCCCAGCCGGTCGAGATCGGGCGCGCGCAGCACGGTGCCGTCGGCGGCGATCCGTTCGTCGACCTCGATGACACGCTCGTACAGCATCTCCGGCAGCACGATGTGCCGGTCGAAGATCCTGGGCCGGTTCTGGTACGCGATGCGCAACGCGTCGGCGAATCCCCGCGTGATCACCAGCAGCGTGCGCTCGCCCTTGCGTTCCAGCAGTGCGTTCGTCGCCACCGTGGTGCCCATCCGCACCGTCTCGACATGCTCGACCGGCACCGGCGCGTCTTCACTTGTGCCGAGGAGCGCCTTGATCCCGGCCACCGCCGCGTCGCGGTAGCGCGCCGGGTTCATCGACAGCAACTTGTGCGTCAGCAGCTGCCCGTCCGGCCGTCGCGCCACGATGTCGGTGAACGTGCCACCCCGGTCGACCCAGAACTGCCATTCCGCATTCGCCACACCGGCTCCCTTCACCGGTCACCAGTCCCTCCCACCGAGCCTACAATCGTCAGCGGTGGCGGACGCGCGAGCGCGCTTCGCACTGAACGGCCGGTGACTCACGCTTTTCGGGTTGTCAACAGCGACCGGCGAGCGAGGTGATCCGAAGTGACAGCCCAGACGATCGGTGTCTACACCGAGGACACCCCTGGCGAACGGCGCGTCGCCCTCGTACCCGCCGTCGTGGCCCGAATCCGGGGGCTCGGCTTGGACGTGCTGATCGAGCGCGGCGCCGGGAGCCGAACCGGAATCGCGGACGAGGGCTACACCGCGGAGGGCGCGCGCCTCGGCTCGCGTCAGGACTTGTTCGACACCGCCACCTTGCTCGCCGGCGTGAGGCCACCGGTCAACCCGTTCGGGCATCGGTTCCGCCGTGGACAAGCACTGCTCTGCCTGATGCAGCCGCTGCGCATCCCGCTCCGGATCCGCGATTGGGCGGATCAGGGGCTCACCGCGATCGCGCTGGACCTGCTTCCCCCGACCTTCAGCACACCACGTCCGGCACACGCCGGATCGGAGGACTACGCCACGATCGTCGGGAACCTGCTCGAGCACCTGGTCCGCGACGGGGCCCTCACCATCGACCTGACCGATCCCCTCCAGGCCACGATGGTGGTGACCCATGACCGGCACGTCCTCAACGGCGCGGTGTGGCAGCGGATCCTCGCCGAGATCGCGATCGCGGGGCTGCCGTGAAACTCACGTCGTCGCTGTGTCCACGTCGAGCAGCAGTGCGCGGCGCCCGACCGCCATGGCGTGCCAGGCGAAGCGTTCGTAGCAGCGCGCCACCAAGGTGAGGTCGACCGCCGCATCCGCGTCGATCGGGCAGTCTCGGGACAGCAGGCGCCGGTACAGCACCCGCTGCGCGCGGTCCGCTGACGCGTCGCACGCGGCTAGCTCCGCGATCCCGGCAGCCCCGCGCGATTCCACGACATCGGCTGCTTTGCCCATCATCACGAGGCAGATCCCGCTCACCTCGCGCAGTGCCTCCCGCACCGTCTCGGGAACGGACGGCCAGCAACGCCGGGTCCGGGCGATGTCGGCGACCTCTCTCGCGAGCTGCCCGATCACCTCGGCCTCGGCGTTGATGTGCACGGCCGCGATGGTCGCGGGCACCAGCATCGGCTCCGCCGAGCGACGACGGACCGCCAGGGTTTCGGTGGCGTGGCTGTCAACCTCACGCCGCAGCGCATCGACCGCCCGGTAAGCGGAGTTCAAACCGGCGCCCAGGGAGGCGTCCGGAGCGAACACGGCCTCGGTCGCACGACCCATCGCTTCGCTCGCCAGGCCGATCAGCTCCACCAGCTCCGTGCTCGCCCGGTCCACCTCCCGGGCCGACGTTTCCTGCTTCACGAGCAACCTCCCGCCATCGCGGTGAGCCACAGTGGACGACGCTACGCCGCCCCGGCGAGGACACGGGGGGAACCCGCCGACTTTGCGACCGCGTCAACGATGAGCACGGCTCCTTGCCGTACGGGAGAAGTCATTCCTGACTTCCCAGGCCGCAGCGCTGAGCGGGACCGGCGTCCGACACGCGAAACATTCGCCCGTTGATGATTTCTATCGGGATCCGCAGGAAGTGTGAGCGTTCCCCACCGGGCCACGGCCGGTGCCGGGGTTCGGCCAGCGCCACCAGTTCGTCGATTTCGGTGATCGGATTCGCCTTCCCCAGTACGACCACGCTCCACCCGGTGTGGGTGGTGGGGTCGATGCTGTCGACCTCGAACGCGACCACGTCGTCGACGAGCTTGGCGATCGACCCGGTACGGCTGCTCCGGACGATGATGTTTCCCTCGTGCACGAAGAAGTTGACCGGTCGGATGGCGGGCACCGCGTTCTCGGAAAACACCAGCCTGCCCACTGGCTGGGTCGACAGGAGGTCGATGCATTCCTCTGGCGTCAAGGGGCGCAACTCGGTCATCGTTGATCCCGGTGTTCGGCGGAACAGTGGTTGACGCGTCGAGTGTGCTCGGCTGCGGGGAGCGGGGTCAGGGCAAGAAGTCCTTGGCTCGGAGGACAGTCGGCCGGCGTCGCGCTCGATGCTGCGGAGTCCAGCCGTCGCACGCGCGCAGGGTCGACCACCGCCCCATCCCGTTCTGACCCGGCGCAGCCGTTCCGCTACGGGCGGTTCGGAAACGTCCCGATGGGTTCCGCACCGCCGGACCGGCGGGCACGTGATCAGCGCTCTCCCGAGCGCACCACCATGACCGGGCAGTTCGCGTGGTGCAGCAAGGCCTGGCTCGTCGACCCGAGCACCAGCCCGGCGAAACCACCGCGGCCGCGGCTGCCGACGACGAGCAGCTGGGCGGTGTGGCTCAACGCGAGCAGCCGGTGGCGGGGCTTGTCGTGGTCGACTCGGCGTTCGACGGGAACGTCGGGGTATTTCTCCTGCCAGCCGGCGAGGCGCTGGGCGAGCAGGCGGCGGCCGGTCTCCGGGAGGCTTTCGCCCGGGAACACGCCGCTGCCGATGCCGGTGTGGGAGAGGTCGCCGTCGTGCCAGGTGTGGAGGGCCACGAGGTGGGTGTTGCGCAGCGAGGCTTCCTCGAAGGCCCAGCCGATCGCCGCTTCGCTGAGCGGGCTGCCGTCGACGCCGACGACGACCGGGCCGTCGACGGATTCCCGGCCCCGGACGACGACCACCGGACAGCGTGCCTTCGCGGCCAGGTCGAGCCCCGGCGAGCCGCTGAACAGGCCGAGCAGCGCCCCGATCGGTTCGCCGACGACGAGGATCCTCGCGCGTTCCGACGCGACGAGCAGGGCGGGCACCCGACCTCGGTCGGTGGCCTCCGTCCAGATCGGGAGCCCGGGCACGAGCGCTTCGAGCGTCTCGCGCGTCCGGTGCAGCAGTGCTTCCGCTTCCGCGCGCTTGAGGGCTATCCAGTCCGGCGGCATGTCCGCCGTGCTGCCGAACCAGGTGTCGTCGAATCCGTACGCGGTGAGCAAGACCAGCGGAGTGTGCCTTCGCGCTGCTTCCCCGACTGCCCACACCGCCGCAGCGGCCGCGGTCTCCGAGCCGTCCACAGCCACGACGACGGGTGACTTTCCCGGTGCGGTCATGCTGTGCCCTCCCGTCCCACAGTGCGAACCACGAACGTAGGCCCGCCTGGGACTGTTCCGCTGCAGCCGTTCGTCCCCGCGACCGGGGACCAACGCCGGCCCGGTGCCGCGAGCCGGTTCCGACAGCTCCGCACGGCCGTCGGCGGCGTCGGAAGTCCGCTGCTCCCCCACGACAAAGTCACTGGCAGCCGGGGCTTGCGCCCACAGGGCCGAACGCCACACCCCCGGTGACCTAACGCCCTGCCACCGCGGCGGTACCGGCACGAAGCTGGACCCCATGGCCGACACGACACCGTGGGCAGCGGTCCGGGAAACGCACAGCGGTGTGGTCTTCCTGGTCGGTGACCGTGCGTACAAACTGAAGAAGCC
>NZ_JBITBT010000073.1:0-16717 GCF_044452505.1 Amycolatopsis sp. NPDC051903 | reverse complement strand
CATCTCCAGCACACAAGATCAACTACACGACCGTCGAACCAGAGCCTAACCGACACGCCGGTGACTACCTAACGAAGTGTTGTTGCAGTACTAAGACACGAGCTTCATGGAAGACTGATCGAAATTCTCGAATAGCGGGGTTTGACGGCAATCGCGGCAGAGGGTTACGTGAGGCGGGTGGAGCCCTCCTGTGGCGCAGAGTGTGGTGAGGACGCCGACACTGTCGCGGCGTCCGGAGACTGCAGACCGGCCGGAAGTTCTGCGGTGTTGGCGGTGTCAGGATGGTCGACCTGAGCAGGCGCGTCCGAGGGCACCGGTTCGACGGTGAACGGGTTGCCGGTGGCCAAGGCGGGTCGCCCATCCCGACCCTGCACCTCAACGCCGCGACTGCTCGCGGCTTGTCAAACCGTGAGTCATTGCCTTACGTCCTGTCGACGGCAGCTCTTGCTCCAGAGCCGGCTCATTGGCCGTGAGGTGGTCTTGTAGCCGGGCGTGGCGGAATGGGTAGACCGCGCCGGTTCGGCGCAGTACGCCGCGCTGGACGCGACCCACGCTCAAATCCGGGGAGGCGGATCAATACCGCTGCGCGTACCACGTCGGTGGCTCGCCGAACATGCTCTTGAAGTCGCGGATGAAGTGGCCCTGGTCGGCGTAACCGAGGTCCGCCGCCAGCGCGGCCCAGTCGATCACCCCGCCGGCGGCCATGCGTGTGGTCACCTCGTGCAGGCGGTAGCGGCGGATCACCCACTTGGGCCCGATGCCGACGTACTCCGCGAACAGCCGTTGCAGCCCCCGCATGCTCAGCCCCAGCTCGCCGGCGAGGCGTTCGACCCTGGTCACGGCCTTGTCCTTGGCGATCAGCTCGACCGCGGCCACCGCCTGGCGCACCCGGGGGTCGTCGTCCGGCAGGTGTTTCAGCAGGAACGCATCCACGGTCGGCGCGTCGAGCGTCGTGGGCAGGTCCGGGCCGAACACCTCGGTCGCTGGGACGACGCGGTCGGTGATCGTCGAGAGGGAGGCACCGAGGAACGAGCGGAAACTGCCCGGCCGGAACGCGACGCCGAAGACGTGGTTGCGGCCCTCGAGGACCGTGAGCCGGTAGCCGCTGCACACGCCGTTGACGTCCGCGCGGCCGCCGCCGAACGACAGGTGCACGTTCGGGTACGGCACGATCTTCTGCCGGTAGGGCTCGGCGTAGTCCCAGCGAGCCTCCCAGTACCGCTCCACCCATGGCGTGAGCGCCGGCGACGGGTCGTGGAACGCGTGGCGCTGATGCCTGGTCCACGCACTCCGCAGCTCACGAACGTCCCGCCCCACACCGCAGAGTGTATGTCGCCTTTGTTCAATACCCTCCGGCCCGCGCCGCCTAGTGTCGCCGCCATGTCACACGTATCCAACGCGGCCGAGGCGATGGCCGCGGTCGCCCGCACCATCACCGACGACCAGCTCGCCAACAAGACTCCGTGTACAGAGTACGACGTGCGGGCACTGGTCAACCACCTCCTGTTCTGGGGCCCGTCGCTCGCCGGCGCCGGCCGCAAGGAGTCCGTTCCGCAGCCGGCGGCCGCCGAGTCCGATGTGGACCTGGCGGCCGGCGACTGGCGCGGACGCCTGCTCGCTCTGCTGGACGAAATCACGTCGTCGTGGGCGCCCCCGAGCGCCTGGGAGGGCGAGACGAGCATGGGCACGCCGCACGCGCTGCCCGCGCCCGTCATGGGCGACATGATCGTCGGCGAGCTGGCCGTGCACGGCTGGGACCTGGCGGCCGCGACCGGGCAGCGGCTGGAACTGCCCGCCGACCTGCTGGCGCACCTGCACGACGCGGTGTTCGCCGGCGTGGAGCAGGGGCGGGAGATGGGCATGTACGGACCGGCGGTCGCGGTGCCGGCCGACGCACCCACCTTGGACCGCATCCTCGGCCTGACCGGCCGTGATCCCGCCTGGGCGTAGTCTCCGACTGGTGATGTCGGCCCCATCTGGCGCGAGCTGTCGAAGCGTGGCGCCGACAGCCACCGAGCAAGCCAAGAAGTACACGATTCATGCACTACACCTCCAGGCCGGCATCGACGCGATGGCCGGCGAAGAGACCGCGGCCGGCCCGGCGTGGACGCCCGAGGAGGTCCGCACGGTGGGCGGGCCACCGGCGTCACTTCCGGGCCGGTGCAGCGACTCTCGGAGTGGGCATCAGCCTTCGGCCTCTTAGCCAGCGCGGGCGCGCAGGGAGATGCGTCCCAAGTCCGGGTCGAGACGTCACGGTCAAGAAGCTCTTGGCCGGTCCGGGCGCTGGCGAAGCGGCTTTCACGGTCCCGGCGGACCCCGTCTCGGGCGGTGCCCCGACGACGACACGCGACCAGGGGACCTCGCTGGTGCACGGAGCCCACGCCGCGGCCGACCGGCCGCTCGGGTTCACCCAGGTCGTCGAGATGCTGCGCGGGCAGGTCACCCGCCATCAGGTGCGCTCCACGAGCGCGCAGCTGTACCGCGACCTCGGCCGCGGCCGGTCCCGCAGTGGGAACCGCGGGCTGGTCCTTTTGTTGCACGGGCGGTGTTTCGACGTTGTGAGAGCGGGCGCGGGCGCCGTTGGCCCACTGGTAGACGCCAACCAGGACACGGTGGAGGTCCCCGACCCCGACAAGGGAAGGGTCCCGTTCAAGCCCGACCACTACCTGAAGATGCGGGCCCTGCGCCGGCCCCGCTTCCACGGCGACTTCCTGCTACTGGATGAAGACCAGGAACCAACCCCGCGTGAAGCAGGTGTTCCTGACCCAGGGCGAACACGCGCAGCTGGTCATGGTCGGCGACATCGCGCAGGCGATCTACGGCCCGCGACGTGATGACCGGCATCGCCGGCCATCAGCTTGCCCTGTCGCGCTCGTTCCGCTTCGGCGACGCGGTCGCCGCGGAAGCCAGCCGGTGGCTCGCGATCGCTGACGCCCCGATCCGCCTCACCGCTCCCCCGTGACCAGCCGCCCGACACCTCTGCCGCTCTCGGGTCCACCGGGAGGGCGCGGCGAGGTCCGTGATTCCGTGCAGAACGCAATGACCTGGCGTCGTGATCCGGCGCCCTCAGGACGTGTACCGCCGCGCGGCCGCCCTCGTCCAGGACGAACCGGTTGTCGTGCAGTCGCATGTCCTGGTGCTGCAGCGCGCGGCCCTGCGACACCAGCTCGTCCGGCCCGCTCATCACCAGGAGACCGAAGAAGGCGCGCATCTCGGCCCGCGCGGTGTAGTAGGCGTCCTCGTGCTCCGCTTCGCGACGGGCGTCGGCTTCGGTGTCCTCGTCCAGGACGCGGCGCCGGTGGATCACGTTGAGGTCGATGATGTGCTGGCGAGCCCGAGTGGCGGCCTCGATCATCCCCGCGCACCGGTCAGCCCGGTCCTGCAGCAGCTTCGCCCGCCGCGCGGCGCGCAGCTTCACCGGTTCCACGAATGCCCCCAACGTCACGCCCACGAGAGACGCGACGGCCGCGATGAGCGCGGCCCCCACAGCGGTCAGCACGGGACGTGCTTACCATCCCGGGCCCGCCGCACGGGCGGTTTCGCCCCGATCCCGGCCGAAATCGAACCAGCCGAAGCCCGCCTCGCCCACGTCGCCGTCACCCGCGCCCAACACCACCTCGACCTCGGCGGCCTGTCTTGGATCAACCAGCATCCCGACGGCAACCCCGGGCCCATCGCCGCGTGACCGAGCGGTCCCGCGGCGTCGGCGCCCGCTTCTCACGGCGGTCGGAGGTCAGCGTGCTGCTTCGGAGGTGGCGGCCGGGTGACCGGCGAAGGCCTCGATCACAGTGTGCGCGGCTGCCGGGCCGATGGGCGGGTGCAGGATCGGCAGCCCGAGGCCGGCGGCGCGGTAGGCCGCGAGGCGGTCCTGGCAGCGGTGCGGCGGGCCGATCAGGCAGAACGAGTCCAGCAGCTCGTCGGTCAGCGCGGCAGCGCCGGCGCCCTGTTCCATCGCGGCGGCTTCCGCGGGGAAGCCGCTGGCGCGGAACAACCGCCGGAAGAACGGGAACGTCGTGTACAGTGCGAGGTTCTGGCGCGCGAACTCGTGCAAGGCGGCGACGTCGTCACCGAGGAAGATCGGCAACCCGAGCGTGACCTCGAGCGGACCGAGCTCCGGATGCCTCGCCCGCCCGCGCGCGATCCAGACCTTGCTGCGTTCGACACGCTCCGGCGACCAGAAGTTCGGCATGATCCCATCGGCCACCTCGGCCGCCTGCTCAACCGTCCGTGACGTCAGCGCCGCGACATACACCGGCACATCGTGGGCCGCCGGCCGCTGCGGCAGGTGCGTGGCCGGGCCGTCCCCGCGCAGCCAGCTCCGCACCTCGGCGACGTAGCGGCGCAGGTCACCCGCCGGGTCGGTCATCGCGATGCCGAGCGCGTCGTTCACCGGCTGGTGGCTCACGCCCAGGCCCAGTATGAAACGGCCTCCGGTGTGCTCGGCGATCAACGCGGCACCCTGAGCGCAGACGTAGGAGTGCCGCAGATAGATGTTCGCGACCCACGTGCCGACCCGGATCCGGTCGGTGACCTCGCCCATGAGCTGCGCCGTGGCCAGCGCGTCGTTGTTGACCTCCGTGGTGAAGATCGCGTCAAAACCGGCCTCTTCGGCCTCGCGCGCGATGGTCACGACGTCGGCAGCGGACCAGCCGGCGCCCGGGACGATCGTGAGGGCGAGCCGTTCGGACGTAATGGCCATGGTCTCCTCCTTCGTCGTGGGGTCTGTCAATCCACGTTTCGCCCCGCAACGGGAAGCCGTAAGGGTCTTTGGGCTCAGGTGTTTCAGGGACCCGGATTCGTGGCGAGAACCCGTACCTGCTCCGGGCGGTGTCGCCACCTCGACCACCGCGGGCCGGAATCACCGACGGACATCGCCGACATCGACGCTGCGGTGGTGCCGACGGAGCCGGCACCCGGGCACCGCCTTTGCCGCTCCCGCTGGGCCTGTGCTTCGTTTCCCGCCCACCGATCAGCTGGATGCCGTCTGTGGTGCATGGCCAAAGCGTTCTCCGGGCCCAATTCGCGGGCGGCGCAACTCGGTAGCAGACCTACGTCCGTGCCGTTGGTCAGCAACGCAGCCCATCCGCGTACTGGGACGGTCGCTCGGCGCCGTGCCGCGCCAAGCCCGCACACTCCGCCTCACTACCGAACAAGACTTCATCGCCGCCCTAAATCCGGGCAACGCGACCGGCCAGCGACGGTCAGGCTCGCCGGTTCGCACTCCCGGCCTGATCCGCCGCGGCGTCTGCGATCGACGACTGGACTCTCACTGGTATCACGGACGCCCCTCCTACCGCTGCCGCCACGGCCACACCAGCACCGAACGCCCCGACCACGCCCGGCCGAAGACCCTGTACCTCCGCGAAGACGCATCGTGGCAGCGCTACACGCCTCGAGAAAGTTCATCGTTTGAGACAGCACCGGGTGGCGACTTCGAAACGATCAACTCGATCTGCGCGACAAACCAGCAAAACCACCAAGATCGCATTTCGCAATCCGCGGGCTAATACTGAGCCCGAGACGATCTTGCACACTAACCAACGCATCGAGTTACCATTAGCGAGCGGCTTCAAACCCTGTGTCACCTCGAAGTCGCGGGCGCGGTTCCACCCAGAACCCACGGCACTAGACGGCCCATGAGCCGCAGTTTTCTGGTTTTTCCGACACCGATCAACACCGGCGTGGACGCACCTCGTGACCTCGAAAAGACCCAGGGTGATACATCGTCACGCTGGGTCCGAGGACGGGTCGAAGTCCATCACGGACGGACCACACAGTGCTCACCGTGCACACCCTGAACATCGAGAATCCCACCGGTATCAGCGCTGGCCGACCGGGCCGAAACTGGCGCGATACAGTTCAGCCGGCCCGCACCGCCTACCCTGTGGCGGCGTACCGTAGACCACGAAGAGCGCGCAGCCGGAGAAGACCGGCAAGGAGGCTCTCGTGGATTACGAAATATTCGACCTCGGTACCGTCCGGTTACAAGAAGGCGCCACGCTCAGCGATGCCAAGCTCGCGTACAAGACATACGGCGAGCTCAACGGTGACAAGAGCAATGCGATCGTTTACCCAACGTGGTACTCCGGGCAGCATTACGACAATGAATGGCTGATCGGCGAGGGGATGGCGCTCGATCCGGCGAGATACTTCATCATCATTCCGAACATGCTCGGCAACGGGTTGTCCTCGTCGCCCAGCAACACGCCCGCACCGCATGACCGCGCGTCGTTCCCCCGGGTGACCATGTACGACAACGTCCAGTTCCAGCACCGGCTGGTGACCGAGCGCTTCGGGATCGGGACACTGGAGTTGGTCACCGGCTGGTCGATGGGCGCCGGGCAGACCTACCAGTGGGCGGTCAGCTTCCCCGACGTGGTCAAGCGGATCCTGCCGTTCTGCGGATCGGCGAGGACCAGCCTGCACAACTTCGTGTTCCTCGAAGGGGTCAAAGCGGCGCTCACCGCGGATGCGGCCTACCACGGCGGCCGCTACGACGAGCAACCCGACATCGGCCTCCGCGCCCTGGCGCGGGTCTACGCCGGCTGGGGCTTCTGCCAGCAGTTCTACCGGGAGAAGAGCTACGAGCGCGAGCCACTGGGCTACGCGTCCCTGGAAGACTTCCTCGTGGCCTTCTGGGAGGGCCTGTTCCTCAAGCGCGACGCGAACAACCTCCTGACCATGCTGTGGACCTGGCAGTACGCCGACATCGGCAACACGCCGGGAATGCGAAGCCTCGAGGACGCACTCGGCGCGATCCGGGCGCCCGCGATCGTGATGCCGGCGCAGCAGGACCTGTACTTCCCGCCCGAGGACAACGAGTGGGAAGTCAAGCACATGCACCGGGCGGAACTGCGCGTCATCCCAGGCGCGTGGGGACATTTCGCCGGTGGCGGCCTCAACCCGGAGGACACCCGGTTCATCGACAACGGCCTCAAGGAACTGCTCGCCACGGAAGTCTGATCCGCCTGGCCTCGGCACGGTTGCGCCCGTTCCGTGTCGAGAGCACTCCTGCGCAGCCTGGAGGGAGCGTCATGACCAGCAGCGCAGAATACGCACAACGAACCGCTCCACCGGGAGCCGCCCCGCAAGTGCCGCCGCCGCGTGCGGGTGAGCCCGCCACGACCGCCTTCGCCCCCACAGCCAGCGGGGTGCCCCTGGCGCTGGCGGGGTTCGGCTTCTCGCTGACGATTCTGTCGTTGGCCAACACCGGCGTCGTGGACCAGCGGACGGCCACGATGTTCGTTCCCGTCGCGATGGGCACCGGCGCGCTCGCCATGCTCGTCGGCGGGATCTGGGAGTTCCGCGGCAACAACCTGTTCGGTGCGACGTTCTGTTCGGCGTATGCCTGCTTCCTGTTCACCACAGCGCTGATCGTGCAGTTCTACGCACCGATGATCACCGACACAGCGGGAGCAGCGAACTTCGGCCGCATGTTCGGCGCTTACCTGATCGTGTGGGCGTTGTTCACCGCGATGCTCGCCGTGGGGGCGCGGGTGGTCAACGCACCCGCGTTCACGGCGTTCGTGTTGCTGGTCGTGGTTTACGTGCTGCTGGGCCTCGCCAACCTCGTCGGATCCGCGGCCACCGCGACCGCGCTGACCAAGGCCGGCGGCTGGGTCGGTCTCCTCGACTCCTTCGTCGCGTTCTACCTGTGCTCAGCCATTGTCCTCAACGACGTCAGCGGGCGGGGCCTGCTGCCGATCTGGCCGGCCCGGCGGGCGGCACGCTCGGCTTGAGTGGACCGCGAGCGGCCACGGGGAGGCCTCAGGCGAGCTGGTGCCGAGTGCCGCCGGGATTTCTCCCCGAACCTCCGTCGTGCCCGCCGCACAACAGCCGGATGTGCCGGACCGGCAGTGATCAGTGACCAGTCGCCGGATCGTTGTGCTTGCCCCACTGGCCGGCGCCGCGCTGGGGCTCGGCGTGTTGCGATGCTTCCGCGCTCGCGAGTTCCACAACCCGAACTTGCGGTTTTTTGGACAGGCGGCGGCAACTCTTGTCCCGTTCGTTATGAGCGAGCGCTTCGCCACCGCCCTCGGTCTCGATTTCCGGGCACCACTGGTCACTCTGTTGCTGTGTTGACCTGATGTCATGGCGCACAACGCCGAAATAACCGGTCCCGGCCGGGGTTCTGTGACCCAACCCGAACCCTCACGCGTCAACCAGCCTGTTCGACTGGGTTGGGAAGACGGTGAGCATGGTGACCGCGGTCACCGACGTCTACGATGAAGGCTCTCCCAGCGCCTGGGAGGCCGAACGGTATGAGGACGGTCACGGCGGGCGCGCACAGAGCAGCGCTGCCGTTCAGAACGGGCGCGGCACACGTCGTCGGGTGTGCCACGGCGAGGACGCCGCTGCCCGCGACGGCGTCCCACCGGTTCGTGCTCCCAGCCGATCCTCACGCATCGTGGCCGCCGCGCCGGGAAGCCGGGCGGCGATGGTGATGACCCAGCAGTATCTCGCCGGGGAACTGTCGGTGTTGCTGGCCGAGATGCAGGCCACGGTCAGCGACCCAGCCGCGGCGTGCGCAGCGGCGCGGCTGCGCGGCGAGGTCGAGACGCGGCCGGTGGCCGCGTTAGCCGCGGTCGCCTTGCGGGCGTTGGATCTGATCGACGCCGCGTGTTGGGAGTCGGTGGCCCGTGGCGATACGGCGGCGTTCGACCGCCAAGCCGTGGTCGCGGGCGAGTTGTACGACTTCGGTGTTTGTGCCGGCCTGCTTGCCGAGCGATAGCGCTTCCGGTCACGGTCCCGATTTCGGGTGGCACTAGGGCAGCGGAGGTTTCAGCCATGACAACCGCACACAACTCCAAGGTTGACGCGCAGGTTTCCGAGGCGCAGATCGCGGTCCACTGGCGTGAGGAGGAGTACGTCGCTCCGCCGGTCAGCTTCATCGGCCAGGCCAACGCCGCCGATCCGACGATCCTGGACCGCTTCGCCGAGGAGCGTTTTCCTGACTGTTTCAAGGAATACGCCGACCTGCTGTCGTGGGATGCCTACTGGCACACCACGCTGGACACGTCCAAACCACCGTTTTGGAAGTGGTTCGTCGGTGGCCGGCTGAACGCCTGCGTCAACTGCGTGGACCGGCACCTGGCAACCAACGCCAACAAGGCGGCGTTCATCTGGGTGCCCGAGCCGGAGGCCGAAGCGACGCTGGCGATCACCTACCGGGAGCTGTACCGGCGGGTGAACGAGTTCGCCGCGCTGTTGCGTGACTGGGGCGGAGTCCGGACCGGGGACCGGGTGACGTTCCACCTGCCGATGGTGCCCGAGCTACCCGTCGCGATGCTGGCCTGCGCGCGGCTGGGCGTGATCCACTCCGAGGTGTTCGGCGGCTTCTCCGGCGCGGCGTGCGGTGGTCGAGTCGCGGACTCGGGCAGCACGATTCTGGTGACGATGGACGGCTACTACCGCAACGGGGAATTGATCGACCACAAGGTCAAGGCCGACCAGGCCGTGGCCACGGCCGCCGAGCAGGGTCACACGATCGAGAAGGTCCTGGTGTTCCGGCGCCACTCCGGCCAGTACGCTTCCGCCTCGCCGATGGTCGAAGGCCGGGACTTCTTCGTCGATGACCTGCTGCGGACCTACCGCGGTGTCGTGGTGGAGCCGGTGTCCATGCCCGCGGAGGCACCACTGTTCTTGATGTACACCTCGGGCACGACGGGACGACCGAAGGGCTGCCAGCACTCCACCGGCGGCTATCTGTCCTATGTGGCGGGTACCTCGAAGTACTACCAGGACATTCATCCGACCGACACCTATTGGTGCTGCGCGGATATCGGCTGGATCACCGGGCACTCCTACATCGTGTACGGGCCGCTGTCGCTGGGCACCACGAGCGTGCTGTACGAGGGCGTACCCGCCTATCCCGATGCCGGTCGGGTGTGGCGGATCTGCCAGCGGCTCGGGGTGACCATCTTCCACACCGCGCCGACCACGATTCGGATGCTGCGCAAGCTCGGCCCGGACGAGCCGGCCAAGTACGACTACCACCTCAAGCACATGACCACGGTCGGGGAACCGATCGAGCCGGAGGTGTGGCGCTGGTACCACGACGTGGCCGGCAAGGGCGAGGCGGCGATCGTGGACACCTGGTGGCAGACCGAGAACGGCGGGTTCCTGGGCAGCACGCTGCCGGCGCTGCAACCGATGAAACCGGGCAGTTGCGGTCCGGGCGTGCTGGGCATCTACCCGGTGATCTACGACGAGGACGGGCAGGTAGTCGAGGCGGGTAGCGGGAGGGCGGGCAACATCTGCATCCGCAACCCGTGGCCGGGGATCTTCCAGACCATCTGGGGCCAGCCGGAACGGTTCGTGCAGATCTACTACGAGAAGTACAACAAGCACAAGGACAGCACCGACTGGCACGACTGGCCGTACTTCGCCGGAGACGGCGCGGTCCAGGCCGCCGACGGATACTTCCGCATCCTCGGCCGAGTCGACGACGTGATCAACGTGGCCGGCCACCGGCTGGGCACCAAAGAGCTGGAATCGGCCTGCCTGACCGTGGACGAGGTCGCCGAGGCGGCCGCCGTGCCGGTGATCGACGAAGTGCGCGGCCGGGCGGTGGAGATGTATGTCTCGCTGAAGCCGGGCCTGACGGCGAGCAAGGACGTCGAGGACAAGGTGGCCGCCGCGATCGACACCGAGATCGGCAAGATCGCCCGGCCGAAGCACGTGTGGATTGTGTCCGACATGCCCAAGACCCGGTCCGGGAAGATCATGCGGCGGGTGATTGCCGGGATCTCGAACTTCGCCGATGTCGGGGACGTGTCGACGCTCGCCAACCCGGAGATCGTGGCCGACATCCGGCACCACATCCAGGCGGAGAAACTCGCTCACGGCGAGGCTCCGCGTCAGCTCACCCCGGCCGAGGCCGAGGAGATCCGGTCCTTCGGGCACGCCGAGTGACCACCGGGACCCGGTCAGCGAGCACGCCTACGCACCTTCAGCGATGACCTGGGGTCTTGGCCTGGGCGATCGCGTCGAACCAGTCCGCAGTTGAACCGCTCGCCCAGCTCGGGCCAGGAGAACTCGGCGACCGCGCGGGCGTGCTCGCCGCGCAATCCGAGCAGCTGGCGAAGCGAGGGATGCTCATCGGCGTAGGGGGTCTCCAGCCCGCGCTCGATCGATCAGGTTCGCCCGGAGTCGTCTCGGTGGAACGAGGCGGTCGCGTGGGTTCGTGAGCTGAGTTCGCGGGGCAGTCGACGAACCGCGGCCCAGCGCGAGCGTGGTGCGCAGTGCGGTGGCGTTCTCGGTGCTCGCCGGGTGCTGCCGACGGAGGACGGGATCAGCGCCGTCGGCGTCACCACGTCCGTGCGCGACTCGCTCCGGTGGCTCCGACTTCGGCGCCGCGACGAGTGCCTGTTCGAGCTCAAGGAACTCGAACAGGCTGGCCACTCACTTCGGGCCGAAGCGAGCTGCGACCCGCGCCGCGCGAAGTCCGTTCGATATGCCGCCGCGCCCGCACAGTGGGCGGGGTGGTGGCGTTCCCTGCGCCGCCTGCCTGCTGCGTTTGGTCAACCCGCGCGCCCCACGACCCAACCCAGGTGAGCCGGCGCGAGTGGTGACACCACCAAACGGGTGCGGCTGCAGCGCGGACGTTGCGCTTCGGCAGCACGCAGCGACTCACAGGAGACGTCACCGGGAGGAACAGTCAGATGACCTTGTATTCATGCTTCACCGAGACGCGGCCCGCACCTCGGTCACTGGGCACGAGCCACCAGCCCGTGCGCGCCGGCAAGGCCACTCGCCTGCCCGCCGTGCTGCGGCACGCGGTGCGCGACAACGCCGGCTATCCGTTGTGCGACAGCACCTTGCGCATCGTCGTCCGCTCGAAGCTGTTCGGCCCGCAGATTGGTGGCATGAACTTGAGGACCTGCCCACGATGCGCGGCGCTGGCCGCCGACGAACCGAACGCCGAGTGGTCTTAGACAGGAACGTCACGACCGCTCGGTGACCGGCGCGCTCGCCATCGCCGCCGCGGGCCACGGGTCGGCCGAGGCGTCCACCACTGTGTCAAGTGCGCTACGGGCGTGTCCTGGTGTATCCGCAACGGATCGCCTGAACTCCGAGCGGATCCGGCGTTGAACGACGGTTCTGCTGCGGTAACGGGACCAGCGTCTTCGGCGACCCTGGTGCACGGCGCGGGACGTCAGACGTGCTCGACGCGGATGTTGAACAACGGAGTACCCAACGTGGTGCTCAGGGCGAACCCCAGAGTGCCGAACATCTCGGTGGCGCGGGCAGTGGCTATGCCACCGAGGTCGATGATGTGCTCGTCCGACCACCCCAGTGAGATCAGCAGCTCGCGTACCTGCGCTTTGGCGTCGGGGTGATCACCGCCGAGGAAGACGTTGGTCGGCGCGGCGAGCAGCTGGGGAGCGGTTTGCAGGGCCGCACCCATGGTGTTCAGGGTTTTGACGACCTTGAGCGTCGGGAAGGTCCGCTGGATCCGCTCGCCGAGACTGTCGGTGTTGACGATGGTCAGTAGCGCGAAACCGTCGTCACCGAACTCCAGCGGGTTGGCGATGTCGATCAGGACCTTCCCCGCGAGATCGTGAGCGCTCACCGAGCGAAGGACCGCGATCGACGCGGTACCGCGGGTGGCGTTGACGAGTAGGTCGCCGTGTGCAGCAGCCCGCGCGAAGCTTCCCCGGCCGGCACCGGGGACGGCCGTATCTGGTCTGACGCCCGCGTGCTCCGCCTTCTCCGCCCGCTCCCCCAGGACCACGTCATGGCCGAGGGCAACAAGCCGGGTCGCCATCGTGGTGCCGACCATGCCGGTGCCCAGTACTGCGATCTTCATCTCTGTTCCTCATCGGGTGACGGCCTCAACCAAGGGCGGCTGACGGTCCAGCGCTGCCCACCCATAAAACCATACCAGCCCGTCTAGTATTTAAATTGGCTAGACTCATGCCCATGACCTCCCCTCGCCGCCCGGTCGGCCGCCCGCGCTCGGCGGCCAAGGACGCCGCCATCCTCACCGCGGGACTGCAGCTGCTCAGCCACGACGGGTACGCCCGCATGAGCATGGACGCCGTCGCCGCCGCAGCGGGGGTGAGCAAGCAGACCCTCTACGCCCGCTATGCCGGCAAGGCGGAGCTCGTGGCAGCGGCAATCGCCGCGCTCGACCAGGATGCGGTCCCCGAGGTGAGCGGAGATCTGCGAACCGATCTCCTCACCGAGCTCGACCAGCTACGGGACCTCTTCGACCGCGTGGACGGCACCGGCATACTCGCCGCGTGCCTCGCCGAACGCCGCCACACGCCCGAACTGCTCGTTCAACTCCGCGAACACACCCTCCTGCCCCGGCGCGCACGCATCGCAGCCGTCCTGAACACCGCAAAGGAGAGGCAGGAGATCGACGAGCGCACAGAGCCGCAGACAGTGGTATCGATGCTGCTCGGCAGCCTCTACGCCGACCTCGTCGCAGGCCGCCCCGTCACCAACGCCACGCTCGCGGCAGCCGTCGACCACCTCCTGACCGGTCTTAAGCCGCAACGTCCTTGACCACGGATGCCCGGGCATGGGGGCGTGCCGGTGAGGGCACCAGGTTCCATGTTCACGTGTCGGCGCGGATTTCCGGATGGGCTCACAGGCACGCGTCCTCACTCGGTGATGTGTCTACTGTGGATAGTTAGTGGCAGGTGCCGGTACGCGAGGTGCCGGTCAGTCTTGCCCGTCCGGGCGAAAGAGATAGTTGTTGGCGCGCGGGCAGACTCGGGGGGCGACTGCAAGGAGGCGGGGACCGAGCCGGCCGGTACCGCAGACGACGATGTCGCCGTTCACCCGGTGCTTCACTTTCGAGACCTCCCGCACGGGATCGCTCTTCAGGACTGTCGAGTTGGTCCACTCAGGACCGTCGAGGGCGGAGGACGAGACAACGTACTCGCCCAGGCTTCGCAACCTGTCCGCCCATTCGGCGGTGCAGGATGCTCGGCCACGCGCGACGAACCAGGCGTAACTGCGTTCCCCAGCAGCGAAGCGTGTGCACTTGCGATCTATGACTGTCGTGCTCGCGCAGCGCGCGCGACCAGCAGGACGATGCCCACTGCGGCGATGACGAACGCCGCGCGCGGGACCCAATCGCCCCACCGCACGTACGGAGTGATCTCCTCGTACAGCGGCACATCGACGACGAAGATCCCCTGTGAGTCCGGCGGCAGCCAAGCCAGCCGCCTGCCCTGTGCGTCGAACGCCGCGGACGTGCCGTTCAGCTCCACCAGGACAGCGGAACGACCGGATTCCACCGCCCGCACCGCCTCGGCGCTCGCCTGCTGCGGTTGCGCCCACGTTCCGTGGAACGACGTGAGCGAGCCCTGTACTACCGTGACGTCGGCGCCCAGCCGAACGAGTTCCCTGCGCAGGTCGGGAAAGATCGACTCATACGAGATCAGTGGCCCCACTCGTGTCCCGCCGACCAGCAACATCGCCGGCTTTCGGCCCGGCGCCCGGTCTTCCTCCGCGATGGCGGTGTCCTGAAGCACCTTCCCGAGCAGCGGCCGCATCGGCACGTACTCGCCGAAGGGCACCAGCCGCCGCTTCTCGTACGTACCCATCAGACCGCCTGGCCCATACTGCTGAGTCGTCTTCCTGATCCGGCCGTCCGCGGCTCGCGCGTCGACGTTGACCAGCACGTCACTTCCCGCGACCGCCGCGGCCTGGCGCAACCGGGCCACCACATCGGGATTGCGCGCCGGGTCGAACGGCATGCTGCTCTGCCCCCAGACCACAACGTCCTGCCCCAGACCCGCGGCCCGGTGGGTCAGGTCCAGATGCGCCGCGAAGCGCTCAGGGCCGCCGTACACGACGCCAGGCTGCACCCCCACCACGCGGAAACTGCCGGTCGCCACCGGTTCCGGCCGGAGCAACCCATAACCGACCGCGAGTGCGGCGAACCCGGCCGCAAGCCCTCCCCCGAGCAGCCGCGCAGCCCGGCCGGCGCCGGGAAGGAACACGGCGGCAAGGCCGACGTTGACGGCCACCACCACGAAGCTGAGCAACCACACCCCACCCAGCGACGCCACCGCCAGCACCGGCCGCGCTTGCCACTGCGTCAGACCGACAAGACCCCAGGCGCCGCCCAGACCTTCCCACGACCGCAGCGCCTCAACGGCGACCCAGACCGACGGCAGCACCACCACCGCCGCCGCCACCCGAACCGCGGACGGCTCTCGCAGCAGCCGGTACGTCACCAGCCCGAACGGCACCCAGAGCGCCCCGGCGACGACGCCCACCACAAGCGCCAGGAACCCCACGTTGGGCAGCAACCACTGCAACACGGTGAGGAAATACCCGACCGCGGCAAGGGAACTCCGCCAGGCAGCCTCCCCGTACGAGCCTGCGCGTCCCAGCAACACCACCAGCGGGACGAGCCCGACCCACCCCAGCCACCACACGTCGGCAGCCGGCTGGGCCAGCGCCACCACGCAACCGATCAGCAGAGCCAGCCCGCGCACCGCCCACCGACGCACCCGCACGGCAACAGGCATACAAGCACGCTACTCCCCCATCAGGCGTGGGTTTTGCTACTTCGGCGCCCCTCTCGCCTCGCGCGGTCAGCCGACAACCAAAGGCTGCCGTAATGCCGGGAATCTCACGAATTCGGGGCTTCGGTCGAACAGCGTGCCCCGAATCGTGACCGAAACGGCGTAACCGCTAGCGCAATCCGGCGATATCGCGGGTGAACCCATGACCTCCCAGGGAGACTGCCTGCGCAAAACCACTTTCGCCGTCGCCTCGGGCGCCGCGCTGGCGCTCGTGCTGACGGGTTGTGGTGCCAAGAGCCAGAACGGGACCGCATCGTCCCCCGGCGACAAGCCGGAGCTGGGGCTCGCCGCACCGTTCCAGAACGTGCTGGAGCTGGCGACCGCCTCGAAGCAGGGCACACAGAAGTCGAAGTCGGCGAAGGTCTCGATGGAGATGAACGCGGGAGGCAAGACGATCACGGCTCAGGGCGACTACTTGTTCCAGCCGGGCAACATCGAGCTTTCGCTGACTGAGACCGTCGAAGGCCAGCAGGTCGAGGTGCGGGCCGTCGACAAGAGCCTGTACCTGAAGGTCCCGCCGGGTGAGGCGAGCCAGATCGGCACCGACCGGCCGTGGATCAAGATCACGCCAGGTGCCAGCGACCCGCTTTCGCAGGCGATGTCGGGCACCTTGGGTTCGACCTCCCAGGCGAGCGACCCGACCGAGCTGCTCGACCGGATCGAAGAAGCCGGCCACATCCTCAGCTCCGACCAGACCACTCTGGACGGTGAGAAAGTGAACCACTACAAAATGGAGCTCGATCTCGACAAGGCGCTGGACCAGTTCACCGTGTCGATGCCGGCCGCGACCAGGGCCAAGGTCGACCAGCAGCTCAAGGGCAAGCACGTCATGCTCCCCGCCGAGCTCTGGGTGGACAAGAACCAGCTCCCGCGGGAGATCACCGTCGACGAGACCGCCCTGATGCAGGCCGCGGGCGCCGGCGCGGGCACGACCGCCATCGGCAAGGTCACGCTCAAGTACAGCGACTGGGGCGCCCCCGTCACCATCACCGCTCCGCCGGCCGACCAGGTCACGGACATGAGCGAGATCGTGAAGAAGCTGCGCGGCTGACCGCTTCCATCGCTGCGAAGGGGGCCGCGCCCACCCCGGCGGGCGGCCGGCCCCCACCCCCCCGGGGGAGGGCGCCCCGCGGGGGCCCCAAACACACCGCCCCGTTTTTGTG
>NZ_JBITBT010000072.1:0-18330 GCF_044452505.1 Amycolatopsis sp. NPDC051903 | reverse complement strand
AAACCGTGGCACGGCGGCGAACTCCGCCGCAACACCGAAACACACGGATGGTCGATCCTGGCCGCCGGCCGGGCGACCCGGCCACACGTACCGACTGTAGCCACCGCTGCTCCGGTATGAGTCGGCAGCATTGGCGCAGACCCTTCAGGAATGTGCCTTCTTCCCCAGCTCCGCGTACCACTCCTGCTGCCACTTCCGGGCGCGATGACGATTCAGCGCAAACACGGAACTCCCGTGGATCAGCCCTAGTGCCAAGCACGTTACGAAGTACAGGCCAACCGCGGCGGCGACCGCGTTGACCACGGCGGCCTCGGCGGACAGCGGCGCGGGGACGACGGCTCCGGACCGGTCGACCCAGATCGGAACCAGATCACCGCGGTGAGTGCCCGCGTCCGCGTTCACTCGCCCGATGTGGCGCGCGCCGTCGGAACCGAGCCACGTCGCGTCGGTTGGCCTCGGGCCACTGACCTCACCGCTGCGGCCCGTGACGGAGTCCGGTGGCCCATCGGCGAGCAGCGTCGCGGTCGCGGGCCGATTCTCGGCGAGTTCGCGGGCGGATTGGTGCTGTTGCGCGGCGTATACCGCCGACCCCGCCGCCGCGGAGAATGGGATAGCCACCAGCGCCGCGAGAATCACCATCAGCACCAGCCAGGCCTGTACCCGGTCCGAGGGCCTAGCGACGGAGTTGCGTCCGGGGACGAGCAGGTGCCACCACCGCACCAGGCAGTTCGCCGAAGGAGCCATGTCCGCCACCTTCCCTTCCCCGGGACGGGTTTCACGCTTAGCATGCCCCTCGCACCGGCCGGGCCGAAGGGGCATTGTGCCCGCCGCGGTGGGCCGCCGGTCCCCGCCGTCGAACCGCGGCACGAGGCGCACGAGGACCAAAGACCCTTGGACGTTCACCACCGCGGCGGTCAACATCGGAAGCGACGACGAACGGGGACCGCCATGCAGACGCGCGACATCATGACGACGCCGGTCATCGCGGTGACCCCGCCCGCAGCACTCGCCGACGCCGCGGACGTGATGAGCCGTAGCGGGTTCACGACGCTGCCCGTCGTCGATCCGACCGGCCACCTCGTCGGCCTGGTCAGTGAGATCGATCTCGTGGAGGCGGGTTTCCGCAGCAGGGCGGAGAACACCGACCCGGACGACAGTGCGGACAATGCCACACCGCACACCCTCGACACGGTCGCGATGGTCATGCACACTCCGGGTCTGGCCGTGCCGGCCGACCTCGACTGGGCCGAACTGGCCCGACGCATGGCCGAGGCCGGCGTCCGGGCGCTGCCCGTGATGGAGCACGACAAGCTCATCGGCATGGTGACGTTTCGGGATGTGCTCCGCGCCATGCGGGTACCGGAAGAGTCCTGAAAGGACGGTCAGCGAACCGGTGGATTCGGCTCAGTGCGCACCGTCGTCACCTCGGCCACCGGGCGACGGGCGGTCATCCGGATCGGCAGGCCGTGGCCGATGCGCACCAAGGTGTGCGGCTGCCCGGTCTCGCGGAACAGCTCCAGCAGGGGCCCGCGTCACCACTCGGGCGGCGATGGCTGGGAATCCCGACTATGCGGAGCCAGGTCGGGCAGGACCCGCACTGCGGTAGCGGTCTGGAACTGGCGCACCGTTGTCGGTGTGGATCTTCTCGACCTGGAACGGCAGCCGGGACAGCACATAGTCCAGGAACTGGATCGCGGTCTTCTGGTCCGAGCGTGGGTAGATCCGCAGGATGGATGCGCAGGCGGGTGCAGTCGTCGATCGCGGTGTACTGGTAGAACTTCCGCCTGCGCTGGTCGGTGCTGGTGGTGATCGGCTCGACGAACGTGACGTCGATCTGCAGCTGGTGGCCCGGACGTTGTTTCTCGTAGCGCTTCCACCGCTTCTGGTGGCGCTGGTAGCGCTGCGAAGCGGGCAGCCGGTTCATGCCCAGGCGTTTGAGGATGCGGTAGATCGTCGAGGCAGCGATCTCGACGTCGTGGTAGCGACGCAGATACATCTCGATCTTCAGCGGGCCGAAGTGGTAACGCTGGCGCAGATGGATAATCTTCTCGACCACCTCGGGGTGGGTGATGGTCGGGCAGTGCAACGGGGCGCTCGAGCGGTCCTTCAGCCCGTCCACGCCCTCATCCTCCCAGCGGCGTTTCCACCGAGAGAAGATGGTGCGGCTGATCCCGAAGTACCGGCACGTCGCCGCCACATTCCCGCTGACTCCTCGGCGTGACGAAGCACGGCGGTGCCGACCTCGGTGAACAAGTGGAAGTCGTAGTCCAGCAAACCCATGTCGCGGGCAGCGTCGTCGATCGTGCACTTCGGGAATGTGAACGACTTGTGCCGTACGATCTCAGACGCCGGTTCGCCCGCCCGACCAGGTCCTTCCCACTCCACACTCGCTCAGCCACAGGAACGGCAGCCGCAGCAGATTGAGCCGAGCCACTGCTTCACCGGTGGCCAGCACTGGTGCCGGCTGGGTGCTGATAGTCAGCGGAAGCTGGAACTGAGCGAGTTCGTGCGGTCCGGGTGGTGTCAGTTGCGCGAGCCGGTAACCTTCTTCCTCGATGCGGACCGCGGACGGGGCGCGGTCCTTTATCACCGATATGACGGGCACTACGGGCTCATCACACCCGCCGGCGAGGAATCGTGACGGAGCCGGTGGAGCACACCGCCGGTGTGCGGGTTGAGGCGTGGGTAATGACGCGAGAGCGGTGCATCGGCAACGCCGTAGCGATTATAGTGAAAAGCCTGCTCGTTACGTCGCTGCCACCCGTCAACGGCACGCGGAGTGCGTTCTCACCGGCGCCACCGACGTGGACCTGCGTCATCGACGCAGCACAGTGCCGCGGGGTGGGTTCGCCGCGTGCCCAGGCCGCCGCGGCCCGCTGTCGCTGCTGCACACCACTGCGGTTCGGCTGTCGGGCACCGTCCACTGCCCCGAAGGCTGTGATCACTTGAGCACACAGACGCCTGCGACGATCTTTCTCGGCGGCGATGTCATGACCGGACGCGGCATCGACCAGATCCTCCCGCATCCCGGCGACCCGGCACTTCACGAACCGGCCGTGACCGACGCCCGTACCTATGTGAGTCTCGCCGAACAGGCCAGCGGCTCATTCGCGCGGCCCGCGGGTTTCACCTGGCCTTGGGGAGACGCGCTGGCGGTGCTCGATGACCGTGCGCCCGACATTCGGTTGATCAACCTCGAGACCTCGATCACCAGCGACGGCCGGTTCGCACCCGGTAAAGCCGTGCATTACCGGATGCACCCCGACAACCTCGCGTGCCTCGCCGCGGCGAGGCCGGACGTATGCGTCCTGGCCAACAATCACGTCCTCGATTTCGGTCCGCGAGGCCTCGCCGATACGCTCGACACGTTGGCTGCTGCCAAGATCGCCGCAGTAGGCGCGGGGTGTGCTGCCGCACAGGCACACGGTCCGGTGTCGGTGCCCCTGTCGGCCGGAGGGTGCGCAGTGATCGCCGCGGGCGGGATGGCATCCAGCGGAATCCCACGTCACTGGAGGGCAACCGACGACCGGCCGGGCGTGTCCTTCGTCCCCGACCTGAGGGCTCGCAGTGCCGATTCCCTGGCGGGACGGGCGCTGGCGCTCAAACGACCGGGCGATCTCGCGATCGTGTCCCTGCACTGGGGATCCAATTGGGGCTACACGATCGCGTCCAGCCAGGTTCGGTTCGCGCGACGACTAATCGACGCCGGTGTCGACCTCGTGCACGGGCATTCCTCGCACCATCCTCGCCCGATCGAGGTGTACCGAGGGAAACTGATTCTCTACGGCTGTGGAGACCTGGTCAACGACTATGAAGGGATCAGGGGCTTCCAGGATTACCGGGGCGAGTTGCGGTTGATGTACTTCGCCACGCTCGAGCCCGCAACCGGCGCGCTCGCCGGCTTGAACATGGTGCCCATGAAGGCACGGAAGTTGCGGCTTCGGCATGTGCCGCGAGGCGACGTGGACTGCCTTCGTTCGGTACTCGAACGCATCAGCCTCCGGTTCGGAACCCGGGTCGGCACTACGCCTGACGGCACACTCACCGTGTGTGCTGACTGAGCGGGCCCGAGCGCAGCCGGAACACCGCGCCGTCGCGGCCCCACTCACCGAACGGGGGTCGCTCGCCGCGGTCGATCGCGCGGATGCTGGGCCGGCCGATGTGAGCGAAGATCAGCCGCCCTACACCGGCGCTGCACGCGGCCGCAGCGACGTCTCGGACGCAGGCGTGGCCGCCGACACCGCCGGCGAACCTAATGGGCCGATTCCACCCGGCAGCGTCGGCGAACATCAAATCCACTCCACGGGTCCACTCCGGAAACACCCAGAACTCCGGTGCCCAGGCGGCCCGCTGCTCAGCAGTCTCGATCAGGTAGCCGACCGTCTCATGCGAGGTGTGGCGAACGGGAAACGGCTGCAAGGCGACGCCGTCTGCGTCGAAGAAACCGACGATGGGATGCACGCCGTATTCGCAGGCTCGCCTGCGAATGCTTGGCATGAGTTCCGCGTGTTCGTCGCAGACCAGCCACGCATCCAGCGTTGGGCCGGGATCTGCGGCGCTTCCGCCATCCAGCGCAATCCGGTGACCGGCCCACGTGACCAGCAGCCCGGCGGGACGGTAGCGCGGCGAATTCATGGCCCCGGCGCCAAGCAGAACCAGACGTGGCACCCCTACTCGCTCTTGGTGTGGTGCTCGATCGCCGTCTGCACCGACGCTAAGCCGGCTCGATCCCGCTTGTCGGCCGCTGTCTGCTCTTCAGGAGTGACGATGACCGCGTCCGCGCCGGGAAACACCGTCGCCACGTGTCCGCTCGTCGACCACCGCACCACATACGGCGGCGAGCCGTCAGGCGAGTGCACCTCGGTGATCAGCCCGCGCTGATCCGGCTGCTCGACCGTCGCGCTCTTGATCACCAGCCAGTCGCCAACCTTGGCCTTCATCCTCGGCTCCTTTCATTCGCGGCGGTTTCGATCGTGCGCGAGGCGGTGGTGCCAGCCCAGGCAGCATGCCACCGGCAGCATGGCCCAAAGTCCACCGCCTCACACTGCGATGTTCAGCTGAGCCAGAAGACGTCGGAGGCGTGCGGTGGCGCGTGCGCCGGTCTCCTCCGCGGAAAGGACAGGAGAAGGCGTGGCTTGCTGCAGGTACCGCGCATGTGGCCCCCGCAAACGCACCCACGGTCGGATACTGGCACAGCATGGCAACCGGCGTGCCGGCGACGGCTCAGCTCTGAGTCCAAGACGCAGGCACATCTCGCCCCCGGTCCCGGCCCCGTCGAGGGATGGTTTCTACCCGGCATCGACGCCATGTGCCGCCAGCTGCAGCGATGTTGACGCCGCAGGAGCTCACAGCTTCCTCAGCACGGCGACGGATGGCACTTCGAACGCCGCGGCCTGCTCGAAACCCTCGCCCAGGGCTCTCCTGCTCGGTCACCGACCTAGCCGGAGCCCCACCCGGCAACCAGCCGCGACGGTGCGGCCGCACTCGCAGCGCTGGCTCCGACGACGCGGCGACTGGGCGTTGGAGCTACCGGGTCACCACGACCGGCAGCAGGCACACCTCGGTCGCCCACCCGGGCATGGCGTGCAGTGCACGCTCCACCCACGCGGCCCGTCGGCGCGACGCTTCCACAGTGGTGATCAGGCTCCAGCCCTGCCGCAGCGCCACCGTCGTCGCCAGATCGGTGCTCTCGGCCGCGCTGCGGTCGCGCATCTCCGGAGGTGTAGGAGATCGTCAGCATCGGGGACTTGAGGATGGTTCCGTCGTCGATGGCGACCGATCCGGACACCTCGACGTCGAATCCGCCGGGCTCAGGCACCGCCGGGAACCGGGCCCTGGCCTCATCGGCGGTCAGACGCAGCCCGCCCGGGGCGCGCCGAGTGAGTACTTGGCCCGCGCGGAGCCCGTGGCGCGTTCCGTTGGCGTCGACGGCGCGGGGCGGGTTCGGCAGGAACCGTGGCGCCAGCTCGAGCTCGGTGAACCAGCTCTCCAGTTCCGGGTGGGTGACTGGTTCGAGCCGGCCGACGTGCCCAGACCATCCATCTAGTCGCGAAACCAGTGGAACTCGCCGGAGTCGCCACGCTCGCCGGCCGACGAACTAGAACCCCGCCTCGACCAGCCAGCGACGACGAGCTCACCCCGGACATGCCCCGACCGGCTACTCGGCGCTTTCCGCCGGCGTCGCGCCCGCAGTTGTAGCGCAGATGGCTTCGACGAACCGACCCACGGTGTGCTCGGGCAGGTGGCGTGCAAGGTCGGCCTCACTGATCATGCCAACCAGGCGATGGTCGTCGAGCACCGGTACGCGCCGTACCTGGTGCTTCTCCATCACGTCGAGGACGTCCTCGATCGGGGCGTCGGTGCGCACGAGATACGGAACGCCCTGAGCCAGCTGGCCCGCGGTCGTTGTGCGCGGGTCGCCACCGGTGGCGATGCATTTGATCACGATGTCACGGTCCGTGATGATGCCGTGCAAGCGGTCGTCGTCGCCGCAGATCGGCAGTGCACCGACATCGAGGTCGCGCATGTGTTGCGCGGCGGTGTACAGGGTCTCGTGCTCGCCGACGCAAGTTGCGCCGGTGTGCATGATGGCTCGTGCAAGCATCCTTTTTCCTTCCCGTGATCCGCTGCAAATATCTGCAGACCGCGCAGTGTCGATACCGGTTAAACGATTTGAAAAAAGCCCGGCCCGCAGGTAGAGAATCTCCACGCCCCCGATGGCGATCTACATTTTCCGGCTCACTGGGGAATCGGTGTTGTCGATCGGCGGCCGCTGCCCCCGGTCCGTCGGCGCAGACAGCACCCGAATTCCTGCGAGAAATTACCCTTTCAGATCGACATCATGTCGACAGGATGCTACACGGCGAAGACGACCATCGCCCCCTACTCGGCATTTGAGGAACATCGGAACTGTGATTCTTTGACCGGTGATCCGGCTCTGTCGGGTTGCTGTCAGGCTGATGCTGGCATCGGGGCATGACCCGCATTGGAACTGGCGCCTGCTGGCTGCCGCTCCAGTTGGCCGGCGTCGGCCCGATCGGCGCTGCTCAGGTCCTGGTCAGCTGATCGCATCCGGGACGCTTCCGTTCGGAAGCCGCGTTCGCCGGCACCGCGCCGATTCCGGCGTCGTCAGGGCTCACCAATCGCCATCGGCTCAACCGGACCGGGGGCCGGCAGCTCAATCGCGCCCTGCCCACCATCGTCACGATCCGCACGCGGATCGACCCCGCCACCAGGAACTACATCCTGCGCCGCACCACCGAGGGCAAGTCCTCCCGAGAAGTCCGGCGCTACGTCAAACGGATCGTCGCGCGCCAGATCTACAAGCTCCTGGAACGAACAACAGCACCCGCCCCATCCGCCCTCGAAACCCTCGTTGAAGCGGCTTGACAGATATAGCAGCCTCGAAAGGCAGCACTTTAGTCGAGAACCCGCTGATCAGAGTGATGCGGGTCTGCGCGTGCCCGGTCAGTCTGTGACTTGTGACATGCAACTGCACTAGTGAGCTTCCCCCAGGATTGTGGAGGCATGGACTATGAGGATCATGTGTCATGCCCGAGAAGAGGCGGAAGTTCGACCGGGAGTTCCGTGAAGGAGCTGTCCGGATCGTCCGCGAGACGAACAAACCGATCGCCCAGGTAGCTGCTGACCTGGGGATTCATGCCGGAACTCTGGCCAACTGGGTCAAGCAGGACAAGATCAACCGTGGCGAGAGTGAAGGCCTGAGGGGCGACGAGCGGGCTGAACTGGCCCGGCTTCGGGTGGAGAACGCCGAGCTGCGGATGGAGCGCGATGTCCTCAAGCGATCCGTGGTCCTGTGGGTGAAGGAGGCGACGCGGTGAGCCTGGCCGCGTTCATCGCCGACCAGAGGACCACCCATGACGTGCCGCACGCTGTCGCTTGCCGGGCTCTGACCGTGTCGGAATCGTGGTTCTACAAGTGGAACTCTCGTCGACACCAGCAGACGCCGACGCTGGCCGAACGGCGGCAGACGGAGGTCGACGCGGCCGTCGCGGAGGCGTTCGAGGCCTCCTATGGCTTGCGTGGCTCACCGCGTATTCACGCTGATTTACGTGCTGCGGGGTGGGTGGTGAGTGAGAAATCGGTGGCGAACTCGATGGTCCGCCAAGGCTTGGTCGCCCGAACGAAGAAGCGGCGGAAGAATCTGACTCGGCCGGACAAGCGGGCGGTGCCGTTCCCGGATCTGGTGAAACGGGACTTCACCGCGCCGGCACCGAACACGAAGTGGGTCGGCGATATGACCGAAATCCCAACCGACGAGGGCAAGCTCTACCTGTCGACGGCGATCGATCTGTTCTCCCGCCGGCTGCTCGGCTACGCCACCAGCGTCCATCCGGACGCTGAACTCGCAGGTGAGACCATCAAAATGGCCGTCGCCGCCCGCGGTGGAGGAGAACGGGTGGCCGGTGTGATCTTCCACTCCGACCGCAATGTTTCGACAACGCCGCGGCTGAGTCGTTCTTCTCAACCTTGGAACACGAAGTGCTATCTCGCCATCAGTTCGAAACCCGAAAGGAAGCACAACAGGCTATTGTTGAATGGGTCGTTGAATTCTACAATCGACGACGTCGCCACAGTTCCTGTGACATGCAGTCCCCGATCGACTACGAGACCACTGCGGCCAACCGAGCCGCATAGAGGAGCCCTCCACGGTTCGGGGGGAAGCTCACTAGGGATCCCGTTATGCCGCGCATGGACAGGGAATCACGGGTGATCGCCGCGTCACCCGCGCGCGTCTGGACCGCTCTTGTCGATCCCGGACCGCTCTTGGCGTGGCTCCCGCCTGGCGAGATGACCGGCAGGTTCGAGCGATTCGAGGTCCGGCCGGGCGGCTCGTACCGGATGGTGCTGACCTATCCCGACGCTTCGGGCGCACCTGGCAAAGCGACTCCGGATTCCGACATCGTCGAGGCCCGCTTGGTGGAGATCATGCCCGGTGAGCGCTCTGTCGGTGACGGGACTTCATTTCGCCGAGGATCGGAGCGCCTACTCCTGGCCCAGGTCTCGGATGTGCGCTGCCCTGTCAAGCAGCCGGCCACTCGTCCTCGGGTGGTGAGGTCGCTGACGCCGGGCAGGCGACCAAGCCCGGCTTCTTTCGGTGCAGGCGGGCGTGCTCGGCTCAGCGCTGGTCGAGTTGAGCGCGCAGGTCGGTGATGGTGTTCTCGGCGTCGGTGAGTTGGTCCTGCAGGCCGATGATGCGAGCGGCGGCGGCGAGGGTGTGGCCATCGTCGAGTTGTTCGCGCAACCGCACGACGAGGGTGAGCTGGCGGCGCGAGTAGCGACGGTGGCCGCCCTCGGAACGGTGGGGGCGTACCAGGTTCGCGGTGTCCAGGCTGCGCAGGAACGCCTCCTGCACGCCGAGCATCGTCGCGGCCTGCCCGGTGGTGAAGGCCGGGTAGTCCGGGTCGTCCAATTTGGCCAGGTCAGCCACGCGCACCTCTCTCATCGCCATCAACATCGTCGACTCCAGACTATCTAGATGAAACGCTTGACACAATCTCCATTGCGCGCTATAGAAATTGGTAGCGGTACATGACCTGGTGTCGAAACGCGACGACGTTGACCTGGGGAGTGATCGAGGATGCCGGACTTCACCCGCCCTGCGGCGGTGACCAGCGGGTTCGCTGAACTGGTCTGCGCCGAGGTGGGCTGGCTGCGCGCGGAGTTCGACGCGATCATGACCGCCAACTTCGGGGTTCTGCCTCCTGGCTTTCCGCCGCGCCCCGGCTGCGCGGGCTCGCGGCGCTCGGGCCGGCCGGCCCGAGCCACCACCGCCTGCCGCCAGGCCGACGTGGTGCGGGTGATCCGAAGCCTGCATCGGCAACGGTCGCCTCCGCCGCCTGGCTTTGCCCCAGCGTTCAGCGACACCGATCGTGATCCGGGAAAGGCAGGTGATGCCGCGCGGTCACGTCTGAAGCCTGGTTACCGGGTGGGGGGCATCCGCTTCGAGGGTCGGCCGAGAAGTCCCTGGCAGGGGTCCTGGCCCCGCGTCTCGTGGCGCATTTTCGTGACAGCCCCTCCCCGAGTAACCGCCCACCAGGCGCGGGTTCGGCGGTGACGCCTTCTCAGGCGTGGCGTGTTCCACAAACGCGCAGCAGCACGTTTCGGCAACTTCACTTCCATACGAACTGGTTCCGCCCTCGCCGCTGCCTCGGTTTGCGGCGAGGCCGGATCTTTGCCGACCGCCCAGAACCACTAGCGCGGAGCAATACAGGTTGACTGAGCCGCCTCCGGTCCCACCAACACGCCGGGTGGCGGTGCGCAGGGAAGGAGAAAAGGAGGCGCATGGTCATGTTGATGCGGACCGACCCGTTCCGGGAGCTGGACCGGCTGACCCAGCAGTTCTTCGGCGCCAGCGGCACCGCCGCCCGGCCGGCGGTGATGCCGATGGACGCCTACCGCTCCGGCAACGAGTACGTGGTGGAGTTCGACCTGCCCGGCGTCAAGCGGGAATCGATCGATCTGGACGTGGAGCGCAACGTGCTCACCGTGAAGGCTGAACGAACGCCCAGCTATGGCGAGGGTGCCGAGGTTCAGGTCTCCGAGCGGCCCCGCGGAGTGTTCTCCCGCCAGCTGTTCCTGGGTGACACCCTCGACGCGGACAACATCGCTGCAGACTACGACGCGGGCGTGCTGACGCTGCGGGTACCGATCGCCGAGCAGGCCAAGCCCCGCAAGATCGCGATCGGTGGCGGCAGCGAGGCCAAGCAGATCAACGCCTGAGCGACCAAACACGGCCGCTGCGAATTCCGGCCCCGCCCCGCACCGCGGCATCAACTGCCCGCGGGCGGGGGTCGGAATTGTTGTGGCCCGCGCGCGGTAACCCGGAGGCGGGCGGTCGGGGAGACGCGGGGAGATGACCACAGTGAGCAATACGGTGCAGAATCAGCTGGATCAGGCTCATCGGAAGCCGGCCGCGGCCGAGCGTTTCCTGTTCGCACGCGCGCCCGGACCGGACGAGCTGCACGCCACGGTCGACGGCGCAATCCGGATCAGCACCGCGCTGGCCGACCTGGTCGCCACCGTGATGCGCCAGGCATCCACCACCCTCGACCACAACAGCAGCGGGTCGATCCTGGGCGATCTGCGGGCCGACGTGCGCGCCATGCACGGCTGCCTGACCACCGGACCGCTGCAGCCCGCCCCGGCCCGCGACGACCTGGGACACCTCGTCGCTCACCCGAACCCGGAACAGGCCATGCTCGAGGACGCCCCGGCCCACGATGCCGCCGACCAGCAGCGCCCGGCCCGCCCCGAACCGCTCGACGACGAACAAGCCCTGCCCGGCATCCCCGACACGATTGCGGCCGACCTCGCCGATGTCGCTGACCAGCACCGCAACGCGCCGGTACTCGAAGAAGACGAACCCTGGCCCTGATCCCCAGCCGGGCGAGCAAGACAGGAAGGAAGCACACACGATGGGCACCCGCCGGCAATTGGCCACGATCGCCACCACACCGGCCACGACGGCCCGAGAATTGCGTCGCGCGGTCCGCGCGAGCGACCCGGTCGAAGCGGCGGGCCTAGCACAGCTGCGCGACACCGGCTGGCAGCTGACCCAGCTCACCGGCGAGCTGACCGACCTTGTTACCCTGCTGGCCGAACACACTGGCCACCCGCACCGGATCATCCATGCAAGCGGCGGCACGTCGGCCACCGAGTCATCAGCCCACGCCTGCCGAGAACTGGCCGCCCTGCGCCGTGCCCTCGACCTCGCCCACACCGCGACCCGCGACTACTACACCGCGATCAGCCACCTCAGCCCAGCCGGGCCCGGGCCCCTCCAACCTTCGCCATGACCACCTCGCACCCCGTAGGCCCGCCCGACCCGTACGCGGTACTCGGCCTCGACCCCGGCGCCAACGCCGCCGAGATCACCGCGGCCTACCGGCGCGCGGTCCGCGACTGCCACCCCGACACTGCGCGCCCGGATCGCGACCGGCTCACCGCCGTGATCGCCGCCTACCGCCACCTACGTGATCACCACACGCAAACGCCCGCCGCCGGTCACCGGCATTCCCCGCATGCCCGCGAGATCCCCGTGCGCGTGCACCCAAGCACTACACCGCCGACACCTGACCTGCGCGCCGGACCCGTCCACCGCCACACCGAACACGGCTGACCCTTCGGCCCGTAGCAGGTCGGTATCCCCCCGTCAGCGGTCGTCATAAGCGGTCAGTTGTGCGAGTTCTGCGAACCGACGCCGCCGGGCCGGAGGTCCGCAGGTCACGATTCACAAAGCACCTCTCATAACCTCAAGCTTCTGCGAGGCGGTTGCGCGAGGGGACATAGCGGGCCAGATAGTCCGTGCTGGAGGCCATCGGGAAGTCATCTTTTACGATCTGGCGTATGTCAGCGACGTCCGGAAGCCGGCGCATTCCCCCGTACACCGCCCATGCCTCGGTACGGGCCTACAACGCGGCCCATCCGGAAGCGCCGATGCCGGTCAGCCCCAATGCCCGCAACCCTATTGCGGAGTTTCACCTGCGCCAGCGCCGGGTTGAAGGACGACATGACCGCCAGCGAGAAGACCCACACCCTGGACTTCCTGCCCGGCGGCGCGCCTGGACCAGGCGAGGCGGACCGGGTCGGCACCGTCGTCGCGACCCACTGGGGCGAGCCTCCCTACCTCGTACTCGCCAAGAACGTGTCGCTGCGGAAGGGATGGGAAGCCGTTTCCGCCCGGTGGCCCCCGGACCTCTCGAGCACCGTCGACGCGCTGCGGGATCTAACCGACAGCGTTGGCCGCGACAGCCGGTAGCCCTCCCGCTCATGGGCTGTAGCCCACGAAGTCACCAATCGCCGGCGGACCCGCGCCGCTGCGCTGGTTCATCGTCGGGCGTGCGCTCGGACAGCATCTCACACGGCCGGGTCACACCCGGACTCCGTCCGTGAGGCGGTAACAGCGACGTTTCCAGCTGAGAACTACGAAGAGTGACGAAGTGGCCCGAGGACACCCGATGAAGGCACTCGCCCTTCTCCCGGCTTTCGCGCTGGTCGGCCTGACCGTGGCCTACGGCGCGGGCGGACGTGGCACCGGCGACGCGGAGAGCGGCAACAGCCCTTCCTCGGCAGCAGCCGGAGGCTCGTCGAACATCCCGGCGGTCGCCAAGGACGACAAGCGAGTACTACGGAGATCCCAAGGTGGTCAACTTCGGAACCGGGTCACCACGTAGTCGTGCCGACGTCCCGGCCACGGGTGCTGATCAGAGTCCCCACAAGGACGTCGGGCCGTCGATTGTGGTGCCGTTACTCCAATCCGGTCCTTGGGGGTGTTTCGGCCAGTTCCTACCGAAAGTTCGTTAACTTCGCAGATGGCGAGAGCGCGCGCGCTGATCGCGCTGCCGTAGTGGGTGGCGGCCTGCTGGTCGGGACGCGCACAGCCAACGCGTCTACGGCGAGCCCGTTTACCTCACGCGTCCATCCTCCTGAACCCCGTTTCGCACCATAGGAGACAAGGACCGGAGCGAGCGGCGCGGTGCACACCTGGATCACGCCGTTCGCGGCAGCCGCCGCGCGTGAGCTCGGCGATGTGACTGCGAGCCGTCTACCCTTCGCCCGACACGGAGAAGGCCCACCCCTTCGCGTCCGGGATCCCCTGCGCGGACCGGCAGCTCTGGTGCGACGAATCAACCCTCCGTAACGTGGGGGGTCGTAGAGAACAACCGGGTACGGTGATCACTTGCGTTGTTCGAGACGGTAACTGCCGTTATTGCCGAGGACGAAGCGTTCGAACGGGTAATACGTGCGGTAGCAGCCCACCTTGAGCACGCACAGCGCGATCTTCGCCTGCTTCACTAGCGTCGCCTCGTAGTGCACGGAGCCGGGGTAGGTCAGCTGGTTCTGGATGAGGCCCTTGTAGTCGGCGACACCGCCGCCGTCTTCCTTGAGATAGTCGTAGTGGCGGATGTTGCTGACGGTCTTGCCGTCGTAGCACCAGTCCACCCGTACGGCCCACTGCACCGCAGTGGCATGGGTGGTGCTTGGGTAGCTGATGTAGCGGTCGGCGTACGTGCAACTGACCTTGGCCGGTGTGCTGGCCTCGGCTGCGGCTTGGCCGCTCAGCGTTGTGGTCAGCAACGCAGTCGCGCAGGCAGCCGCCGCGAGCGGACGACACCAGTTTCGAAGCACCCGCATCATGTCACCCCAGGGATTCGAGCTATCACTATTTGTGAATGCCGTAGTTCGGAGAGTAAGCACCTTGGCATAACGGGTCAATAGCCACGATCGGGTAGTGAGTGGATATAGGACAGTGGCTGACGTTGTCCACAATGGTCATGGTGGGACCGGGGCGCGATCCGATGCAACACGCCGTCGCCCGCGCACGGCCGACGGCGAGCTCGTGTGCGTGAACAGCAGTCAGGCGTGGTGGTTAGCCTGCTACGCGTGGCAGATGACGAGCACGAGGACGCGCAGCAGGAAGCGCCTCCGGAGGACGGCGAGGGCTCCGAACTGACGCCGGAGCAGCGGGAATGGCTCCGCAAGACCACGGACCAGGTTCGGCACTCGCTGGCCCCGGAATTTGAATTCAAGCTGCCGCCCCATGGCTCAGTTGATCCCCCACTCGGTGCTGAAGGACGTCACGGCGCTGTCGGCGTTCGCTCAGGTGCAGCAGAAACTCGTCAGCGACGCCATCAACCCGTTCCTCGGCTTGCAGGTCGTGTGGCAGACGCAGTTCTCCGTCATCAACAGCGACATCTTCAAGACCGCTGCGCTCCAGCAGCCCAACCTCAATCTCATCGCCTCGCAGCTGACCAAGAACATGGACTTCGGCCTCAGCGAGACGATGAGCAAGATCGCGGCGCAGTTCGCCACGCAGCAGGCCTCTGGTTTGGAGGGCGTAGGGCCATCGCTCGCCAACATCACAGCGCGGGTCCATCCGCCGAACCTGCAGAGCATTGAAGGCCTGGAGTCGGAGCAGGTGGAACAGGTCGTCATGGTCGACGGCATCGCGCTCTACGGTGTGCCGCACACCTCTACGGCAGAAGCCTTGATCCGTGCTGACGGCGCGAGCATGCGCAGGGAGATTCTTGGACGGCGCTGGAAGCCATCTCATCCGACTGCCGCGAGGCAGCCACGGCCTGCACGGCTGAGGCCGTTGCCCCGTACGTCTCCTTCGCAGTTGCCGCTCTTGACGCCCTCGACACCGGCCACACGGAGGCTGCACAGGCGCTCGCAGGTTCGCTCATTGACGCCATCGTCACTGCCTACTTCAAGAACAACCGCTGCAAGTACACGCCCGACAAGAGAGGCAAGCGCACAAAGGACGCCTACGACGACTTCACGATCCGCCGGTTCATCGCGTTTGCTCCCATGTGGCAGACGTACCAACGGTTCTTCGTCGAGGACGGCGACGTTGTGCCGACCACCTTCAGCCGCAACGCGACCGCCCACACTGTGAATTCTCGCCAGTACAACCGTCGTAACGCAGTGCAGGCGTTGATGGTCGCTTGCTCGCTGTTGTGAGAAGCAGCAGGTCGGAAGGCCTCCTGACCCCGCACAAGAGGGCGTAGCGGACGGCGGCGTCGCCCGGCGGGTCAGAACAGGCGCAGCTGACCTGCGCCAGGATCGCGGCTCCGCTGGATGCCTCCGCAGCGACCGCAGGTCACCTCGTCGGCGGTGGGCTGCAGACCACGTGGATCCCATCCGTTCAAGCCGGCGCCGCACGCAGGAAGCCACTCACCGGTGAGCAGGTGCACCGTGCCGGACGGGGCGCGGCCGCGGGCGCCCGAGAGTCCGTCGTGGCCTACTGCTGGCGAATTCTCCGGCGTGGAGTGCTCGGCCGCCCGGTGATGGATCAGGCGCCGACGAAACGGACCCAGCGGATCTCGCTCCCGCGCCGGAAGCGCGAACAACGCCGGAGGATCGTCCATGTGGTCCACGATTCCAATGGCTCCTGGACGACGGGGACCGCCATTCCGGTTCACCGCAGGTACTCTCCGTAGCGGATCACTCGGCGCGGTGGCTGCTGTGATGCTGCGCCCGGCAAGTGGCGTCGCAGTTGCTGCAGTGCGCCCCCGGTGCTGCCTCCGGCAGGGATGGGTTTCGCCGGGTACTCCGAGCTGGTCGTCGGCGACGTACCGGCCACGCATCTGCTCGGCGGTGAATTCCCGCGCTTGGGGGCGGGTGGCGTGGCGGGCGACAGTGTCCTCGAACGGCACGTCGAAGTAGGCGACGTGGGTGCGGCCGCGGTGATCGGCGATCAGGCGGCGCAGCATGGTGCCGTAGCGGTCGGCGTGCAGGCTCCCTTCGAGGACGACGTGCGAGCCTGCGTCGAGGGCGTAGCGGGCGACGGTGTCGATCAGGCCGATGTTCGCGGCGCCGCGATGGTCGTGCTCGCGCAGCACCTGACGGCGCAGCACGTCCTAGTGCATGAGCGCCAGGCCGCGTCCGTGGTCAGCGCGCAAGGCCTCGACCAACATCGTCTTGCCCGAGCCGGGCGGCCCGCGCAGAACTAGGAGCGTCCGCGTACTCACACTGCCCGTGAATTCCGGGGCATCCGCTCGTTTTGGCTGGTTTTCAGCTCTGGTCGCTAACTCACCCAGTGGTCCGGCGGCGCCGGTCGGAGATCGCCTCGTCGCGCACGCGGCCGGTCTCCGCGCCGATGTCGCCGACGCGCCCGGCGAGCTCGGCGTGCCCGGCCAGGAGATGGCGCCGGGCCGCCGCGAGTGGTTCCAGCAGCGCGGAGGCGTCGTCGGCGGCCAGGGCCTTCGCCACCCCGGCTGCGGCGCGCCGGCCCGCTGCGGACATGCCCTCGGCCGCGGTGACGTGTGCGGCGAGCTGGCGCAGCACTGCGGCGTTTCGCCGCGCCCAGTCCGACACCGCGCGGTCGCCGGCCCGGCGGTCTCGCTGGGCGTCGATGCGGCCTTCGCCGGTGGCCTCTCCGGTGACGGACGGCTGCAGGCGCAGGTAGCGCCGCTCGGCCGCCTGCCGGCTGGTGACCCCGAGCGTCGGCGCCAGCGCCGCCCAGCTCACCCCGGCCGCCCGCGCTGCGGTGATGAGCTCTGGCTCCCACTCGTTGAGCGTCGCCCGAACAGAGTGCAGCGCGCCGAGCGCGGTGAGCAGCAGCTCGCCGTCTGCGTCGCCGGCCCGGGCGTCCACCACCGCCTGGCTTACGAGGGCCAGCGCACTCGCTTCTCCCGTCACGTCAACCTCCCGATGACACATGCCTTGTCAACGATTCGATGACATGTTAGAACAGTGCTGCGCGTTGACAACCCCGAAGACAAACCAGGAGGTGGAGCCCGATGTTGATGCGCACCGATCCGTTCCGCGAGTTCGACCGGCTCACGCAGCAGCTGCGGGCCGGCGCGTCGCCCGGGACGTGGTCCAGGCCCGCCGCGATGCCGATGGACGCCTACCGCGCCGGCAACGAGTTCGTCGCCTGCTTCGACCTGCCCGGCGTCGACCCCGACGCGATCGAGCTCGAAGTCGAACGCAACGTCCTGACGGTGAAGGCCGAACGCCGACCCCAGCCCACCGGCGAGGACGCCCGCCTGCAGGTCGCGGAGCGCCCGTACGGCGTGTTCTCGCGGCAGCTCCTGCTCGGCGACGGGCTCGACACCGCCCGGGTCTCAGCTGCGTACGAGGCCGGTGTGCTGACCGTGCGGATCCCGGTCGCCGAAACGGCGCGGCCGCGGCGGATCGCGGTCTCCACCGGAACGTCCGCGCGCCGTCAGGAGATCACTTCCTGACGAGTTCCGGACAACATTTCCGACGACGGAGGGCTGGGCCTGCCCGGCCGGGTCCTCCCCGCACGAGAAAGGACACCGGCTCCCGTGACCGCATCGATCGACATCCCGACCGGCCACCCGGCCGCCCCCGCGTTGACGGCCTACTTGCGGGCCGTGACGGCCGAGCTCGGCATCGGGCTCGAGTCGTGCACGCTGGATCATGCCTCGCCGCTGTCGGCCTACGTCGCCCTCGACCAGCAGCACCCGGCCTACCCCGGCCGCGATTTCGCGCTGCTGTGGGACGAGGAGCGCGGCTGGGCAGCCGCGATCGAAACCCACTCCGGCGAGGACCTCATCGTCGTCCGCTACCTCGGCGGCGCAGTCGCACCGAGGCCCCGGCAGGTCGCCCGGTTCGTCGAAGCCGTGCTGGCCGATGACCACACCCTCGGCGCACCGCACCCGACCCGCTTCCGGAACGCGGGCGGTATCGACGAGCTGGCGGCCCTGCTCACCGGGAGGGCGCGACCGTGACCACGCTGCCCCTCGATGACCCATCGGTGTTTGCCGAGTCTGTCGTTGGATTCGATGCCTTTGCGGGCGATGCGTGGGATGATTCGGCGCTGGCGGAGCCAGGCGC
>NZ_JBITBT010000071.1:0-21915 GCF_044452505.1 Amycolatopsis sp. NPDC051903 | reverse complement strand
GCCTTCCACGCGGTCTGGATCACCTTGTCAAGGCACGCTTTCCAGCCTTGACAAGGTGATCCAGACCGTCGTCACAATAAAAATCGGGGTGCCCCCACCGACCACCCCGTGCGCAACGTTGCGCGCCAGCGCAACGAGCCGCACACCCCCAACAGCAGCCCCCCCAACAGCAGCCTCGAACTCACTTCCGCGACCCAACCCTCAACACCACCGCCAGCACAGCCGCCAACCCCACCAAAACCACCGCAGACACAACCGTGCCCATACCCGCCTCCACTCACCGCTCGGAAGCACACACTCTCCCGACCGGCCGGAAACGGATATGGGCCCGGACAATCCCTTGACACTCAGGGGAACCCCCCTGACAGCTCCTTAACCCTCGGCCGCCACAGTCTCCCGCTGCTCGGCCTCATCAACGCGCACCGCAGACCGCGACAACCGATCCGAAACCTTCGCCGTCGTCACGAACGACACCGCGATCAGAATCGCCAGCACCACCCCGATCCCGACGACGCTACCGGTCAGCGTCGGGTCTTCGGGGTCACCGGCCTCGACGCGGGACGATCCGGTGAGGAACGACAGCACGAACAACACCCCGACAGCGAGCAACACCTCAACCGAAACCAGCACCGGGAACGTCCGCAACGCCAGCCGGAACACCGACCCCTCCGCCCCGGCTGCCCGAGCGCGCGCAATCCGCGGCATCATCACGAACTCGTTGGCCGCACCGATGCAGATCATCGTGAACACCAGCGACACCTTGATGACGAGGAAGCGCCCGAAGCTCGTGGTGAACAGCTCCGACGGGCTGCCGACGAGCGAGTACGCCAGCCACAGACCGGTGATCAGGATGCAGCCGACGGCGACCATCGCCAGCGTCGAGAACCGCATCCAGATCTGGGCGAACGTGTCACCGGCACCGCGGGTGAGCTTGCGCCGCGAGAACGCCAGGATCACCAGCCCGGCGATGCCGCCGACCCAGGTCGAGATCGAGAAGACGTGCAGGTGGTCGAGCAGCGAGTTGGCGAGGACGTCGAAGGTTTCCTTCGCCCAGTTCGTCGGCAGCAAGGTCACCTGGTAGGCGACGAAGTTGATGATGAGCGAAGCCAGTGCCACGGCACCGATCCGTTCGCGCACCTTCGCCGAGAACAGCAGCATCAGCACGAGAGCCGCGAGGCCCCACAGCGAGTACTGGATGAGCGCCTCGGTGCCGCTGGAGATCCAGTCGCCCTTCTTGCCGGGCACGGAGACGAACCGGCCGATCGCGGCGGGGGAAAGCGCCTGGTCGAAGGGGATCTCCTTGCCCTTGACGCGCGCGCCCTTGCCGGCGAGCTGGAAGTACAGGGCGACGAGGAACCACGTGCCGACGAGGGCGAGGTACAAGCCGGCGCGGCGCTGCAGCACGGCGCGGTCGGCCGGGTCGACCGACGGTCGTCTCCACACGGGCCGAAGCACGATCAGCAGCAGCATGCAGCCGCCGATCGAACCGATCAGCCCGGCGAAGTACGCCATTTTCGTGATGACCCGCCACACCTCGGGGGTCGGGTTGGCTTCGGCCGCGGAAACGGCCTGGGTGAGCAAGAAGGACATCGGCAGCCATCTCCTCGATCGGGGGGCGTGAGCCGAACCGGTGGGGACGTCGGCTCTTGGCGGTCGAAGGTAGCTGATCCTACAACGGATGTGAAGACTGAAGCGACCACTACATTGATGGTATATTGCTAGCATGAAAAACCAGAGTCGGAAGGAGTGCCCGTGAAAGTCCTCGTCTTGCCCGGTGACGGCATCGGTCCCGAGATCACCGCGGCGACCCTGGACGTGCTCGGCGCCGCCGACCGGCGGCTCGGGCTCGGCCTGAGCTTCGAGGTGCGCGAGATCGGCCTGGCCTCGCTCGCGACCGACGGCACGACGCTGCCCGCGTCGGTGCTGGAGCGCGTGCCCGAGGTCGACGGCACGCTGCTCGGCCCGGTGTCGCACTACGAGTACCCGGCGAAGGAGCAGGGCGGGATCAACCCGTCCGCCGCGCTGCGGACGACGTTCGAGCTGTTCGCCAACGTACGCCCGTGCCGCTCGCGCGAAGGTCTCAGCGTACTGCGCCAGCCGATGGACCTCGTGATCGTGCGCGAGAACACCGAAGGCTTCTACGCCGACCGCAACATGTTCGCAGGCACCGGCGAGTTCATGCCCGACCCCGACCTCGCGCTCTCGGTGCGCAAGGTCTCCGCGCGTGGTTCGGCCCGCGTGGCGCGCGCGGCGTTCGAGCTCGCGCGCGGCCGCCGCGGCAAGGTCACGGCCGTGCACAAGGCCAACGTGCTCAAGCTGTCCGACGGCCTGTTCCTGCGCGAGGTGCGCGCCGTCGCGCAGGACTTCCCCGACGTGGAGCTGGAAGAGCTGATCGTGGACGCCGCCTCGGCGCTGCTGATTCGCGACCCGCAGCGCTTCGACGTGCTGGTGACCACCAACATGTTCGGCGACATCCTGTCCGACGAGGCCTCGGAGCTGTCCGGCAGCCTCGGTCTCGGCGGCTCGATCAACGCCGGGCACGACATCTGCGTCGGCCAGGCGCAGCACGGTTCGGCTCCCGACATCGCGGGCCGGGGCGTGGCCAACCCGGCATCGCTCATCCTGTCGGCCGCGATGCTGCTCGACTGGCGCGGCCGCCGCGACGGGAACGCCGGCCTCGTGGCAGGGGCCGAACTCGTGACGCGTGCCGTGGATTCCGTGCTCGACGACCCCGCCACGCGCACCGCCGACCTCGGCGGCACGCTCGGCACGGAGGCGTTCGCCGCCGTGGTCGCCGAGTCCGTCAGCGGGCTTGGAGTGGGTGCCCGGTGATCGAATCCGTGAACCCGGCCACCGGGAAACCACTGTCCACATACGACTTGCACACCGCCGAGGAGGTCGATGCCGCGCTGGACGGCGCGGTGGCCGCGCAGGCCCAGTGGCGCGAGAAGCCGCTCGAAGAACGCGTGGCACTGCTGCGGGAGCTGGCGGCCGTGCTGCGGGCCGGCAAGGCGGAGTACGCCGCGCTGATCACCGCCGAGATGGGCAAGCCGCTCGCGGAATCCGAGGCCGAGATCGAGAAGTGCGCGCTCAACTGCGTGCACTACGCCGACCACGCCGCCGAGTACCTGGCCGAGCGCCCGGTGCTGGCGCAGGCCAGTGTGGTCGCCGAACCGCTCGGCGTGGTGCTCGCCGTGATGCCGTGGAACTACCCGTTCTGGCAGTTCTTCCGCTTCGCCGCCCCCGCGCTGGCCGCCGGCAACGGCGCGATCCTCAAGCACGCCACCAACGTCCCGGGCTGCGCGCTGGCCATCGAGGACGTGTTCCGCAAGGCCGGCACGCCGGCCGGGCTGGTGCGGTCGCTCCTGGTGGACGTCGGCGAGGTCGCACGGCTCATCGCCGACGACCGGATCGCCGCCGTCACGCTCACGGGCTCCACGCGCGTCGGCGCGCTCGTGGCGAGCCAGGCCGGCGCCGCGCTCAAGAAGCAGGTGCTGGAGCTCGGCGGGTCGGACCCGTTCGTGGTCCTCGCCGACGCCGACGTGGCCGCAGCTGCCGAGACGGCGGTGAAGGCCCGGTTCCTCAACACCGGGCAGAGCTGCGTGAACGCCAAGCGCTTCATCGTCGACGAATCCGTGGCCGACGAGTTCGCCGAAGCCTTCACCGCGGCCGTCGCCCGGCTGCGCGTCGGCGACCCGGCCGAGGCGGCCACGACCGTCGGGCCGCTCGCGCGTGCGGACCTGCGCGACGGGCTCGCCGACCAGGTGCGCCGCACCGTCGAGGCCGGCGGCGTGGTCCGCACGGGCGGTGAGGTCGTGGCCGGACCGGGTTACTTCTACGCGCCGACGGTGCTCGACCACGTGAAGCCGGGCATGGCGGCGTTCGAGGAGGAGACGTTCGGGCCGGTGGCCGCGATCGTGCGCGTCTCGGGCGACGACGAGGCGCTCGCGCTGGCCAACGACACCGAGTTCGGCCTCGGCGCGGCCGTGTGGACGACCTCGCCGGAGCGGGCGCAGCGGTTCGCGAAGGGCCTCGAGGCCGGCGCGGTGTTCGTGAACAGCATGGTCGCTTCGGACCCGCGGCTGCCGTTCGGCGGCATCAAGAAGTCCGGTTACGGCCGGGAGCTGGGCGCGGACGGGATCCGCGAGTTCGTGAACGTCAAGACCGTCTGGATCGGAGGAACCCGGTGAGCGACCCGAAGGAACCGTTCCCGTCCGTGGTGCTGCGCCCGGCCGAGCTGACCCCGGCCGACCGCGGCGGCGGCGCCCGGACGATCCCGCTGGTGAGCAAGACCGTGGGCGCCGAGGTGTTCCTGAACGGCATGACGATGTTCGACGGCGGCGCGGGCATCCCGCTGCACACGCACAACTGCCCCGAAAGCGTCGTGATCCTGCGGGGCGAGGCGATCGTCGAGATCGACGGCACCGAGCACCACCTGTCCACTTGGGACACCACGTACGTCGACGCGGGCGTGCCGCACCGGTTCCGCAACGCGTCGGCCACCGAGCCGATGCGGATCCTCTGGACCTACGGCTCGGTGGAGGCGACGCGCACCATCGTCGCCACCGGCGCGACCACCCGGGTGGACGCGGAGCACCGGCGCTAGCCTGGACTGGTGGAACAGACCCCGACCCCGCTCACCCGGCAGGTCGCGGCGCGCATCGTGGGCTACATCCGCGAGACCGCGGCCGAGCCGGGCACGCGGCTGGTGGAACGCACGCTGGCCGCGCACCTGCGCGTTTCACGCTCGCCCGTGCGCGCGGCGCTGAAGCTGCTGGCGGACGAAGGGGTGGTGGCCGTCGCCGAACCCGGCGGCGGCCACACCGTCGCCCGGCCGGTCGAGGAGCTCACCGTGACCGAGGACGACGCGGGCGAGGAGCAGCAGTACCTGCGCATCGCGTCGGACCGCCTCGACGGCGAGCTGCCGGACCGGGTGAGCGAGAGCGAGCTGGCCCGCCGCTACGGTCTCACCCCGGCCCAGGTGACGGCCGTCCTGCGCCGCATCTCGGCCGAGGGCTGGATCGAGCGCCTGCCCGGCTACGGCTGGGAGTTCCAGCCCATGCTGACGTCGCAGGAGTCCTATGAGGACAGCTACCGGTTCCGGCTCGTGCTGGAGCCGGCGGCGGTGCTGGAGCCCGGTTTCGTCGTGGACCGCGCGGCCATCGAGGTCGTGCGGGCGCAGCAGCTGGAGCTGGCCGAGGGCGCCGCGCGCACCGTGAGCGGCACCGAACTGTTCGGGCGCAACCGCGCGTTCCACGAGGCCGTGGTGAACTGCAGCCGCAACACGTTCTTCATCGACGCCCTGCGCCGCGTCGACAACCTGCGCCGGCTCATCGAGTACCGGCGCACGCTCCCGCGCGACCGGGCGGCGGTGCGGTGCCGCGAGCACGTCGAGATCGCGGATCTGCTGCTGGCCGGCAAAACCACCGAAGCCGCGGAGTACCTGCGGCGGCACCTGAGCACCGTCAGCGTCGAGAAGACCGCCAACCCGGGCTGACGCTCACGAGACGCCGTTCGAGCCCGGCAGCCGGCCACGCGCGCCGCGTCCCTCACCCGTGATGAGGTCCGAGCGCAACGAAGTCAGCAGCTCCGAGGTCTTCGTCGCGCGGGTTTCGTCGCGGGAAGCCAGGCGCAGCAGCAAAGCATCGGTCAGCACTTCGGCGGCCAGCATTTCGCCGGTGTAGTTGCTGGCGGACTTCGGCGCGGTCAGCACCACGTCCACCTGGGACCCGAACAGCGGCCCGAGCGAGCTGGACACGAGGATCACGCGCGCGCCGACCGCGTGCGCGTGGTCCAGCAGCACCTCCAGCTCGCCCAGGAGCCGCGCCGGGATGTACAGGATGACGACGTCTTCGGGGGCCAAGCCGATGAGGTCGTCGGCCAGCTGGAAGCCCGTGGCGCCCGTCGAGCGGGCGCGCCGGCCCATGCGGACCAGCCGCATGGTCAGGTAGCGCGCCACGAGCCCCGAGCCGCCGAGCCCGAAGCTCAGCACCTCGCGCGCGCCGTCCAGCAGGTCGACGGCGTGGGTGAAGTCGGCGGAGCGCACCAGCCGCCAGGTGGCGGCCAGGCGCTCCGTCGCTTCGGTGAAGACCTGGTCGACGATGGCGTCGCCGGTCGGTTCGACGCCATCGGGGGCGTTGTGGAGGACGCGGTGCGAAGGGCTCGTCTCCAGCACGACCTCGCGCGCCAGGCTGCGCCGCAGGTCGAGCAAGCCGGTGAACCCCAGTGACTTCGCCGTGCGCACCACGGTCGCGTCGCTCGTCTCCGTCGCGTCGCCGATCTGCTCGGCGGTCGCGAAGATCGCGTCGCGGCCGTGGTCACGCAGGTACTCCGCGACGGTCCGCTCCGCGCGCGACATCTTCGGCAGGCACCGCGCGATCCGTGCGCGCAGCGCGTCTTCGTCGTCCGTCATCCACCCCTCCGGTCCTCGTGCTCACGGGCAGGCCGTCCCAGTGCTGCCCCGGCCGGACAGTGCGGCCGTGCCCCGTGAACCCCCAGCCGCTACGGCCGGCGCGCCAGCTCGCCCGTGATGAACTCCTTCACGACGGGCTGGATCAGCAGCCCGCGGTGCGCCACCCCCGGCACGACGTCGAAGCGCACGTCGATGCCGTTGCTCTCGAAGTTCTTGCGCAGCGTGGTCAGCCGCTCGATGCGGGTGTCACCGCCCGCGTCGAGGCCGGGCTCCGCGATCTCCCACGTGTCGGTGTCCTCGCCGCCCACGATCATCTGCACCGGCAGCTTGCGCAGCTCGTCCACCTTCACGTCGGTGCCGAACAGCTCGCGGACGTTGGCGGTGCCGAGCCACCAGTCGACGTCGGGGTTGATGCGCGTGACGCGGCCCGGGGCGCCGATGGACAGCGCGGCCAGCCGGTCGGCGTGCAGGTAGGCGAAGCGGTGCGCGAACTGCCCACCACCGGAGAAGCCGTGCAGGTAGAAGCGGTCGGCGTCCACGCGGAAGCGCGTGGCGACCTCGGCGATGATGTCCAGCAGGATCTGGTCGTACCGGATGCCCTCGAACGCCAGCCGCTTGAACCCGTGCAGGTCACCGGGCTGCGCGATGCCGGCGGGGAACAGCGGCGCCAGCACGATGGTGTCGTTCTGCTCCGCCCACTCGCGGTAGTCGTTGCGGTAGCGCTCCGCGGTGCGCTGCGTGCCGTGCATCAGCACCAGCAGGGGCAACGGCGTCTCCGAAGTGCGGTGCGCGCTGGGCACGTAGAGGCAGTACGAGAAGCGCTGGTCGCTCTGCAGCGCGAAGAACGGGGTCGGCCCGCCGTAGTAGAACTCGGTCGGGTCGAGGACTCGCGCGGAGTCGGGCGTTGCTTGGGGGCTCGTCATGGAGCGGATCTCCTTGGCATGGCGTGGGACCGTCCTGGTTCGTCGTAATCATGTAGTAACGACGACAGGTGTTGACTTCTTCGTAGCACGGTCTATCTTATCCGTAGCTGCCACTACAAGTTCTCAGTGAATGTAGCGCAAACCTTCAACGAATCGCCAGCACCGGGAAAGAGGTATTCATGGCAGTCCGGTTGGTCGAGATCGAAGGCGACCCGCGGACTCGGGGGCTCGCCTACGGTGAGGCCGCCCGGGCGGAGATCCGCACGTCCATCGCCTACTACCGCGAGGCTTTCGAAGCCTCCTCCGGTCTGGAGTGGACGGACGTGCAGACCTCGGCCCGGCGCTGGCGCGAACCGATCGCCGCCGTCGCCCCCGACCTGCTCGAGGAGATGGACGCCATCGCCGACGGCGCCGGCGTCCACCAGGACGAGATCCTCGCCCTCAACGCCCGCGGCGAGATCGTCCGCAACAGCGAAAGCGGCTTCAACCCCGAGGTCACCGAGACCCCGGCCGACGGCTGCTCCTCCTTCGCCCTGCTGCCCGAGGCCACCGGCGACGGTCACGTCTACTGTGGACAGAACTGGGACTGGCGCGAGGGCACGCAGGACTCGGTGGTGCTGGTGCGGATCGTCCAGCCGCCCAAGCCCACGATCATCATGCAGGTCGAAGCGGGCCAGATCGGCCGCCACGGCGCCAACTCCGCCGGCATCGCGCTCAACGCCAACGGACTCGGCGGCCGCTTCGGCACCCCGCTCGGCCTCCCGCAGCCCGTGCTGCGCCGCCTGATCCTCGACAACGACCACCTCAAGGCCGCGCTGCAGGTGCCCTTCGACGTGCGTCAGCACATCGCGACCAACCTGCTCGTGACCCACCGCGGCGGGGTCGCCGTCGACCTCGAGACCACGCCGGTCGTGCACGGCTGGGGCACCCCGGTCGACGGGATCCTGGTGCACGGCAACCACTACCAGTACGGCCTGCCCGGTCCGATCAAGGACGTCTACCGCCTCTCGCCGGTCGACTCGCTCTACCGCGTGCAGGTGATCGAGCGGGGGCTCAAGGCCGCGCGCTCCGCGTCCGGCTCCGCCGAGGTGCGCAAGATCGTCGCCGGGACGATGAGCGACCACACCGGACACCCCGACGGCGTGTGCGCGCACGTGGACGACCGCGTGCCACCGCTCAAGCGGTACAAGACGATCGCGTCCAGCCTCGTCGACCTGACCACCGGCGAGTACCGCGTGGCGATCGGCAACCCGTGTGAGAACGACTACGAACTGCTGCCCTGGCAGCTCTACGACGGCCCCGGAGGTCACCGATGACCGGACCCGTGCTCGCCAGCCTGCGCGGTGTCAACAAGAGCTACGGCGACGTGCAGGTGCTGCACGACGTCGACCTCGACATCCACCAGGGCGAGGTCGTGGTGATCCTCGGCCCGTCGGGGTCGGGCAAGTCGACGCTGTGCCGCTGCATCAACCGGCTCGAGAAGATCAACAGCGGCACGATCACGCTCGACGGCAAGCCGCTGCCCGCCGAAGGCCGGGACCTGGCGCGGTTGCGCGCCGACGTCGGCATGGTCTTCCAGTCGTTCAACCTCTTCGCGCACCGGACCGTGCTCGAGAACGTGACACTCGGCCCGATCCGCGTCCGCGGGATCGCCAAACGAGAAGCCGAAGCGACCGCACGCCGGTTGCTCGACCGCGTGGGGGTGGCCGACCAGGCCGAGAAGCTGCCCGCCGAGCTCTCCGGCGGCCAGCAGCAGCGCGTGGCCATCGCCAGGGCGCTCGCGATGAACCCCAAGATCGTGCTGTTCGACGAACCGACCAGTGCGCTCGACCCCGAGATGGTGAGCGAAGTCCTCGACGTGATGACCTCGCTCGCCAAGGAAGGCACCACGATGGTGGTGGTCACGCACGAGATGGGTTTCGCCCGCCGCGCGGCCCACCGGGTGGTCTTCATGAGCGAAGGCCGCATCGCCGAACAAGGCACCCCCGAAGAGTTCTTCGACCGCACCGGCACCGCCCGGGCGCGGGACTTCCTGTCCAAAGTCCTCCAGCACTGACCTGCCCCGGATTCCCCACCCCGACAAGGAGAAACAACAATGAAGTTGACCAGAGTCGCCGCCGCCGTGAGCGGGGTGCTCGTCACGGGTGCGCTGCTGGCCGCTTGCGGCAGCGCACCGGCCACGGCCCCGGGTGGCGCTTCGGCCAAGCCGGCTGCCGCCGACGTCGCCAAGATGATCAGCCAGGACGACGCCGTCGCGGCGGGACCGGTGGGCCAGAACCTGCCGCACTCGCCGATGCTGGACAAGATCCGCCAGCGCGGGCAGCTGGTGTGGGCGGGCAGCCGCAACACGCTCGGCTTCTCGCAGCTGGACCCGGCCACCGGCAAGATCTCCGGCTTCGACGCCGGCATGGCCGACCTGCTCGCGAAGTACCTGCTGGGCAAGCCGTCGGCGAAGATGCAGAGCGGTGGCTCCGACACCCGTGAGGGCCTGCTCGGCAACCACACGATCGACGTCGCGATCCAGACGTACACGATGACGCCCGAGCGGGCCAAGCTCGTGAACTTCTCCGGCCCGTACTACATGGCCGCGAGCGGCATCGTGGTGAAGGCCGACAACACCACCATCAAGACCGCCAAGGACCTGGCCGGCAAGAACGTGGCGACGGAGTCCGGCGCGGCGAAGACCGCCCTGGTCACCGAGGTGCCCACCGCGAAGCCGGTGCTGTTCGACACCACCGCGCAGTGCATCGCGGCCGTCGAGCAGGGGCGCGCCGAGGCCGTGACGCTGAACAACGCGTCGCTGCTCGGTGCCATTCAGACGCGGTCGGACGTGAAGCTGCTGGACGCGACCTTCAGCTCCAACCCGTTCGGCATCGGCGAGCCCAAGGACGACCCGGTGTTCAAGCAGGTCGTCGACGAGTTCCTGCAGAAGATCGAGACCGACGGCACCTGGACCAAGCTGTGGCAGGGCACCGTCGGCAAGCTGCTGAAGACCCCGCCGCCCGCCCCGCCGAAGCTCGGCTCCGTCCCCGGCGTCTGACCCTGAATCGGAGACCCCATGTCCGTGCTCTTCGCGCACCTCGGCGAGCTGCTGACCGGTCTGCTGACGACCCTCGAGCTGGCCGCGATCGCGTTTCCGCTGGCGCTGGTGATCGGCACCCTGCTGGGTGTCTGCCGCGTCAGCCCGATCGGGCCGCTCCGGGCGGCCGCCGGGTTCTACGTGCACTGCCTGCGCAACTCGCCGATGCTGCTGGTCATGGTCATGGTGGTCTTCGGCCTGCCCTACCTCGGCGCGACCGTCCCGCTGTTCGGGTCGGTCGTGCTGGGGCTGGGCCTGTACTTCGGTGCCTACATCTGTGAAACGGTGCGCTCCGGCATCGCCGGCGTGCCGCTCGGCCAGATCGAGGCGGCCCGCGCCATCGGCCTGACCTTCTCCGGCGTCCTGCGGCAGGTCGTCCTGCCGCAGGCGTTCCGGTCGATGGTGCAGCCGCTGGGCAACATCCTGATCAACGTGTGCCTCGGCTCGGCGCTCGGCGCGGCCGTCGGCGTGCAGGAGCTCACCGGTTCGGCCCGCCAGTTCAACCTCGACTTCGCCCAGCCGGTGCCGACCTTCGTCGCCGCGGTCATCGGCTACCTCCTGATCACCCTGACGATCGGCCAGCTGACCGGCGTCGTCGAACGGAAGGTTCGCATCCGCCGATGACTTCGCGCACCCCCGCCCTTTTCGACGAGCTCGGTCCCCGCGGCCAGAAACGGCTGCGGATCGCCACGATCGTGGCCGTCGTGGCGCTGATCGGCATCGTGGCCGGCGCCATCGCCCAGCTCGCCCACGTGCAGCAGCTCACCGCGCGCCTGTGGGAGCCGCTCATCGAGTGGTCGAACATCCGGTACCTGTTGCAGGGCCTGCTGACCACGTTGGAGGTCGGCCTGACCGGCGCCGCGATCTCCCTGGTCTTCGGCACGCTGATCGGCCTCGGCCGGCTGTCGACGCACAAGTGGCTTTCGCTGCCGAGCACCGGTGTGATCGAGCTGTTCCGCGCGATCCCGCTGATCCTGCTCGTGTACTTCTTCCTCATCGGCTTGCCGATGTTCGGCTGGAACCTGCCGCCGTTCTGGGTGCTGACCATCCCGATCGTGCTGCACGCCGGATCGGTGTTCGCCGAGATCGTCCGCGCCGGCGTGAACTCGCTCGACCGCGGCCAGTTCGACGCCGCCGCGGCGATCGGCCTGCGCCGCGGGCAGACGATGAAGCTCATCGTGCTCCCGCAGGTGTTCCGGTCGCTGCGCCCGGCGCTGGTCACCCAGGTGATCCGCACGCTGAAAGAGTCGAGCCTCGGGTACGTCGTCGGCTACCCGGAGCTGCTGCGCGACGGGCAGGTGATCGGCGAGTACAACGCCAACTTCCTGCAGACCTACGCCTTCACCGCGGTCATCTACATCGTCATCAACTTCGGGCTGTCGCGGTTCGCCGAGCTGCTCGACCGGCCGAAGAAGCCGCGGCGGTCCAGCGCGGCCGCCGCGGAGCCGGAACCCGAGCCGGCGGCCGAGCCCGCCCGAACCCTCGTCTGACCCCTTCTGAGCGGAGCTGATTTCCCGAGATGTCCATCACCGGCGAAGAGATCGAACGCGCCGAAGCCGCACTGGCCCACAACTACCACCCGCTGCCCGTGGTGCTCACCGAAGGCAAGGGCGCGTGGGTCACCGACGTCGAAGGCCGGCGCTACCTCGACCTGCTGGCGGGCTACAGCGCCCTCAACTTCGGCCACGGTGACGACGAGCTGCTGGCGGTGGCCCACGCTCAGCTCGACCGGCTGACGCTGACCAGCCGCGCGTTCCACCACGACAAGCTGGGCACCTTCGCCGCGGAGCTCGCCGAGCTGTGCGGCATGGAGATGGTGCTGCCGATGAACACCGGCGCCGAGGCCGTGGAAACGGCGATCAAAACGGCGCGCAAGTGGGGCTACCGCGTGAAGGGCGTGCCGGCCGGGCGCGCGAAGATCGTGGTGGCGGACGGCAACTTCCACGGCCGCACCGTGACGATCGTCGGGTTCTCCGACGACCCCGAGGCGACCGCGGACCACGGGCCGTTCACTCCCGGCTTCGTGCGCGTGCCCTTCGGCGACGCGGCGGCGCTGCGGGCCGCAGTCGACGCCGACACCGTCGCCGTGCTGATCGAGCCGATCCAGGGCGAAGGCGGTGTGGTGCTGCCGCCCGACGGTTACCTCACCGAAGTCCGGCGGATCTGCGATTCCGAGAACGTGCTGTTCGTGGCCGACGAGATCCAGTCCGGGCTCGGCCGCACCGGGCGCACGTTCGCGTGCGACCACGAGAACGTCGTGCCCGACGTGTACGTGCTGGGCAAGGCTTTGGGCGGCGGCATCCTGCCCGTGTCGGCGGTGGTGTCGCGGCGCGACGTGCTGGGCGTGTTCCGCCCGGGCGAGCACGGCAGCACCTTCGGCGGCAACCCGCTCGCCTGTGCCGTCGCGACGGCGGTGGTGCGGAAGCTGAAGACCGGTGAACCGCAGCGGCGGGCCGAAGAGCTGGGTGAGGTGTTCGCTTCGCTGCTGGCGTCTTTGCCGTCCGCGTCGGTGGAAGCGGTGCGCGTGCGCGGGTTGTGGGCGGGCATCGACGTGCGTGGCCGCACTGGCCGCGACGTGTGCGAAGGCCTGCTCCGCCGCGGCGTTCTGGCCAAGGACGCGCACGGCAGCACGATCCGGCTGGCGCCGCCGCTGGTGGTGTCCGAAGCCGACCTTCGCTGGGGCGTCGAGCAGCTGGCGGCCGAGCTCTCCTGAACCATCCCCCTGCGCCCGCCACACCCTCGTTCGGGTGTGGCGGGCCCAGTTCTTTGTCGGCTCGATTTACATACAGACAGTATGTATGTACCGTGGCGGCATGACAGCTCTCGGACAGGACCACCTCATCCGCCTGCCGCAGGGTGAGGTGCGGTACTACGAACGCGGCACGGGGCGACCCGTCGTCTTCGTGCACGGTGTGCTCACCAACGCACAGCTGTGGCGCAAGGTCGTGCCGACCATCGCGGAGGCCGGTTTCCGTTGCCTGGCCCCGGATCTGCCGATGGGCGCGCACGAGATCCCGATGCGCGCGGACGCCGACCTCAGCGCTGCGGGCATGGCGACGCTGCTCGGCGACTTCCTCGAGGCGCTCGATCTGCACGACGTCACGCTGGTCGCCAACGACACCGGCGGCGCGATCACGCAGCTGTTGCTGGCGCGCTACCCGACGCGCGTCGGGCGGGTGGTGCTGACGCCGTCGGACAGCTTCGAGTACTTCTTCCCGCCGATCTTCAAGCCGCTGCCGCGGATCGCGCGCGTGCCGGGCTCGATGGCCGTGCTGGCGCAGCTGCTGCGGATCCGGGTGTTGTGGCCGTTGCCGCTGCTGTTCGGCTGGGTGACGAAGAAGCCGCTCGATCCCGTTGTCGCGGAGTCCTACTTGCTGCGGCTGCGCCGGTCGCCGGGGGTGCAGCGCGATCTGCGGAAGCTGCTGCGCACCGTGGATCCGCGCCTGACGCTGGCGGCGGCGGAGAAGCTGCGGTCGTTCGAACCGCCCGTGCTGCTGGCGTGGGCAGCCGAGGACAAGCTGTTCCCGATCCGGTTCGCGCACCGCCTGGCGGAGGTGCTGCCGAACGCGAAGGTCGTCGAGATCGCGGACTCGTACACGTTCGTCCCGGAGGACCAGCCGGAGGTGCTGGCCGGGCACATCGTGGAGTTCGCGGGCGTCATGGCAGATTAGGCCGGGTGAGACGCACCCAGCAGGAACGCTCGGACAGCACGCGCGCGGCTCTCGTCAGCGCCGCCCGCGTGCTCTTCGCGACGCGCGGCTACCACGACGTGCCGGCCGAAGAGATCACCCGCACCGCCGGCGTCACCCGCGGCGCCCTGTACCACCACTTCGGCGACAAGCAGGGCCTGTTCCGCGCGGTCGTGGAGGAGGTCGAGATCGAGCTCACCGCCGAGGTCGCCGCGGTGATGACCGCGGGCGTCGATCCCCTGACCGGCATGACGACGGCGCTCGGTGTGTTCCTGGACGCCTGCCTGCGCGAAGAGGTCCAGCGCATCTCCCTCACGGACGCCCCCGCCGTCCTCGGCTGGGACGTCTGGCGCGAAATCGAGGGCGAACACGGGCTGGGCCTGCTGGTGACTTCACTGTCCCGCGCCCACGCAGAGGGGCTGATCGTCGACGTGCCCATCCGCACCCTGGCCCAGCTCATCCTCAGCACCGTGATGGAAGCCGCGCGCATGATCGCGGCGGCCGACGACCCGGCCGCCGTGCGCGTGGAGACGCAAACGGTGCTCGCGGGCTGGCTCGGCGGGCTGATCCGCAGGAAGTGACGCCGTTACCCGTACTGCGGCTGGCGTTGCTCCGGGTTTGCTTCGACTGCGTCGAGGTCATTCGTCAGTGCCTGGATCGCTTCGCTCGCGGCTCCCACCCCGGCCCAGTGCGGATCGACGTCCGCCGCCACGCACCACGCCCGATCCCCCGGCCACACGAACGCGGGCGCTGCCCGGAGCCGAACTCGGCGGCCCAGTCGTCAACGGCGGTCAGCGGTCCCTTGAAGTTCGCGTACCGCTGGTGGGGCAGCTCGAAGAGGCCGTCGCAGGTCGGCAGCGGGAGGTCGGAGTAGCCCTCCCAGGAGCAGAAGTAACCGTCTTTCGCGGTGGTGAACCCGGCGAGCCGAGTCGATCACCCAAGGCAGCGGGCCGTCGCACATACTGACTCGATGGCGGGTGCAGATTTCCGGATACCGGGCCACAGGTTGCTTCCGCACGAATTGTTCTGGATTCGGCGGATTGTCAGCACACGTCGAACCTCCGGCGCGGGGAGCGGGTTCTCGCCGGACCGGGTTCTTCGCCTCGCCGCGGCTGCGAATTGGCTGCTGCTGAAGGGCGTTCTCTTCGCGGTGATGGTGATCGCCTTCGCCATGGAAGCGATCACCGGCGCGAACGGCGGCCCGATCCAGCCCGATGGGACACCGATGCACGCATGGGAGGTACCACTCATCGTCGTGTGGTGGTTGATCATCTCCGCCGGACTGGCCTTCTTGGTACTTGGGATCCTACGATTGTGGCAATCGGCTCGTGCGCGTCGCGAATCGGCAGCGGCACCCTGATCGACACATCGCTATTTCGACGCTCTCTCACCACGCGGACTGCAGTGAGGCATCGCGCATCAGGTGCCTCCGGTAGCGAATCAACAGAGTCCGATCACTACTCAAGAACGTGCGCCAAGTAGCCGAGAAAGTTACCTTTCGAGCCGGACAAGAGGAGATCGCCGAGCCAGAACGTCTCGATCAAGGAAGTCGCGGAGCACCTGAGCCACCACTACCGGGCCACCCCACCTCGCACGTCGAGCCACAAGCGAGCCCGGGCCACCGCCGACAAGCTGTTCGCGCCACGTCGGGCCGCCACGGAATCCGCGGCGGCCCGACGACGGCCCGAGAGTCCCAAAAGCAGTAAAACCGCAGATCAGAGGTGTATAGATTTCTTGTTCATGAATTCTCCAGGGGGTCTGGTCCACCTGGCGCGCTCCCTGGCAAACTGCCTCTGACCTGCTGTTTTGCGTCTCATCACGTCCGGTCGCGTCCGGACCGATCTCGACGTCTGACGGCCCCACGACGGCCCAGCCCAGATTCGCGCTCCCGCCTCTCAGCCGCGCCCAGGCTCCCCGTCGTCCTCGTCACCGCCGCCTTTAGCACCGGATCGACGGTGTCAAGGGTGGACGCTTGCGGCCATCGCGACGCGACGCCGAAGGCGCCCTTGATGGCGGCGAGCCGGTGTTAAACGATCAGCGACGAGGAAGCGGACGGTCACGATCTTGTACTGGCCTGTAACGCGCTTCGCGGCTCGGCCGTACATGCCGGTATGCGCCTCTACGGATCTCTCGCCGTCGGCGGCGCGCTGTCCAACGCTCCTTCCGGCGGGCCGCCCGCGGCCGGCGGCCGAAGCGGAGCGGCAGGCCGTCCGTGCCGCACTGGGCGAGCCGGCCGAACGCCGGGCGACTACGCGCCGCCGACGGCGGCGTCTTGATCCCATAGAGCCAAGTTCTGCAAAGGACCAAATAGCGCAGCTGCGGCCCGACAGGTGATATGCGACGTTCGCCTGCAATCTGATGTGCGTCATCTGGCCTAGGAAACTCGACGTCTCAGCGGCCCAGGCCGATGCCTCGTGAACCGATGGGCTGCTGACAGATCACCGACGTGGTAGCGCGACCTGGACTTGATGTTGGGCGCCGTAATGAACGTCGTTCACGACGTTCAGGAACCCCATCCGTGCTGCGAGCCGGAGGCTGGGCGAGACAAGCCCTCCGCGGCGCGGCCGCATTCCCGGTCGACCCGGCCGACGCCATCCAGACCATGCGCATCATCGAAGCCGCTCGCCTGGTCGCCCAGGACCACCGAATCGCCCGCCTAGGCCCCGGACGCCTGACCGGAGTCCACAACGAACGCCATTTTTGTGACTATGACTTCACTGATAATTGAAACCAACCCCCACGCCGTGCGGAGATCACCTTTACGTTGCAGTGACTGAACAACCAGCCCGGGCGGCTATCCTGAGGCTCGCGCGCCAGGTCGGCGCCGGGGGTGGGTTGCGGAGGTCGGCGTGAGCAAGAGCGGAAGACAGCCGGAGGCCGCCGATCCCGTGATCGTGATCGCCGAGGCGCGGCGCGCGTTGTGGGTGATGGTCGGCTTCCTGGCCCTCATCTGGATCATCCAGATCTTCAACGCCATCGACAGTTACCAGCTCAGCCAGCACTACGGCATCCGCGCCCGCGACGTCACCTCGCTCCCGGACATCATCAGTGCCCCGTTCCTGCACTTCAGCTGGGCGCATATCGAGGGCAACTCCGGCCCGCTCTTCATCTTCGGCTTCCTGTCGGCCTATCGCGGCGTGCGGAAGTTCTTCTGGGTGACCACATTGATCGTCGTGGTCGCCGGGCTCGGCGCCTGGCTGACCAACGAGCCGAGCTCGGTCGCGGCGGGTGCCAGTGGCGTGGTGTTCGGTTACTTCGGGTACATCCTCGTGCGCGGGCTGTTCGACCGGCACCTCATCGACATCGTCCTGGGCCTGGTCATGGGCCTGTGTTTCGCCTACCAGTTCACGGTCCTGCTGCCGACCGACGGCATCGACTGGCAGGGCCACGCGTTCGGCTTCGCCGCCGGCCTGGCCGGTGGCTGGATCTTCCGGGATCGGCGCAAGCTGCAGGTCAAGGCCGCGGCTCCGACTCCGGTGATCGCCGCCGTGCCGGTGATCGAGCCGCCGACGACCACGATCGAGACCCCGGCCCCGGCCACCACCGAAATGCCCGCGCCGAGCAAGGCCCCCAAGGTTGATCCAGCCGACCGGCTGGCCCAGATCCGCAAGGAAATGGGCCAGTGACCGGCGCTACCCGATGATCAGCTGATCGCGCGGCCCGGTCCGGCGCCAGGCCACGACCAGGAACGCGATCAACGGCACGAGCGGCAGCGACCTGACGGCCCAGCTCAGCGCCAGCGGCGGTCCGGGCTGGTCGTGCACGGTGAGGTCGTGCAGCGTCCCGGTGCCTTGGCCCTGGGGGCCGTTGATCACGAACCCGATGCTGTACGCGCCGGGACTGTCGAACCCCCTCACGTCCAGCCCAGGTGTCGAGCTTGCGGGGGTGCTGGGCCAGCGGGGTGACGTGCTCGTCCGGTTTGACGCCGGGACCGTTCAGCAGCAGCGATCCGGACTTGCTCGTGATCCCGCCGTCCGGTGCGAAGGTGAAGTCCAGCGAGCGCATCGCGCGGATCCGCCCCACGAGCTAATTGGAATGTTTCCGGACATCTGGGACCGGCATGAGGCGCACGCGCGTCAACCGTTCTGGGGCGTGCACATCGAGAACCTTCGCCGCGTCGGCGTTCACCTGCTCTTCGGCGATGACGTGTGGCCCTTACACGAGCCGCGTAACGCTCCGGGGTCGGGACCTGCCCTGGTCGGCGATGCTCGACGCGATCGAAAAGGCCGTGCCGGCGCCGACATAGCCGCACCGCCGGTACGACACGAGGACTTCGGCCGAAATAGGTACGTGCAGACTCGGCAGGTATGTCAGGCTCTGCAGGGTCGACATCGATACTCAGCAAGAGAGCGCCTGATGGATAGCGATGGCAGCCGACGGTTCCACAGCTTCGGCTTCGAACCGAACTACACCGTCGAAGTGGATCCGCCGTTCCCGTCAGACGGCATCTGGGACTGCCCAATTGTCGAGTTCGACGCCAACGGCGTTGCTCATCCGCGCACGGCACTCGACGCTCGTGGGTCCCTGATCGTGCGCGTCGAGCCCTCCGTGCGGCAAACGTGGCTTGGTGTGTTCGCCAACGGCGGACTCGGCCGGGTCGACGAAACTTTCGCTGGCCCTGCGCCCGAGCAGCTGTGTGTCGTCGCGGAGGGCACGGCTTACCTCGTCAACGTCGATTCGCCGATCACCGATCCCGCCATCGTCCAGGACCAGGTGCAACACGTGGCCGCCGACGCCGAACACCACCTCCTGCTACTGGCCAATGACGTTGACCTGGTCGCGGTCGGCGCCAGTGGCCTGGCCTGGCGATCGCCTCGGCTGGCGCTCGACGGCCTCAGCATTTCGGGCGCGGACTCCGAGGGCATCCATTGCTACGCGTGGCTTGGCGATCACGATGGCGCCACCCACCTGGTAACGCTCGACCCGCGCACCGGGCAGATCATGGCCGGGCCGGTCCTTCCGGACTGATTGCGGTCCTGACGGCCAACGCCGATCGCGGCCGGACGCCACATGGCCGCAGCCGAGGCAACCACCCGATCGTGGCCGGCGAGAGAGAGGGCGTGTGCTCTGATCAGCCGCAGTCTGCGCAATGGCAGAAGGGACAGTCTGCGGACGCCGGTACTCGCCAGACGGTCAACAGCCACCTGAAGACCGGGATCTTCCGGTTCCTCGGCGACAAGCCGCTGAAGTTGGTCGAGAAGACCGACACCATCCGCGATTGGCTCGGCTGGCTGGAGCGACCGAAGAAGGAGGGCGTCCGGGGCCTCATGGCGTCCTACCGCGCGATCCTCTTCGAGAGGATCTCGGCGATCCTCCAGGCTGCGGCCGACGATAACAAGATCCGGTCGAATCCCTGTCGCGCCAAGAGCATCAAGCGGCCAAGGAAGTCGCGGAGTACCTCGGCCACCACGATCCCGGCTACACCCTCCGCATCTACACCCACCTTGTGCCGTCGAGCCACAAGCGCGCTCGGGCCGCCGCCGACAAGGTGTTCGCCCCGCGTCGGGCCGCCACCGTATTCGTGACGGCCCAGCGACGGCCCGCGGGGGCCTGACAAAGAAAAAAGCAGCTCACAGCCGGATCGATTTCTTGTTCATGAATTCCTCAATCCCCAACGGACCCAGTTCCCGGCCCATCCCTGACCGCTTGATCCCGCCGAACGGCAGATCCGCCTGAGACCCTCCGGATTTGTTGAAATACACCATCCCCGACTCAAGCCGGTCCGCGACGCGGCGCATGCGGGCGGGGTCGGTGCCGAACACGCTCGCGCCGAGGCCGAAGGGGGAGTCGTTCGCGATGGAGATGGCGTCGGCGTCCGAGGAGGCGGGGAAGACGAGGAAGACGGGGCCGAAGATCTCGTCGCGGTAGGCGTCCATGTCCGGTGTCACGTCGGTCAGCACGGTGGCCTCGAGGTAGGCGCCGGGGCCTTCGACGCGGTGGCCGCCGGTGCGGAGGGTGGCGCCTTGGCGCACGGCGGTCGAGACCTGGGCCGCGACCTCGTCGGCGGCGGCGATCGACGCGAGGGGCGGCAGTTTCGTCGCGGGGTCGGCCGGGTCGCCGGGGAGGTAGTAGTCCGCGACGCGCTTGGTGAGCTTGTCGACGAACTCGTCGTAGAGCTCCTCCAGCACGATGAGGCGCTTGGGCGCGTTGCAGGACTGCCCGCAGTTGCGCATGCGGGCCGTCGCGACGGTGGTGACGGTTTCGTCGAGGTCGTCGGTGTCGAGGACGATCAGAGGGTCGGAGCCGCCGAGTTCGAGGACGCAGCGCTTGAGGTTGCGGCCCGCCTCGGCGGCCACGGAGATGCCCGCGGCCTCGCTGCCGGTCAGCGACACGCCGACGATCCGGTCGTCCGCGAGGATCGACGGCACCTGCTTGCTCGAGGCGAAGACGTTGACGTACGCGTCGTCCGGCACACCGGCGTCGCGCAGGATCTCCTCGATCGCGACGGCCGAGCGGGGGCAGATGGACGCGTGCTTGAGCAGGATCGTGTTGCCCAGCACCAGGTTCGGCGCCACGAAGCGCGCCACCTGGTACATCGGGAAGTTCCACGGCATCACGCCGAGCAGCGCGCCGATCGGCTCCTTGCGGATCACGGCGTCGCCGCCGCGGATCTTCAGCGGCTCGTCGGCGATGAGCTCCGGGCCGTGTTCGGCGTAGTAGGTGAAGATGTCCACGACGATGCCGACCTCGCCGCGGCCCTCGTTGATGCGTTTGCCCATCTCGAGCGTCATGATCGCGGCCAGTTCGTCGGAGCGTTCGGCGAACAGCTCGGCGGCGCGCGCGACGATCGCGGCCCGTTCGTCGACCGGGCGTTCCCGCCACGACAGGTACCCGCGGTGGACGCGGGCGATCGCGTCGCGCACCTGGTCGTCGGTGGTGTTCTCGATCTGCTCGATCAGCTCACCCGTGGCCGGGTCGGTGACTGTGTACATGGCGGCGCTGGCCCTCCGTGGGTCGGCGAAGCGGCTGGACGCCCCCAGACTAACAAACTGCATACAGTATGCACTAGCCCAAGCCATTTCACCAGACGGTTTGCCACCTCTTGACCGAAAAGCCCGAATCTCGGTATGGTCTAGACCACACTCTCCCCGTCCCGCCCGCGCACCCCCCACCGCGGCCGTTCGACCGTGCCCGTTTCCCGTGGCCGCCGGTGGGAGCGGGCTCGCCCGTCGAAGGAGCCAGGTATGAAGACGAACCGCAAGCTCGTGGCCGCTGTGGCCGGTGCCGCCGTCGCGCCGGTGATCGTGCTGGTCGGACCCGTGGGCACCGCGAGCGCGCACGGCTACGTCAACTCGCCCGCGAGCCGGCAGGCCCAGTGCGCGCAGAACGTGGTGCCGTGCGGTGACATCAAGTGGGAACCGCAGAGCGTGGAAGGCCCGAAGGGGCAGCGCACGTGCAACGGCGGGGTCGCGCGCTTCGCCGAACTGAACGACAACAGCAAGGGCTGGCGGGCGGCGCCGGTCGGCCGCACGGTCACGTTCAACTGGACGTTCACCGCGCGGCACAAGACCAGCACCTACGAGTACTACGTCGGCAACACACGCATCGCGAGCTTCAGCGGCAACAACCAGGTGCCGCCGGCGACCGTGTCGCACCAGGTGAACCTGGGCACCCGCACGGGCCACCAGACCGTGCTGGCCATCTGGAACATCGCCGACACGGCCAACGCGTTCTACTCCTGCATCGACCTGCAGGTGAGCTGACGCCGGTGGGGGGGGGGGCCGCCGGCCGGCCGCCCCCACATTACACTGTGGGGTCAGCCGTTAGAGCCCGCCCCCGGGGGGCGGGGGGGCGCGTATGAACACCCCACGC
>NZ_JBITBT010000070.1:0-22395 GCF_044452505.1 Amycolatopsis sp. NPDC051903 | reverse complement strand
CATCTCCAGCACACAAGATCAACTACACGACCGTCGAACCAGAGCCTAACCGACACGCCGGTGACTACCTAACGAAGTGTTGTTGCAGTACTAAGTTGATCGTTCGCCCGGCGGTGTTTCCGGTGAGAGCTGCTTTTCTTGCTCCACGCTCCAAGGCCGGCGTTCGCCGTGGTGCCCGACCCGATGCTGAGGATCGGGCCGGGCACGGCACTGCGGCTACAGCCGAGCCAGCCCGTCGGCGACGCGGACGAGCAGCTTGACATCGTTCTCGACTTCCAGCGGTTTGCTCGGCGGCATCGACGAGGGCCCGCTGCACCTCGGCGCGGTCATCCGCCTCGCCTACAACACCCCAGACCGCGTACACGGTCCGGGTCGCGACGGAGCCGATGAGCCTGCTGTCGCCGTGGAAGGTCAGCGCGGTCACAAAGGTCGAGCTCGGCGTCAAGATCCGCCGGCTCGTGAGCGTGACGCTGTCGCTCCCGGACGTACGCATCGAGCTGCTCGGCCACGTCGGTTTCGCCAAGCGCAGCAGCGACCATTCGGAGATCGTGGCGTTCACCATCGCCGAGGAGGCCGGCCTTACCGGCGGCGAGCGGTGACTTCCCTCACTCGGAAGCTGGGTAACGCTGCTCTTGATCGACTCGAAGATTCTTCGCTGATCCAAAAATTGCAGGGGGCAACGTTGACGAACATCGAGGACAGACCGGTGCCGAACGCGGAGGGGCCGGCGCTTGTTGTGTCTTCTCCTCGTTCGGCCGATCTCCTCTCCGCACTCCGACGAAGCGCGCGTGGGTTGCCGTGGGCGCAGTCGGGTTATGTGCGCGCGGCGGGGCTGTTCCTGGCGGTGCGGCTGTTCAGCGTGGGCGTACTGGCTCTCATGGCCGTGCACAGCAACCGGCCGCTGCTCGACCGGCTGCGGTCGTGGGACGGCTGGTGGTATTTGCAGATCGCGGAACACAACTACACCGGCGTGTCCCACCCGATGGACATCAGCGGGCACCCGTTCCCCGATGCGCCGTACGGATTCTTTCCCCTCTACCCGGCGTTTACCGAGCTCGTCGGCCAACTGCCCGGCATTTCCTTGACTGCGGCCGGCCTCATCGTGTCGGCGGTCGCCGGCCTCGCTGCCGCGTGTGGGCTGTACCGGATCGGTCGGCTGGCGAGCGGGCCGCGCGTCGGGTTGTTGCTGGCCGTGTTGTGGGCGGGTGCGCCGATGGCGATCACCGAGTCGATGGTGATGACGGAGTCGCTGTTCACCGCGTTGGCGGTGTGGGCGCTCGTCGGCGTGCTCGAGCGGAATTGGTTTTTGGCGACCGGTGCGACCGTGTTCGCTGGGCTCACCAGGTCGACGGCGTCCGTGCTGATTGCTGTGGTGGTTGTGGCGGCGGTGATCGACGCGTGGCGCGGCCGACGCCGCTGGCAGGCCCTCGCGTGCGTCGTGGTCGCGCCGCTCGGTTTGCTGGGCTACTGGGGCATGGTGGCTGTGCGCACGGGCAGCGTGACGGGGTGGACGGATATTGAGCACCACGGTTGGAACACGCGCCTTGATCCTGGCATCGACACGTGGCGTTGGGCATCCCGCCAGCTGTTCAGCGAGGGCAGCGCGTGGCAAACGCTTGTTGTACTGGTGACGCTCGCCGCCGCGGGCTTGGCGGCGATTGTGGTTGCGAGCCGCCGCATCCCGTGGCAGCTGGCCGCGTATGCGGTCGGTGTGGTTGTGCTGGTCGTGTGCAGTGCCGGGCTTCCGGCGCTCAAGACCCGGTTTCTGCTCCCTGATTTCGCGTTGCTACTGCCGATCGCGGCGGGGCTCGCGCACCGTCGCACGGTCACGATGGTGGCGTCGGCTTCCGTATTCGTACTCGTTGGCGCCTGGTATTCGGCGTACTCGCTCACGGTCTGGAAATACGCGATCTAGCAGGGCATTCGCTCCTGCGCTTCACCCCGTCCATCCTGCCCGACGAGGCGCCGGCCATTCGCGCGCTCTCCATTCGAGGCACCTTCCACGAAGGGTTTCCTTGCATTACTTCGCTACCGGCACCGATGCCGAGCACGTCGACTGGCTCGCCTCGTGACATCAGCCCACGACCACACGAGCCGGTGAGCACTGTCCGCAACACGTTCGCCTCAAGTTCCAACTACCACCAGCACACTTGATCAAGGGATTACGACATGTCCAAGCGCTTCCTCCTGCTCACCGCAACGGCGGTGACCGCGTTCGGTCTGACCGCGTGCGGCACCAACGCCGCGCCCACCACCCCGAGCTTCCCGAACGCGCCGGCGCCGGCGAGCGTGACGACCGCCGCCTCCCCGGCCGCCGCCGCGCCGGCCTCGCAGTCGCCCTCGTACCTGACGAAGAAGGTCGGCGACCGCGCGGGCATCACCAACACGGACACCACCACGGCCGTCGACTTCTGGATCACGAAGATCACCGTCGACCCGAAGTGCGACCCGTACAGCAAGCGGGAGCCGGGCAAGCACACGGTGCTCCTGGATGTCACGGTGAAGACCGCCGTCGACAAGGACGTGGCGATGGGCGGCGGCGCGTTCGACTTGCTGCCCGGCCTGATCAACCCGTACGCGTTCTCGACCACCGGCAGTTCCGGCGTCACCGACCAGGCCGAGACCGACCTGTGCCTGACGTCGACGAAGGAGCTGCCGTCGACGTACGCGCCCAACCACACGTACACGGGGCAGATCGCGTTCGCGACGCCGGACGCGAGCGGCAAGCTCCAGCTGACCACGCCCTCGGGCTTCTTCCACGACGGCGTCCTCGGGTGGGAATGGTCGTACTGATCACCAGCTGACCGGTAGGAGACGACCCCGATCGGCCAGCTCCACCCGCGCCCATCTCTCTGGGCAACCCTTCCCGCGGAGAAGACCGAAGAAAGAGAAATCGATCATGACTGCTGCACCCTCCGAAACGGACCCCTGCGAGCGAGACGCGGTCCGCGGGGCAACGGCCGAATGGTTCGATCAGACCGCGCCCACGATGCCTCCCGGGATCGCGAGCCGTATGCGGTGGACCTCGGCCCGCCTGCGCGTGAGACCTTCGAGTGACTGCCGCCCCGAGGCGCTGGCGTTCGCGCTGTCGCAAGCCGCTGCTGTCGCGGAAGTTTTTGCCGATGCCTATGCGGAACGTCGTGACGCGTGGGAAGTGGACCGAACGTATTGGATGCCGAGCATTCGCGAGGCGTTCGCCGCCTGGGTTGTGACCGGCGTTATTCCGGTGTAGCCGTTGGGGTGCTCCCTCGGCTGGGAATGGTCATACTGATCACCAGCTGACCGGCTGGAGAAAGGCCCCGGACCGTCGTCGCGGCGGCCGGGGCCTTCTCGCATGTTCAGGGCCGCCGAACGGGACCCGCCCATGGCCGAGTCCCGCGCGGACAACCCTGGCCGATATCGGCAACAGATGGCCATGAGACGGCATGACATTCAGATCACATGGAGGGGGGTGTAGGTCCGTGCCTGAAACTTTCCACGCCTCGACCTACACAGCGACGCACGAGACCAGGTTCTACCTCGGGGTTCATCGCGGCCGATGGTTGCGGCACGTGGAGATGTACCTGCCGCTCGGTCGCCTCAGGTTTTCGCCTGCTCACGCCTTTTGTTTGGCGTAGTCAGTCATGCCTTGCCAGTCGATCACCACGCACGGCTCGTCGCCCTCGACCCATCCGTCGTGTCCTGGCGGGATGATCATGAAATCGCCAGCCCCGAACGTGGCTTCCTCCCCGTCGTTCATCCTGACAGTCATGCGCCCCGAAATGACGTAGCCCCTGTGAGGCACCTCGCAGCTCTCGGTTCCCGCGATTGGCTTCACATGTTTGGACCACTGCCAGCCGGGCCTGAACGTTGCGCGCGCCACCGCGCCTTCGTCGAGGTTGACCATCTCCAGTTGGCCGCGCCCATCCTGGAAGGGCCGCACCTCTTCCGGGTTATCCAGACTCATTCTGCGAATTCCCGCCATGACGACCTCCTTATCGCCTTCCCGCAAGCGTTGCCGGTTGGAGTCCCCTCAGGTCATCGTCCGCAGCTACAGCCTCGGCAGACTAGGGTCTGAAGTCACCACTTCATCGGATGGGCACCGCGGACGGCGATCCCCCTGCTGTGGTCCCTGACGCGCACCGCGCCGAGCACGCCGACGTAGGCACCTGTCGCGGCGGCCGGCGCCGTACTTGCCGCCGGGCCAGAGCGAGTCGGGAAGAAGGCAATGGGTACGTTTGTAGCCGTCGGCATCGACCTGACGCAGGAACGGCTGGTCGGGTTGGGTTCGGTGTGCCGGCGGGACTCGACCGCGGAGATCGCCGCGATCGTGACCGCGCTGTGGGCGCGCGGGATCCGGCTGCACGGGTTCGGGGCGAAGCGCGACGGCCTGGCCCGCATCGGCACATGCTCACCTCGGCCGACTCGATGGCCTGGTCAGCGACGGCGCGGTACTCGCGCATCAAGCTGCCCAGCTGCACGCATCGGGGCTGGTGCAACAACTGGCCGAAACCCCGCGGACATCGAGGCGGTTGCGCTCACCCACCTGCACGCCGACCACGTCGGCTGGGCCTGGCACCCCGCCCCGGACACCGACGGGCCCGCCTTCACCAAGGCCCAATACCTGGTCGCCGAACCCGAACGGGCCCAGCGTCACCTCGCCGAAGAGCAGGGCACGGGTGACATGCTCAAAGTCATGCAGCCGCAGGTGCGCACCGTGGCCGAGGGCGAGGCGATCTTCCCGGCGTCACCGTCATGCTCAGCCCAGGCCACAACGTCGGACACGGCGCTTACGTCATCAACGCGGGCGGGAAGCGGGTGATCGACTTCGGTGACGCCTTTCATTCTCCGCTCCAGATCACCCGCCCGCTGTGGGAAAACGCCTTCGATACGACCACCACCACGCGACGAACCTCCGCGACAGCCTCGTCGCCGAACTTGCCGAACCCGACCCGATCGGCTTCGGCATCCACTTCGCGGACGTGCCCTTTGGCCACGTCCGCATCCAGGACGGTCGAGCGGCTTGGGACCCCATCGACGCCTGAACCCGGTCTGGCGGTGGGGCACCGTCACCGCGCAGTGGACAGGTCCCGTCTCCACGGCCTGCGAACGGTCGACGCTGAGCTGTCGATGATGATCGGACGCCGCGTCGGGGACGGCAATCGTGGGTCTGGGCCGTGACATAGTCAAACGTCTGTTTCAAGCCGATGGATTCGGCGCGGCTTGCGTCGATGCCCGAGTGTTCGCCGTGCCCGGCTGCGCGCAGAGCGACGGCCAGTGCGACGCGTCGATGACCAGCGCCGGATGCAGTGAGCAGAAGGTAGGCCTTCAGCAGATGCTCCAGGCCGACGCCAGCTGTTGACCGGCGAAGAGCCCGCACACAGCACTCCACCAGGCCTGGGCTCGGACTTCATGCATTTGAAGCACTACGAACAGTTCCGCAACCTCCGGGGCATCGTGCGCGACACCGGCCCGGACATCTCCCCAGAAGACCGGGTGCGGGCAGCACCAGGGCCGACGTCATCATGACGGTCCTCGCACAGGTGCGCGGCTTGCTGTCCGTCTGGCAACCGCGGCTCGAGGGCTGGCACCAGTCGCCGGAGGCAGCCCGCGCCGGGGCTGGTCGTTCGACCGCGAGCAGGCCTGGCCGCTCAACCAGGAATGCCGGCCCGCCCTGGCCTGCATGCAGGACGAGGTCACCCGCAGCACCCTCCGCCTCGGCCAACTCGCCGGCGCCGGCGGCGACGAACCCCTCTGGCGACGTACAACCCGCCTGCCGTGACTGTCAGTGACCCGGCCGCGGCGGCCGACCTCGGCAACGAGGTGCGGCTCGGCCCCGCTCACCGTGGCCAGCGGCAAGCCACACCTTGCGGCTCAGGTCATCCTCGGGAGTCCGGGGCCTTGTGGGTGTGTGACAGCGGAAGTTCGGCGTGCAGGGTGGTGCCGGCGCCGGGGGCGCTGTGCACCACCAGTCGGCCGCCGAGTGCTTCGGCCCGGTCTTTGAGTCCGACGAGGCCGGTGCCGCGGGCGAGGTCGGCACCGCCGCGGCCGTCGTCGCGGACGCGGACGCGTAGGACGTCGCCGGTCTCCTGGTCGGTGGTGTCGACCGTGACGCCGATCATGCTGGCGTGCGCGTGTTTGGCGGTGTTGGTCAGGGCTTCGGCGACCAGGTAGTAGGTGGCGATCTCGATTTGTTCGGGTGGCCGCCGCGGGATGGTTACCTCCAGCTCGACCGGGATCGGCGAGCGACGGGCCAGGGCTTTGAGTGCGGGGGGCAGGCCGCCGTCGGCGAGGGCGGCCGGGTGGATGCCACGCGCGAGTTCGCGCAGTTCGTCGAGTGCGGTGGTGGCTTCGATGGCGAGGCTGTCCAGCTGGGCTCGGAGCTCAGTGGCGTCGAGAGGTGCGGATGCTTGTGCCGCGCGGGCCTGGAGAGCCAGGGAGACCAGTCGTTGTTGCGCGCCGTCGTGAAGATCGCGTTCAATGCGCCGCCGGGTCTGGTCAGCGGTGGTGACGACGCGGGCACGTGAGGTCGTCAGCTCGGCGTAGAGCTGCGCGTTGTCCAGCGAGACGGCCAGTTGCCCGGCGATGAGGCTCACCGCGTCGAGCCGCTCGGCGGTGAACGCGGCGCCGATGAGCCGGTTCTCCAGCACCAACACCGCCCGCAGGCTGCCGCGGCTGAGGATGGGTACGGCCAGGAGGGAGCAGCGGTCGAGGTCGGTGAAGTAGGGGTCACGGGCGAAGCGGTCGTCCCCGGTGGCGTCGGCGGCCAGCACCGGTTCCCTGAGGCGTTGGACATAGCGCAGCACCGACAGCGGGACCACGGGTTCCCCGGCAGCGTTGGGGGCCGTATCTGGGATCTGGGCGGTGTCGCTGGCGCCGTCGGGAGCGGGGAGCAGCCAGTCGTGGCCTTCGGGGTTCCACAGCAGCAGCTGCACACCGGTGGCGCCGGTCATCGCGCTGAGGACCTCGACGACGCGGGTACGCAGGTGTTCGATGCTGGTCTCGGAGCTCAGGGCCTGGGAGGCGGCCAGGATGCCCAGCAGGTCCAGGGTGCCGGTGGTGACCGGGCCCGTTTGCTGCGCCAGATGAGCGGGCCGATCTCCGCTCAGCCCAGTGGTCACGTCGGAGTGTGGCCGCAGTCTGGGGTAGGCCCAGTCGAGTTGGTCGACCTTCGCGCTCGCACCCCAGGCGGCATAGGTCTGGCGGGCCTGGGCGAGCAGCTCACCACCGACGCGATCCAGGCCGCGGGCCAGATAGAAGCGGGCTGCGCGTTCGGTGATCAACGCCCGGTGCCAGGGCCGCGCACGGCCGGCGACCTCGCGGCGGGCGGCGTCGAACGCCAGCTCGGCAGCCCGGACATCCCCCACCACCCACGCCCGCTCGGCCTCCAGCCACCGCTGCAGGTGCAGGAAGTTGTCCGGCGCGTCCGCGGCACGTGCAGCCAGCCACCGCGTCGTCTCGTCCAGCTCCACCAGCAGAGCGGCGCGCTCGTCACCGGCCGTGTTGCGGGCTTGCCCGGCCAAGGCCAACCCACGCAGCAGGCGGGCCACAGCGGTCGAGTAGTGGCCCAGGATGGCCGGTAGTAGCGGCATCGCCGCCGCGGTGTGCTGTGCCAAGCCGAACGGATCGCCGAAGACGGCGGCGGCGAGCGCCCGGCTGAGATGCGCGTATAGAAGCGCCATCGGATTGTCGGCGTACCTGTCGGTGGGATCCGCCGTGCCAATCGCGTCCGAGCTTCCGCCACGCAGCACACCGGCCAGCCACCGGTGACCGTCGAGCACCTGGCCGATCTGTTCGTTGCCGGTGCGCCGGGCAAAGGCGACGCCCGCCTCCAGCTGCTCGACGAGGTCGTCGAGGGTTGGCGCGCAGTCGAGCAAGAAGTACTCGATCGAGTGATAGGTGTAGCCGGCGTACGCCAGGTCGCCACCTGCGATCAGCCCCTCGCGGGCACGCAGAATGGCGTGGACACCGTTCTCGAGCGGCTGAAACCAGCAACTGAGGATGGCGAAGTAGTAGTGCGCGTACGAGGTCTCGGGCTCGTAGCCGCGAGCTTCGCCCCACGCCAGGAGCCGCCCCAACGCCCGATATCCGGCGCTGTTGCCGCGCTGTACCACGGTGTAGTAGGAGGCGAAGCAGGCGGAGCAGACCAGGGTACGTCCGGGTCCGTGCTCGAGCCAGATCCGCAGGGCTTCCAGGCACAGCCAGGCGAGCCTGGTGTGGTCGGCGAGGAAAGAAACCGGCGGCAGGGTCGCGTCGAGCAGGCGGGTCGCGGCGAGCAGCGTGGGGTCGGTGATCTCCGGCCGAACCAGATCCTCGGCGGTGTCGGTGTCCAGCCACCGGTACAGGTACTCGTACCGGCGGTCGAGATCGGCGGCGAGCTGGCCGGCGGCCGGGATGGTGATCCCGCACGCGCGCAGCGACTTCAGGCCCAGATCGATAGCTTCTGTGAAGCGTTTGCGGTGGGTCAGGCTGCGCACCTGCACCGCTGTCGCGTCGGCGCGTCGGATCGTGCTGGGACACAGCCGCTCGATCGTGTGGTACTCCGCGTCCGCTTCGTCCAGCCGCCCGAGGCTGTACAGGGCAGCGTGGCGGCCGGTGTGCACTTGGATCAGCGTGGCGGTCTCCCCCGGGCCGATCAGCCGCAGCGCGGCGACCAGCAGCGCGTTCACCAGTGTGTACTCGCCGATCAACACCGCTTGGTCGGCGGCGCGGCGCAGCAGCCCCACCACCTGCCGGCGCTCCGCCGCATCGACGACGGCGTCGATCACCGGCAGGTACTGCTCGGCAGCCACCGCGAACAGCTCCGGTAGCCCGGCCAACCGCCGCGCGATCGCCAGCTGCAGGGCGCGGCGCCGCGGCGGGTCCAGCCCGCTCAGGATGACCTCGCGGGTGCGGTCGTGGCGAAACCGCACGGCCTCCCGCAGCCCCGGCTCGATCACCAGGACGCCCTCGTCGAGGGCGGGCCCCAGCTGCTGGTCCACCACGCCCGCCTGTGCGGCGGTGGCGGTCTGCAGCAGACTCACCTCGGCTCGCCCACCCAGGCACGCCATCGCCTCGACCAGCGCCCGCGAGGACGGCGGCATCGCCGCGACCCGCGCCGCCAGCAGCCCGGCCACCTCGGACTGGCCCAGCCGAGCCCGCGCCGCCGCGTCATCCCACCGCCACCCGGCGGCCGTCGCCGCCAGCACGCCCTCCCGCTGCAGCGCGTTGAGCAGCTCCACCGTCTCGTACGGGTTGCCGGACGTGCGCTCGCTGATCATCTCGGCCAGGCCCGCCGCGGTGGCCCGATCCGCGCGCAGCATCTCCGCGACCATGGCGACCAGGCTCGGAACGGCCAAGTTGTCCAGCCCCAGCCAGCGCACGCCGGCCTGCTCGCGCCACCGGGACAGCAACGCGGTCAGCGGATGCGCAGCGTCCACTTCGACGTCGCGGTAGGCGCCGACCAGCAACAGGCCTTCGACCGGTTCATCGGACAGCACGAGATCGACGAAGCCGAGCGGGGTGCGCCCACCCCACTGCAGGTCGTCGAGGAACACCACCACCGGCCGGTTCCGCGACGCGACCGCCCGCAGCCCCTGCACACCTGCTTGCTGCATGCGCGCCTGCGCGGTCAGGGGATCCCCCGCATCCGGCGGCACCCCCAGCAGCACCGCGAACTCCGGCACCACCGCGCTCAACAGACCCGCGTTCGCCCCGACCGCCTCGACGATCCGTTCACGAATCGCGGCCAGCGCGTCCTCCGGCTCGGCCAGCAACAGCCGCCCCAAGGCGCGGAACGCCTGATATCCCGCGTTGAACTCGATATCCCGCCGGTACTGGTCGAACTTGCCGGCCACGAACCAGCCGTCCCGGCCCGTCACCACCGGCCGCAGCTGATCGACCAACGCGGTCTTGCCCACTCCCGGCGTCCCACTGACCAGCACACCCTGGCAACGGCCGGCCAGCGCCGCCTCGAACGCCGCCTCCAGCGCTGCCACCTCGGCTTCGCGTCCCACGAGTCGTGAGGGCGGCAGCAGCCGCGGCGGAACGTCGTGCTCGCCGACGCGCACCCGAGCCGCCGCCGGATGCGCCTGGGCGTCGCGGACCTCGTGCAGGTCGTGGGCTAGGCCCTCCGCTGACTGGTAGCGGTGGTCGGGTTCCTTTTCCAGCAGCCGCATCACGATCTCGGACAGCGGAGCGGGCACCGCCGGGTTCAGCTGGACCGGCGGTACCGGCACCCGCGCCAGATGATCGTGGGTCAGGCGCAGCGGGTCGCCGGAGCCGAACGGCGGCTGGCCCGTGGCCAGTTCGTAGAGCGTCGCGCCCAACGCGTACAGATCCGCGCGCTGGTCCACCGACCGGCCGGTGCGCCCGGTCTGCTCGGGGGCGAGGTAGGCGAGCGACCCGACGATCTCGCTGTGGGGAGTGAACTCGGGACGGATCTCAGCGAACGACGTCGCCAGCGCGAAACCCACCAGGCACGGGTCTCCGTCGCCGGAGATGACGATGTTGGCCGGGGTGATGTCGCGGTGCAGCACTCCGCGGCGGTGCATTCCCGCGACCGCATGGGCCAACTTGCCGGCCAGCCGGACCAGCTCATCGATAACCAGTGGTTCGGCAGGCTCGGCCAGAGTGATGTCACCGGCGTCCACCAGCACTATCGATCCCGGGTACCGCGGCGCGTCCACCAGCTGCGCGACTCCGGTGACGCCGCGCAGCCGCTCCAGGATCGCCACCTCGTGCTGCAGCCGCCGCTGCGCATCCGGCCCCAGCGGCTCCTTGCAGACAACAGAGACGCGCCCCGGCAGCCACACTCGGGTCACCCGAGTGCACGCGCTCTGCTGCAGCAGAACCGCGTCGGGCGGATCCCGGCCCGTCAAGGCCCCGCCTGTCCCCATCCACAGTGTCTACGCTTTGCCGTTTGCCTGCACAAGTCCCTGCCGCTCTACCGGCACCGCACGCTCAAACTCGACGAGCCGTTCAAGCAGCCGACCTACATGGTGATGATGAACCTGCGCCGCGGCAGGCTGGTGACCTCGCTTCTCTTGGCCCGGTTGCTCCATCGGAGCGACGCTTGCGGGCAGGTGTTGCCGGGTGGGGACAGTCCCGGTCGCAGACACGTCGGTTTACGGCTGCGCCGCTGGTCAGCGGGATCCACGACGGACATGTGCCCGTGCCGGAACTGCCGCTGCGGCTAGCCGTCGTCGAGCCGGCCGCCGAGCTGCCCACCGGCGCGTTCGAGTACTCGCCGAAGCTGGATGGGTGGCGGTGCGTGGTGCACGTGCCCGGCGGGATGCTCCAGTCCCGCACCGGAGGTGACCTCATCGACCGGTTCCCGGGATCATCGAGGCGGCGGCCGCGCTGGGCCGGGTGGTGCTCGACGGCGAGCTGTGCGCGTATCGCGAGCGCCGGCTGGACTTCGCGGCGCTCGGCCGCGGTCCGGCACGGCGTCGCGCCGAGGGCATCGGCGTTGCTACGTGGCCTTTGACCTGCTCGGTGCCCGCGGCCGTGACCTGCGGCTGTGGCCGTTGTCTCGGCGGCGCGAGCGGCTCGCCGCGGTGGTCGGCGCGGGGAACGCCGGCGTGCAGCTGATGCTCTCGACCCTCGACCTCGCCCGGGTCGGGAGTGGATCAGCGCTGAGCGGGCCGCTGTGGGCATCGACGGGACTGTCGCGAAGCCGCTGGCCAGCCGTTACCCGCTGCGCGGTGGCCGCGCCGGGTGGGTCAAGGTGCGCCACTACGACGAAGTCGACGCCCTCGTGCTCGGCGTGACCGGCAGCCCGTCTCGGCCGACGACGTTGGTGCTCGGCCAGGCCGACCGGCGGGGGCGGGTGCGCGCGGTGGGGCTGTCGACGACGCTGTCCCGGTCGGCATTAGCCGGGCGGCCTCGGAGATCCGGTATTACGGCATCGGACGTGTTCCGCGTAGTCGATCATCGCCGGCCCGGACCGGTCGAAGCCGCCCATCGCCGGGATCGGCCCTCCGGATGCCCGGCGCCAACCCCGAGGACGAGGCGACCACCGAGCAGCCGCGAGAGCGTGGCAGCGGATTTCGCGAGCATCGTCGGCGACCGGAGACCGAGGTTGGCCACGTTCGGCGTGTACGCGACCGAGCGCGTGTTCGCCGCGAGGTACGCGATGAGCGTCCAGGTGTCGTAGAACTACGCCGGGTAGGGGTGGTCCTGGATGCCGATCAGGCCGAACCCGCTGTCTTCAGCCGCCCGTGCCACGGCAACGAACTCGCGCGCGGGCACGACAACCGGATCGACGTTCACCCCGAACGTCACGGTCCGCTCCGCTGTGTTCGGTTCGGTCATGGTGCTACTCCTTCGTGAACCGAATCCCACGATCCGCAGGGACATCACGAGCGGCAAACACGAGGTAAGCGAGTCACTATTGGTAAGTGACCAGCAAAGCTTCGATGTTCCGAGACGTGGGGACCATCGACGACGAGTCGTGCCGGGAGTTCCAGCACAGCATCGAGCTCGTCGGTCGCAAGTGGAGCGCCGCGATCCTGCTGGCTTTGGCCCGCGGGGCGCAGCGGTTCGGCGAGGTGCACCACGCGGTCGATGGCATCTCCAACCGGCTGCTGGCCGTGCGACTCAAGGAGCTGCAGACCCAGAACCTCGTCGAGCGGACCGTGATCCCGACCACCCCGGTCGAGATCCGCAACGCCCTCACCGAATCCGGCCGGGAACTGCTGGTCGGGCTCATGCCACTGATCCACTGGCAGCAACGCTGGCGCGTCAACCCCCGACGACAGGTTGATCAAAGCTGACAGCAGCAACGAATCTGCCCGCGTGAATTGTCGTGCGAGGGCATCGTCGCTCGATCGTGGTCGGCAAGGGGGTTTCAGACTTTCCCGCCGCCACAACGGCCGGTGTCCGATCTCCTGCACGAGCCACGTGTTGCCGTCCGGGTCCGCGAAGTCGAACGCGCTCGCGTAGTCGCGGCGGTCCGGGGCGAGGCCCGGCTCCCAGTGCCCCTGCCAGGGGTCGGCGTCCGTCTTGTGGCGCAGCGGGCCGGTGGTCACGCCGCGTGAGGCCAGCTCGCGGTGGGCGGCCTCGACGTCGGTGACGGCGAGGTAGATGGCGCGCGCCGAACCGGGAGCGGCGTCGGTGAGGCCCGTGCCGAGCTGGATCGAGCAGGCCGAGCCGGGCGGGGTGAGCTGGACGACGCGGAAGCCGTCGCGCGGGTGGTAGTCGACGTCGAGGGTGAAACCGACCCGGTCGGTGTAGAACTCCCGCGCCTTGTTGACATCGCTGACCGAGAGCGTGACGACTTGCAGGGCCCAGTTCATCGGAGGGTTTCCTTTCACATGTCCAAGACGAGGTCGGCGCGTGGGGTGGCGCAGCAGATCAGCGCCGGCGGCTGGCGACTCCAGGGGCGAGGGCGCGTAGTCGACGGAGCCCGACAGCACGGGGGTGACACACGTGTGGCACACGCCGGTGCGTCAACTCCAGCGGGCGGGCACGTCGCACGCCTCGGCGAAGTCCAGCAGGGTGCCACCGCGGAAGGGAGCCGAGACGCCGCTGCGGGCGAAGGTCACCTTCGGCCCGGTGCCGGGCGGGCCGGATGGTGTGTGCGGGGGCCTGGTGGTCTGTCCGACGAGGCCGGGGTTGATGGCGTCGAGGGCGGTGAACAGTTCGGTGTGGATGCGGGCGGCGTCGAGCCCCGCCGAGGTCAGGGCGGCGGTCATGTCGGTGGAATCAGCGGCTCAAGCCGAGCCCACAACCCGTCGGCCACGATCTCCTCGCGCACCCTGACGATCGTGGACGCCTCCCACCCACGACGCAGACACACCGACCTCATTCTGAACTGATCTCAGAGCGAACACGACCACGGTGGCACCTCGTGCACGCTTTTCAGGCACCAGGCCCTGCCGTTCGCACCGCGGTGGGGCGGGCCGGCTCCACCGGGAGCTGAACCTGAAGGGTGGTGCCCGCTCCGGGTGGGCTGTGCAGCGCCATCCGGCCGCCGAGGGCCTCGGCCCGATCATTGAGGCCGGTGAGACCGGAGCCGCGGGTGCCGTCGGCGCCGCCGCGGCCGTCGTCACGGACGCGCACGCACAGCAGGCCCTCACTGGCGGCCACGTGGACCTCGGCGGTGGTGGCGTGCGCGTGCTTGGCCGCGTTGGTCAGCGCCTCGGCCACCACGTAGTAGGCGGCGGTCTCGACCGGCTCGGCCAGCCGCCCCTCCACGCGGACATCCAGCCGGACCGGGACCGCCGAGCGGCGGGCCAGTTCCTTCAGCGCGGAGGGCAGTCCGTACTCGGCCAGGATGGCCGGGTGGAGGCCGTGGGCGATCTCGCGCAGCTCCTCCTGGACCTCGACCAGCCCGGTGGCCACCTCGTCCAGCTGCCGCATCAGCTCACCGGCCTCGGAGGGCGCGGTCAGCTGCGCGGCGCGTAGCTGTAGGGCGAGGGAGACGAGGTGTTGCTGGGCGCCGTCGTGCAGGTTGCGTTCGATCCGGCGGCGGGCGGTATCGGCGGTGGTCACGATCCGAGCCCGGGACGCGGCCAGCTCTGTCTGGGCCTCGGCGTTGGCGAGGGCGGTCGCGGCCAGGTCGGTGAACCCGGCCAGCCGCGCCTCGGTGTCCGCCGGTAGCGGTTCCTCTTGTGTGGATGACACGACCAGGACGCCCCACAGGCGGCCCTCGACGCTGACCGGCACGCCGACAGCCGAGCGCACGCCCAGCTCGCTGGCGATATCGCACTCCGGGCCCGAGGTTCCGGTGGAGCTGTCGATGCGAGCGGGACAGCCGGTGTGGAACACCAGCGTGTACACGTTCCGCCCGCCCGGGCTCAGCCGGGTCCCGGCGGGGACCGCGGTACCGGTGCTGCTCCACGTGGCGACCAACTTTGCCGCGCCATCAGGGTCGTACCGGGTCATCCACGAATGGTGCGCGCCCAGCAACTGGCCGGCTTCCTCAGCGACCGCCCCGAACACCTCCTCCGGCGGCGCCGCCCGGGCCACCAGCGTCGCCACCCGCCGCAGCGCCGCCTGCTCCCCGGCGAACCAACGCAGCTCCACCCGCGCCTGTGAGTTGGCGATCGCGGCGGCCACCAGCTCGGTGAACCCAGCCAGCCGGGCCTCGGAATCGACCGGCAGCGACTCCCCTTGCGAGGATGCGACGACCATGACGCCCCACAGGCGGCCCTCGACGCTGACCGGCACGCCCACGGCCACGCCGTAACCGAACCCGGGGGCCAGGTCGGCGACGAGGCCCGTGGCGTCGGTGGAGTTGTCGATCCGCGCGGGACGGCCGGTCTGGAACACCAGTGTGCGCACGTTCCGCCCGCCGAGGCTCAATCGAGTCCCGGCGGGGGCGGCGGCGCCGGTGCTGCTCCACGTAGCGACCAACCTTGCCGCGCCATCGGGGTCGTACCGGGTCATCCACGAATGGTGCGCGCCCAGCAGCTGCCCGGCTTCCTCAGCGACAGCGGCAAACACCTCCTCTGGCGCCGCCGCCCGGGCCACCAGCGTCGCCACCCGCCGCAGCGCCGCCTGCTCCCCGGCGATCCGGTCGCTTCGCTGAGTAACCATCAGGCCTCCGCTCCGGCGGCAGCCACGCCGCCTCCTCACCAGACTCGCTCAACCGCTCGCTGAAGGGCGAACCCTTGATGACCTGAACCGCTCGGGCAGGTACGCCATCCGCTGATACACCGTCCAGCCGGCCCTGGCGAAGGCGTGCTTATCGGGCCAGGCCGCGGCTACCGCGTCGTAGTCCAGCGTGCGGAACCCCGCTCCGATTTCGTCGGCGAAGACCTGCAACGCCTCGTAGAACCCGCCGTTGCCACCGGACTGCGGCCGCATCGGCTCGAGCTCCAGTGCCATGTCCCCGAGCGCGAATCGACAGGCGGCCTGGTCATCGAGGTGCATGCTCACGCTGGCGCGCGCGCCATCGCGGCGCTTGCCCACGTGACCGATCGTCTCCACAGCGCAGACCTCCGGACGGTCGTGGCACCGCCACGATCCCGTCCCCTCGGGCAACGCCGAAGGTCGAAAGGGCCGCAGATCTCCGTGACGCCGGTCCCGCGCCACCCGTGTTCTCACTATGCGCGGACCCCTCCATGACCACAACCCCGCATCCCAGGTCAGCACGGATAACGTCGACGCCCCGGACCAGTCCGACGAGGCCGGCCCCGCACTGCGCAAGGTATCCGCGACGACGTACGAGACCACCGACTCGGCGACGGACACCCAACCCAAGCAGGCCGATGACGACCAGGTCGGCAGCAGGGCGAGGACTTCCGCGACCTCTGGCTCGAGACCGGACCGGTGAAGATCGCGGTCCTTCGGCACGGCCAGCCCAGCGTGACGGGCGACTTCGGCGTTGATCCGGATGCAGGAAATCAGTGTTTGTCGTTCACGGATCAAGCGATTACCCGCCCACACGGCGGCGACCTGCCCGCGCGTGAACACCAAGAGTTCGCGGGGTTCACGATGACTCGTGGCGGGCCCTCGCGGTGCGGGCGTCGCCGATGTGGTCAAGCTTGCGGCCGAGCAGGAAGACCAGCGCACCGTCCGCGTGCTGGCCGCAGGTACACGTTGGTAGCCGCGGTGCAGTCCGTCGAACGCGCCACTGCGGCGATGGTCGCCCTCCATCGTGAGGAACGTCGGTCGCATCTTGCCACTACGCGGTTCTCATCTCGTTCTCGGGATTCGAGTGTCGACGGCGCCGGCGCGCCTCCTTGAGGCTCCTCGTCGAGAGACATCCACCTGTTCAGGGGAGGCGAAGGAGGAGGTCTGCGGCATCGTCGAGGTGTGTGCCGTCCGTGTCGCGGTTGCCGCCGGCGTCGCGCGGGCGACGCGGACCGGGTCGCACGGCGCGGCGGCAGCGCTTTCGCGGGCCTAGCGGCCATTCTTTCATCGGGAACTACGAAAGGACGCGGCTCGCGCCCAGCTGCCGCGGTGATGGGCGTTCACGAGCCGCAGTTACGAACGCGACCTCGCCGCCGGGGCCTTGCCAACAGGCCTGCAGGGAGGCGACGGGCCGCGTTCCTTGTCCAGTGTGGTCGGTTCCGGTTCGCTGTCGTGGCTGTCGACCGTTGCGGCCGTATGAGCAGCGGTCTCCATCCGGGAAAGATCGGTCGCTCGGATCGGCGTTCCGCGCCTGTGCTTGGTCACGCGATGAAGTCGTTCGCTACCAAGTAGTTGCGGATGTTGCGACGGGCGTCGAACATGGCCTTGTAGATGGCGTTGCGGTTGGTGCCCAGTCGCGCTGCGAGGGTTCCCATAGGGACTCTGTCGATCGCCACGGCGACGAAGACACGGCGCTGGTGCTCGGTCAACACGTTCTCGATGACGTGAGTGAGGGCGGCTCGGAGCTCGATGGCTTCCACCTGGTGGGGCGGTTCGTCGCCGACGGCCGCGCATGCGCGGTTCGTCTCGTCCTGGTCGAGAGACACACGGTGATTCCGCCAGACGTGTCGGCCGACTTTCGTTGCGACCTCGAGGATGACGAATGTGAAGGCCCACGTCGTGAACTGCGCATCGCCTCGGAATTCGCCGATCTTGCGGGTGATGCACATGAGGGCATCGGCTGCGGCCTGGTGAGCCAGGTCTTCGAGCTCGGGGCCACTGATCCGCGTGGCCGAAGACCTGCGAGCGGCCTCCCTCCTGGCGATCCTGATGAGCATCGCGTACAGCCTGCGGCAGACATCTTCGAAGTTCGCGCTGCCAGGGCTCAATTCTCGGACCCAGGCGGCGGACTCGGGGTCGAAGCTGCGTCCGCCGACCAGGACTCGTCCGCTGGTCTCCGACGTGGTCATGTGAGCGCGGGTTTCCCTCCAGTGCCAGCGGTGTATGCCGTCCGGGCGTGGGACGATCCTGGCGTCATGTCGCCTCACCTTCTCTCCGTTGAAGGTCTTCTGCATTTGCAAGCCCCTGTTATGCCTTCACGGCTCCTGAACGAACTTGCCCACCGCCGCGCCGATGGCCATCGACGATGAGCCGAAGCAACAGGGTCAGGCGCCAGGCGCGCAAAGGGAACCAGTTCGAGGTTCGCGTTCGCCACCTGCGTTCGATACGGATTCGGCTCGGGTTGCACGACGAACGGCCTGAACGCGGCGACTGCCGGGGAAACGTGCGGGACGAGGGCGGCTTAAGCGGTGGCGCAACAGGAAAACGCCGGGCGTCCGACAGGGGCCAGGTCGAAGTTTCTCATCACACGCCACCTTCCGGTCCGGAGCTGGTCGGGGGCGCACGGCCGGCGAAGTGGCCGGAAACCGCGCGCCCCGGGTGGCGGGAGCCCGTCCAGCATCGCGGCGGCGGGGGTCTCCTCGCATTCCTGCCACCTGGAGTTCGCGCCCCCACCGTCACCGGCGTGGAACCGGCCGCCAGACATGTCCTCTGAGCAATGCCTTGAACTACCGGCTCCTCCCCGGGCCCAGCCAACGCCGAATGGAGCGGCTGGCCCGCAGGTGGCTGAGGCGTCCCCGGACCACATCGTGTAGCAGGTAGGGACTCCGTTCCACGCGAACCGGTCGCACCACAATCACAGCGGCACTAAGTGCCTCCAGAGAAGGATTTCAGGTCACCCGAAGGCTTGGTGGGCGGATTGCTGAAGATCTCCTCCGGCCCGTCTGGTCTGCCCACGGGATCGCTCAGTCGCCATGACCGGCACCGGCGGTGTCATCGGCGTCGAACCCCAGGTAGTTGTCCATATCCCCCGAGCACCTGCCAGCCGGTAATGTCGCTACCGGCTGGCAGGTGCTCGGGCATTCCTGCCAGCAATGAATACGCAACGGCCGCTGGCAGCAATGCGCGAGGATGGCGGCGGTACGACTCTGTAGCCCATTGATGTCCACGTCTGCGGTATGTCGGGCTTCTCCGGCACGGCAACCGGCTGGCTGCCCGTGCTCGGTGCCGACAGGAACCGGGTCCGGACCGGAGGCGGTCCGACAGGGTGAGTGCTCCACGAAAGATCAGGCCGGACCGGTGCCGTCGAACGGTTCCCCACTCCGAACCGGGATCGAAGAAGCAGCCAGTCCAGCATCCAGCAGGAGGAAATCATGAGGACCGTCGCGCCTCGCCCGATCGCAACGCGGCCCTATCCCACGCGCGCTTCCACGAAGGGCGCGGCGTTGCTTCGGTTGATGCGGACGACGGACCACAAGCAGATCGGTGTGATGTACCTCGTCACGGCGTTCGCCTTCTTCATGATGGGCGGCGCGATGGCGATGCTGATCCGCACGGAGCTGGCCCGGCCCGGGCTCCAGTTCCTGTCGCAGGAGCAGTACAACCAGCTGTTCACGATGCACGGCACGATCATGCTGCTGATGTACGCGACCCCGGTCCTGTTCGGGTTCGCGAACTTCGTGCTGCCGCTGCAGATCGGTTCGCCCGACGTCGCGTTCCCGCGGCTCAACGCGTTCTCCTACTGGCTCTACCTCTTCGGCAGCCTGATCGTCATTTCCGGCTTCCTGACGCCAGGGGGCGCGGCCGAGTTCGGCTGGACGGGTTATACGCCGTTGTCGGAGGCCGCCCACACTCCAGGCCCTGGCACGGACATGTGGATCGCCGGGCTCATCGTGTCCGGTCTGGGCACGATCCTCGGTGCGGTCAACATGGTCACCACCGTGGTCTGCCTGCGGGCGCCGGGCATGACGATGTACCGGATGCCGATCTTCACCTGGAACATCCTGGTCACGAGCATCCTGATCCTGCTCGCGTTCCCGATCCTCACGGCCGCGTTCTTCGGCCTGGAAGCCGATCGCCGCCTGGGCGCGCACGTGTTCGACCCCGCGAACGGCGGGGTGATCCTGTGGCAGCACCTGTTCTGGTTCTTCGGCCACCCCGAGGTCTACATCATCGCGCTCCCGTTCTTCGGGATCGTGTCCGAGATCCTCCCGGTGTTCAGCCGCAAACCGATCTTCGGGTACAAGGGCCTGGTCTTCGCGACGCTGGCGATCGCGGCCCTCTCGTTCTCCGTGTGGGCGCACCACCTCTACGCCACCGGCGCCGTGCTGCTGCCCTTCTTCTCCTTCATGACCTTCCTGATCGCGGTCCCGACCGGCGTGAAGTTCTTCAACTGGATCGGCACGATGTGGAAGGGCCAGCTGTCCTTCGAGACACCGATGATCTTCGCTGTCGGCTTCCTGGTCACGTTCCTCCTCGGCGGCCTGACCGGCGTCCTGCTGGCCGCCCCCGCTATCGACTTCCACGTGTCCGACACGTATTTCGTGGTGGCGCACTTCCACTACGTGCTCTACGGCACGATCGCCTTCGCGACCTTCGCCGGCATCTACTTCTGGTTCCCGAAGATCACCGGCCGGATGATGGACGAGAAACTCGGCAAGTGGCACTTCTGGACCACGTTCATCGGTTTCCACGGCACCTTCCTGGTCCAGCACTGGCTCGGCGCCGAGGGCATGCCCCGCCGCTACGCCGACTACCTCACCTCCGACGGGTTCACCACCCTGAACACGATCTCCACGATCGGCGCCTACATCCTCGGTGCGTCCACGCTGCCGTTCATCTGGAACGTGTTCAAGAGCTACCGCTACGGCGAAATCGTCACCGTCGACGACCCCTGGGGCTACGGCAACTCCCTCGAATGGGCCACCTCCTGCCCCCCGCCGCGGCACAACTTCACCGAACTGCCCCGCATCCGCTCCGAACGCCCCGCGTTCGAACTGCACTACCCCCACATGATCGAACGCATGCACACCGAAGGCGAAATCGGCTTCTTCGGCAAACCCCGCCACGTCGCGGCGCCGTCGCAGAAACTCGTGGACGCCACCATGCCCGGCGACCACAGCACGGACAACGCAGGCGAGCACTAGCTTCGCCCACTCCGCCTCCCGGTAGAAGGCGAACCGTAGCTATGGGAGCAAGGCTTGCGCCCGCGCGCGATGAGTCCGGTCCGGGCGCACGGGGTGTGGGCGACCGGCTCGCAGGTCAGGTGTAGCGTCCGGAGAACTGTGAGCCGTCTCCGCAGTGGGTGAAGCGCAGGCCGACGATCGAGCCGTCCTCGACCATCCAAGCAGATCGTAGGAGGCGCGGTAGCCGGGCGGCCAGAACGACGCGAAGCGGCTCATCCGGCTCGACGACCGGTCCCATGAGCGCCGGGACTCCGGCAACCTGGCCGGGCCGCACACGCCTGGCGACCATCGGCTCGGCCGGCATGGGGCGTGTTCCGAGTCGTGCGCTGAGCAGCTCGACGCTCCCGGCACCGCGGAAAGTGGACCCGATGGCGGCCAGGGTCCGTTCGGGCGAGTCCGCGGCGGCGATCAGCCGGTCCACTGCGACGTGCCGGAGATCGAAATCCTGAGTTTTGACCGCGGTGCGGACCAGACCAGTCGGCGCCCGAAGCCGAAAGAGCGGGCACGACGACGGCCCGACCGGGACCCGCATGCCGAGCGACGCACCCAGCGCGGCCGTGGCAACACCGGCCGACAACACCACAGCCGTACCGGCGCGCCACGGATCGCGGGCAGCGAGGCACCCGGCGCGAACAGTTGCGTTGCACAGATAGGCGCCTGATGGGGACCTTCAGGGCAAGTTTTCGCCGACCCCCGAAAGATTCGCCCCTTCGTTCACGCCAATCGACGTGACGACGGCGACCAACGATACAAGCCGCTGCCCCCATGGTGATTGGAGCCAGCGATGCCGGTGGAGACCACCGAACGGAATTTCGACCCGGACGACCCGGAGTACTTCATCGCCCAGCTCGCTCGCGACGGCGAAGCCGCACCCGCTGACCCGGCCTCGCCACGGGTCGAGCCGGACGACGCCGGCAGCAAGTCACATCGATGACAACGGGGGAATCACCATGGGCGACACAACGCCTCCGCCACTGACGATCGTGCAACCGGGAGAGGGAAAGGCGGGGGATCTCGGAGACATCGGAGTGGCCTTCAAGCTCTGGAGCCACGACACAGGCGGTGCTGTGTCGATCGTGGAACACCCCTTCCCCGTCGGTGCACTGGTCGCTCCGCACCTGCACACCCGTGAGGACGAGTACTCGATCGTGACCGAGGGGGAGATCGGTTTCCGATCAGGCGACCGCGAGGCCGTACTCGGCGCAGGTGGCTACATCACCAAGCCACGCGGAGAACTCCACACGATGTGGAACGCGGGCAAGACGCCCGCGCGGATGATCGAGGTGATCGCCCCGGGCGGCTTCGAAGGGTTCTTCCACGACCTGTCCGACCTGATTGCGGGCAGCCCGCCCGCGGAAGGGGAGATGGCGCGCCTCGCGGCCGAGTACGGGCTGGAGTTCGCCACCCCCGATTGGCTGCCGGACCTCATCGCCCGATACGGGCTCAAACCACCGCTGGGCCACAACTAGCCCTGTCGCGGTGGGCACGCCGCCGCCGCTTGCGGCCTACCACCGAGAAGTTGACCGGCGGCAGCCGAGGTCGAGGAACCCCATCCCGTCACCGAGCCCGTGCTCGGTCGAACATCCGGAGGAACGTCTTGAGCGAGCAGAAC
>NZ_JBITBT010000069.1:0-22625 GCF_044452505.1 Amycolatopsis sp. NPDC051903 | reverse complement strand
GCGGCGGGCCGGGCGGGGCCGTGCCCCCCCGGCCCGCCGCCGCGCCCGCCGCCCCCCCCCCCCCCCCCCCCCCCCGGCGCGCCCCCGCCCCCCCCCCCCCCCCCCCCCCCCCCCCTCCCCACTACCACCGGCAGTATCGCCCGCGAAGAGAGACCAGAACCTCCCCTCCCTTTTTGCCTGGAACGCGGACGGGTCGCCGGCCGGGCGAGGCCCGCTGTCAGTCGCTTCGACAGCCGGGTCGAACACCGAAGGTCCACCAAGGATGTCGTTGTTTCCACTGATCAGCGGAAACAACCACAACGGCCCCTTTTCTGGTGTATTTGGTTCCCATCCCTCGAGGACGCACGACGATGCCCTCAGCCCAACCATCCGGTTCAGTCCCTGTTTTTCAGTCGTCCGCCAGTGGACCGTCGGCCCCGACCCCGCCCGACAGTCCCCGGACCGGCTCGTGTTCGACCTCGACCCCGGCGAAGGCGCCACAGTGGTCGAGTGCGCCCGCGTCGCCGAGCGATTGCTCGAGGTCCTCACCGCCGACGGGCTCATCCCGCTGCCGAAGACCAGCAGCTCGAAAGGCCTGCAGATCTACTGCGGAGTCCGCACCCACCAACCCGACCGGACCTCTGCCTACGCCAAAGCGGTCGCCGAGCAGCTCGCGAAGGAGCTGCCCGAGCTCGTCGTGGCGAAGATGGCGAAGAACCTGCACCCGAACCGGGTCTTGATCGACTGGAGCCAGAACCACCCGGCGAAGACGACCGTCGCACCGTACTCCCTGCGCGGCCGCGCCTTTCCGACCGTGTCCGCTGCGATCAGGTGGGCCGAAGTCCGCGCGTGCCGCACGCCGGCCGAGCTGACCGTCACTGCCGATGACGTACTGCACCGCGTGGGCGAACACGGCGACTTGCTCGCCGAGTCGGCTGACACCCACGTCGCGTTGCCGGGCAAACGAGCCTTCTGGTCACCGCGGCGGGCGCTGCGGCTCTCTCAGCGGGCCTGGTTCGACATCTGTCTCGCCCGCGGCAGCACCACACCCCCCTGACACGAACTCGACGATCTCTCGCAGCCCGGAGACGTCGCCGCGGTCCTGCGCCAGGTGAGCCGCGCGACACACGCCGACGGTTCTCGGCCGGCGTTACCGTGTTCGGGTGTTGAGTGGATGGTTCGAGCACCGGGCTCGGCGTTATCTGGCGGATCTGGCCGATCAGCTGGGCGTGGCGGGGATGGCGGCGATGGCTGCGGTTCCGGCGTTGGCCGCGGAGGTGGATCAGCACGCCGCGGCGGTGCGCGACATCCTCGTGGTGGGGGTGGAAGGTTCGGCGTCGGTGGCCGCCGCGGTCCTGCTGGCGTCGTACGCCCGCGGGCTGATCGAGCAGGTCGAGCAGGATGCCGGTCGTGCCTGGTCGCCCGCCGTCGACGCGGCCGGCTGGGCCGCGGCGTCGTGGCTTCAGCTGCGGTTGCTGGCTGTGTGCCAGCTCGCCCGCGGGCACCGATCCGGACCGCTCACCGACGATCAGACTGGTCTGCCCTCGCTGGCCTGAGCGGCTTCAACCGGGTCTGGTGAGGCCCGGCGAAGCCGCCGGCGGCGTTCAGCGCCGGGTGCCGGGCGGAGGGACGTCGCCTTCTGTCGATCGGGCGGGGGGTGTGGCAGTGCCGCCTGCGGGCGCTGTGGCGGTGCCGGACGGCGAGCGGAACGCCTCAGTGGGGGCGTCCGAGCGGGCGGCCGCGTCTTCGCGGCCCCGCTGGCGGGCCTGTCCGGCCGCGCGCGGGATCTCGTCGTCGGCCCGGTCGAGCCAACGCTGCCAGCGCTGCTGCATCGGCCGGATCAGCCCACCGCCGACGCCCACCACGGCGATGCCGCCGATGGTGGCCAGCACGGTGACCAGCACCGGCGTGGTGACGGTGGTGGCGATCCCGATCTGGTTCACCGCGGCGATGATGCCGAGCCCCCAGATGAACACCGAGGCGATCGTGGCCAGCACCTTGCCGTAGGACGCGCCGGACAACACTCCGGAGATGAGGTCCTTGACGGCGCGGGCGATGGCCGCGGCCACGACGATGATGATGACCGCAACCGCCGCGCGGGGCAGCCAGGCCACGATCGCGGTCAGCAGCGCCGACACCGGATTCGGGCCCCACACCCCGAACGCGATCTGCAACGTGATCAGCAGCAGCGCGTAGAACAGCAGCTTCGAAATGAGGTTGGAGGCGTCGAACTTCGACTTCTCCAGCATCGTCTTGATGCCGCCGCGCTCGACGAGGCGGTCGAACCCGACCCGGCGCAGGACCTTGTCGACCAGTTTCGCGATCGCCTTCGAGATCAGCCACCCGATGACGAGGATGACGAGGAAAGCGACCAGTTTCGGCACGAAGGCCGCGACGCTGCCCCAGGCGTCGGAGATGCCGCGCCCGATATCGACGGCGGCCAACGAGTAGGTGGCCATGACAGTCACTCCTTGCACATCATGGGTGTCCCCGACGGCCACCCACCAAGCCCCCGATACCCCCCTCGCCGCGCGCAATACACACGTATTTCTCGGTGACTCTTCAAAAAGAATCCCGCGAAGAAGGCCGGAAATTCACGTGATCGTCGCTTCGCCGAGGCGACGCCCTCGCTCTGCCCGGAGCCGTCGCGGTAAAACACGGGCTCACTGGCTCGACAGCTTCTTCGCGTTCGCCAGTGCGACGTCGCAGGCCCCTGGTTTTTCAACGGTGCGCAGTCGAGCGACCTCGGCCCTGAGGACGTGCTCGCCGCCGTCCGGTTCCCACTGGCGCGTGCGGGGCACGGCTTCGCGTTCGCCGAGGTCGCCCGGCGCCACGGCGACTTCGCGCTCGCCGGCGTCGCGATCCGGGTCCGGATGTCCGGTGGGCAGGTGGAGGAGGCCGTGCTCACGGCCTTCGATGTGTCCGACCGGGCGGTCACTCGCGATGGTGTGGGAAGCCGGAGGCGACGCGGACGCCCTCGCTGAACCGGCGGCGGCGCTCGCCGGCGAGCTCGTCGACACCGCCGAGGACCCGCACGGCTCGCCCGTCCTACCGGCGCCGGCTGTTGTCCGCGCTGGGTGCGCCGGAGCTGGCGCGCGCGTACCGTTTCGCCACGAAGGGAAAAGCGGTGATGACGATTCCTTGCCCGGTCCGGGCGCGGAGCTCACCAAGCTACCTCGGCGACGACCGCTACCGCGGCCGGGCGCGGGTGGCCGCCGGCCCGATCCGGCTCTCGTTCGCCGGGCTCGACGCCGGCGCGCACGGGCTCCGCGTCGCCGGCCCGGGGCGAGGACGCTGGTGGCGCCCGGACGCAGGCGGACGTCGTGCTGGTCGCCGAGGCCAGCCAGGCGGGGTGCGGCTGCGAGTCACCACTGCCTTCACCTCACCGGGCGGATCGCCCAGTTCGGCCGGGTACTCGCCGGCGACGTCAGCCGGCGGATGTTCGAGCAGTTCGCGGTGGCGGTGTGAGGAGACCGCGGTTGCGCGGGGCACCCGCCCCGCGGAACCCCCGAGCGCCATCGTCCTGATGGCAGGCACGCTCCGTTCACGAGCGCGCAATGGGTGGCGGCGCATCCGCGGCCGTCGTTCCGGCAAGACCCACAACCCGTGATGAGGAGAACTCAACGGTGAGCTCGACTTCGACGATCGACACCTCGGCTATCGACCGAGTGCTACGAGACGCGGTCGGCGCTGGGCACGCGCCCAACGTCGTCGCCGTCGCGGCGGATCGTGACGGCATCATCTACGAAGGCGCGGCCGGACCTCGCGCCGCGGGGGCGCCGGAGCCGGTCTCGGCCGACTCGCACTTCCGGATCATGTCCATGACCAAGATGGTGGGCACCGTGGCCGCGCTGCAGCTGCGCGACCGCGGCGAGCTCGACTTCGACGCCCCCATCGAGACCTACCGGCCCGAGTTCGCCGAGGTCCAGGTGCTGGAGGGCTTCGACGGCGGAAACCCGGTGCTGCGCCCGCCCGCGAGCCGTGCGACTGTCGCGCAGCTGGTCACCCACACGACCGGCCTGAGCTACTGGTTCTGGAACGACGACATCGTCAAATGGGAGCAGGCCACCGGCACGCCGAACGTGCTGACCGGCAAAACCGTGATCTTCACGGCGCCGATGGTGGCCGACCCGGGCGCGAAATTCGAGTACGGCATCAACACCGACTGGCTCGGCCGGGTCGTCGAAGCCGCGTCCGGCAAGTCGCTCGACGTCTATTTCAAGGAGAACATCACCGGCCCGCTCGGCATGGCGGAGACCACGTTCGTCCCGAACGCCGAGCAGCGGGCCAACCTGGTGCCCGTCCACGTCCAGGATGAGGACGGCACGTGGACGGTCACCGAGATCGACCTGTCCACCGAGCCCGAGTACTACACCGCCGGCCACGGGCTCTACTCGACACCGCGCGACTACCTGAAGTTCCAGCGCATGCTGCTCGGTGGCGGCACGCTCGACGGGGTCGAGGTGCTCCGGAAGTCCACTGTGGACGAGGCGTTCACCGATCAGGTGGGCGAGATGGAGTTCCCGGCGCACATCCCGACCGCGGACCCGGCTACGACGCACGAGCTCGACCTCGGCCCGGGCCTCAAGTGGGGCTGGGGCCTGCTGCTCACCACCGCGCAGGAGCCAGGCATGCGCGCACCCGGCAGCGGTGCGTGGGCGGGGTTGTGCAACACGCACTTCTGGGTCGACCCGGCGAGTGGCGTGACCGGCGCGATCTACTCGCAGTCGTTGCCGTTCGTCTCGCCGGGGCAGCTACAGATGTACGCAGATTTCGAGCGGGCGCTCTACGCCTCGCTCTGAACCCGGCGAGAACCGTGAAGGGCGCTCTTCCCGTTGCGGGGAGCGCCCTTCACGGCGTTCCACGCCCTCTCTGTCCCGAGACCACGTCGAGAACACGCGGACGGGACCTCGACGGGCGACTGACGAGGCCTGCTCCATGGATCGTCGCCGTTGGCCATTTCGGTCAGGCCTCGCATACCCGCGCGCGAGCGCGAGGATGCGGCGAATGGCCACGATCCGGCGACCAAACCACAAGCGGGTCGCGTCGCCTGCGTGCTACCGGGCGTCGACCAGGACGGCGAACGCGGCCGAAGCGAAGAACGTGGCCTCGCTCAGATCGAGCACCAGCACCGGCGCATCGACGACGACGCCCTCGGCGGGCTGACCGGGCTGACCGTCGAGCAGATCCACACCGGCATCGACTGGCACAACGACCGCGCCCGCGCGCTGCGCGAGGGCCGCGGTGACGAGACGGCTCCCTGGGTGCTCACCCTTTATTCGGAGGGAACGTCCACGTTCACAGTCCGCCGCCGACGGTCATGCCCGCCAAGGGCGGTATCGGCCCGGCGCCCCACCCAGGATCTCGACAGCCGCACCAAGCCGTGGTCTGGAGGTCAGGGCGGCGGCCCGAGGATCTCGACGTGGTGGCGCGCGGAGGCGTGGCCGATGGCGGCCGGGTCCAGCCGCGTCGCGTCCGGCTCCCCGATGCCGGGCAGGCGGTGCGCCCGGGCGGGTTCGCCGGCCTCAGCCAGAAAGTGTTCGAATCCACCGGGTGTGGTGATCTGCAACGCGCGCAGTGGCTCGTCCGGCCCCACCACGAACGTGTGCGCCAAGCCGACCGGAAGCATCACGAAGTCGCCGGGGCCCGCGGCGAACTCCTCGCCGTCGCAGCGAAAACGGGCGGTGCCCGACAGGACGTAGAACATCTCGTCCTCGACGTGGTGGCGGTGCAACGGCGGCGCGAACCCCGCCGGGTTGACGAACTCCGCGACGGTGAGCCGCCCCCTGGTATCGGCGCCGCCGCACTTGACCGTGGCGAGGCTGCCGAGGAACCACCAGGACTGCCCGTCGGTGGGACCGAGCACGTGAGGACGGGTTGGCGTGATCGGGGACATGACCACTCCATTCGATAGACAGCGTCTAATGAACAGAATGTTAGTATTGCCGAATCATGGACGATGTCAAGGACAGCCCCGCCGAGGGCCCCCGGCGGCGGTACCGCTCACCGCTGCGACAGGAGAACGCCCGGCAGACCCGGCAGGCGATCATCGCCGCGGCCCGCGAACTGTTCACAGCCCATGGCTACGCGGCCACGTCGCTCAACGACATCGCGACCGCGGCGAGCGTGGCCCGCCCGACCGCGTTCGCCGCCTTCGGATCCAAGCCGGCGCTGCTACGCCATGTCCTCGACCAGACACTCGCCGGAGACGACGAGCCCGTGCCGGTCGCCCAGCGGCCCTGGTTTCGCCCGGTGTGGGACGCCGCGACCCCGGCGGACGTGCTGGACGCCTACGCGGGCGTTTGTGCGCTGATCAACGCACGGGCCGCGCGGATCGTGGAGGTCGTCCGCCGCGCGGCAGACCAGACGGCCGAAATCGCCGAGCTGTGGGACACGGTGCAGAACAACCGACGCGCGGGCGCCCGCATGGTCGTCGAACACGCCGCCGCAACCGGCCCGCTGGCCCCCGGGCTCGACACCGATCGCGCGACCGACATCCTGTGGATCTTCAACGACCCGGCACACTACGACGCACTGGTGATCCACCAGCGATGGTCCAAGAAGGACTATCGGGCCTGGCTGTCCGGTCAGGCCCGGCACGCCCTGCTCGGGCCCTGACCAAAGCCGGACGTCGCAGCACCTACGGCGGCTCGCTGGGCGCCAAGCGCAATGCGCACAGAGCGAACCGCGCCGTTCACAGCCGAAGGTGACGTCCGGCCGACGCGCGACTGGCAGAGCCGCCGCCTCGATATCCCCCTTTCCTCAACCCCAGGGGTCCAGCAGATGGCGAGCAAGCCTCATCGAGTCCATCCCCTGGGACTACAACCGACCGCGGCGCACCCAGGCGATCGCGCATCCAGATCCAGCACGCTCCGAATCCGAAACCCAGGCCCGGACACTCCCCCGGCCCAGCAGACTGACGTTGTCGGTGCCCCCATGCCGCCGTGAAAAAGAGCAGCTACTCGAGTACGCCGGCGACCTGGCCATCCGCGTGCGCAACGGCATGCCATGGACGACCAGCCGGGTGAGGCCTTGAAAGGGTTGTGAGTCAGCCGCAGATGACTGCGGCGAGGGCCGGGCCGGCGGTGGCGGCGCGGCCTGTTGTGCGCTGATAGCGACGCACGATGTCGCGACGGCGCCCTCCTTGCCCCAGCCGCCGCTCGACGTGGAGCAGCGGATTCCGTTGCGGTGAACGGAAAACGGCGCCTAGGGTGGCGCGGAGCGCCTGCGCGTCGACGTTCGCGGTGGCGAGCATCCAGGCGACGCCCGGGTCGAGGGCGAGCAGCGCGAGGGCAAGGTGTTCAGGCCGGTGTTCGCGTTCGCGACGGGCGAGCGCCAGACGAAGTGCTGCCTCGTAGGCGGCTTGGGCGTCCACGCCAAGGGGTGGGTGCATCCGCGCGCATCGCCGCCTGGCCGCGACCACACCGAGCGGACGCAGCGGCTCCCGCGCCGGCGGGTGATCCAGCAAGGTGACGCCGTCCGGCCGGGACAGTGCGTCGAGACGGACTCCCAGCGCGGCCAGTGCTTCCCGATCCGCCGCCGCGCCCGCCCCGGTGGGCTCGGCGAGATGTGCCGCCCGCCGGACTGCTGCCGTCGTCACCCCGTGCCGGGCAAGAACACCGGCGACAGTGCCGTCGCCCGTGGTGAGGGCGAGTAGCAGGTGCTCGCTACCGGTGCGCACCTGTCCGAGGCCGCGGGCCAGTGTGCATGCATTGCCCACCACACGGCCCAGTTCAGGGTGCTCGCCTCGGAACATCAGTCCTCCCCGCGATGGTGATCTTTCGGTGCAGAGTCTGTTTGGTGATGCCAAGCCGCACTGCGAGATCCCGCCAGGACCAGCCCACGTGCGTCCTGCCGTCAGCATATGCTGACGAAACGTGGACGTCGACATATGCTGACACGCCGCCGGACGTGCCGCGCGACCTTCCGGTCACGTCCACATCGGCACCACCCGGGTCTGCTACCGCGTTCACCAAGAGGCGGATCCGCGCCGCCATCTACTCGTACGCGGCATCGCCCAAGTCCGCGAAGGCACGGTGTTCCTCGTGGCCGACCAGGTCACCCCGCTTGACCTCAACAGCCTCGCGGCCGCGTCCCGAGACTTCAGGTAAGCCGCAAGCCCCCATGGGGACTGTGATTGATGGTGTCCGCCGTTGGGCCGGCTAGCAGCCCGCGCTCGGATTCGTGCCGGTCAGACGGTGTGGCGGGCGCGGGTCAGCACCAGCCCGCCGAGGACCGTGGCGATCAGCCCCACTAGCAGGGCCAAGGCGCCACCGATCACGCCGTTGCCGGTGCCGGGACCACCGTCGGCGACGGCCAGGTTCACCGCACCGCCGACCGCGGCGATCAGCCCCGACGCCAGTGCGACAAGAGCGCCCTTTTTCCCGCCGTTGCCGATACGACGGATCGAACGGGCCAGGGCCAGCCCGCCGATGACCGCGCCGGCCAACCCCAGCAGCGCGGCCGAGGTGGCCCAGAATCGTGCGGCGGTCAGGGTGTAGGCGCCGACGCCGGCCGCCTGGGCCACGGCGTGCGCGGCCGCTGGGGTGGCCATCCCGGAACTGCCGGGCAGGTCGGCTGCTGCGGCGGCAAGCAGGTGAGGCACGGACATGAGCAGCTCCTTCTCGTCGTGCGACTGGATGTCGCCGATCATGTCCGCTGGACCCACCGCCGGTCGTCCAGCGGAGGCAGGCACTTCGCGCTGCCGCCGACGCCGTAGGAGTCGCGAAAGTACTGCGTGTGCGGTAGGTGGCCAATCGTCCGGGCGGAGGAGTCGCCCTACGCGCACATCCGGTTAGGGTGCACGCATGGGCAGTGGGCGACTCCGCGCCATCGACTGGGCGATCGCCGTCGGAGTGGCGGCGGCCCTGCTGGTGGCCGGTCTGTCCGAGCACCGCCCCGCCACGAATCTCGATGCGCTGGGTTATGCGTTGCTGGTGGCCGGCGGTCTGGCGCTGGCCGCGCGCCGCTGGGCTCCGGTGACCGTGCTGGCCGTGACCGGGCTGTGCGCGCTCGGCTACCAAGCCGTTGGTTTCGACGTGCCGGTCGTCGCGTATCTGTTCGCGGTTTACGCCGCCGTGCGGGCAGGACACCGCATCGTCACGGTCGCGGCCTCAGTAGTCATGGTCGCTGCTCTCCCGTTCGCGGTCCTGGTCTCTCTGCACGACCTGGGCGAGGCGCTCGCACGGGGCCGAGGTGCCCTCGAGCTGGCCTGGCTGATCGCCGCCGGTGCGGCGGGGGAAGCCCTGCGGCAGGCCGAGCGCCGGGCGGTCGAGGCCGAGCGCACCCGTGAGGAGACCGCGCGCCGCCGCGCCGACGAGGAGCGACTGCACATCGCGCGGGAACTGCACGATTCGCTCACCCACCAGATCTCCGTGATCAAGGTGCAGGCCGAAGCCGCTGTCCACGTGGCCCGTAAACGGGGCGAACAGGTGCCGGAGGCGCTGCTGGCCATCCGGGACGCCGGCCGTGAGGCGGCCCGGGAACTGCGAGCGACCCTGGAGGCGCTGCGCGATGACGACAAGACCCCGCCCCGCGGGCTCGACCACGTTCCGGACCTGGTGCACCAGGCCCGCACGGCCGGCTTGGACGCGACGCTGACGATCGAGGGACACCGGCACGAGGTGCCGGTCGCGGTGGACCGGACCGCTTACCGGATCGTTCAGGAGTCGCTGACCAACATCGCCCGCCACGCCGCCGCCGCTACCGCGTCGGTCCGGATCGACTACCGGCCCGGCGCCGTGGTCATCCGTGTCGATGATGACGGCACGGCCGCGCCCGACGCCGCGCCGGTCCCCGGGGTCGGGCTGCTCGGGATGCGTGAACGCGTCACCGTCCTCGGAGGTCACCTGCGTGCGGCGCCGCGCAGCGAGGGCGGCTTCACCGTCCAGGCCGAACTTCCCGTGGACCGAACGTCATGATCCGCGTCCTGTTGGTCGATGACCAGCCGCTCATCCGCAGCGGGTTCCGCGCACTGCTCGATGCCGAGGACGACATCGAGGTAGTGGCCGAGGCGGCCGACGGCAGCGAAGGCTTGGCGCTGGCCGGGAAACACCTGCCAGACGTCGCGCTCATCGACATCCAGATGCCGGTCATCGACGGCATCGAGGCGACCCGGCGCATCGCCGCGGACCCGGCCCTCGCGCAGGTGCACGTCGTCGTTTTGACCAACTACGGCTTGGACGAATACGTCTTCAACGCGCTGCGCGCCGGCGCGGCGGGATTCCTCGTCAAGGACATCCTGCCCGAAGACTTCCTGCACGCCATCCGCGTCGCCGCACGCGGCGACGCCCTGCTCGCACCGTCGATCACCCGCAAGCTCATCAACCAGTACGTCACCCAGCCGCGCACCACCGGCACCGGGGCAGGGCTGAAAGAGCTGACCAACCGCGAGCGCGAAGCCGTCGCCCTGGTCGCACAGGGCCTGTCCAACGACCAGATCGCCGACCACATGGTGATCAGCCCGACCACCGCGAAAACCCACATCAACCGAGCCATGACCAAACTCCACGCCCGCGACCGCGCCCAGCTCGTCGTCCTCGCCTATGAATCCGGCTTGGTAACCCCGCGCAACTCCTAACATCCACGGGCCCGGACGCAGACCACAGTCTCGAAGCCGGCCCTCGTCACTGAGCGGCGCGGCATCGGCGTGTCAATCAGTAGTCCGGGTCAACGGTGTGGCGCCGCCGGCGAAACACGTGGCACAACAGCTCTGCGCTGCTGACGCGGGGCATCTTCCAGGTCGGGCAGGGCACCGTGTCGCTGGTGGCGGATCAGGTCAGTGCGCCTCGAGTCCACGCACGGCCGCGTCGGGTGCTCACCGCTTGATCCACGACACCGGCCCGCGCTGCAGTTCTTCGCTATGCACCGCACCTGTTTTCGGGCAACAGGTTGACCTCTTTCCAGCAGTTCAGCTGTTAAGGAAACGACAACTGTTCCTCTCCATGATGCACCGCCGGATCGACCACACACCAGACCAGCGAGCGTCGGCACCCGGGGCCGATCAGCCGAATAGCAATCGCAGACTTCCGCATTGCGCAACACCGATCGCCTCAATGCACCAGGACTGTGAGCGACGTGGGACAACCACCCCAGAGCAGCGATACATCAATACACACCTGCGCGAAACCAACCCCGACAGCACCGCCACACACCCCGAAGCAACCGCCCGCCTCCTGGGCACCATCGTCGCAACCGCTACCCACACTCACCTGACGAACTCTGACAGTGACGACTCGCAACCGACCGCGAGCACAGGCGAGCTGCGCCGCGCTCGATCACCTGCACGCTGACCACTACCTCCGCAACGTCGGATTGGTCAGGGATGTGCACCCGTCCGATCGGTGCAGAAAGGCTCTCGCGCCGCCGAATCAGGCACACCGGTCGGGACCGGGCATCTAAGCCTCGATGTCGAACCCACCGAGCCGGTAGTTGATCACGTTGGCGCGGTTCAGGTGATGGCAGCGCCGCGGCCAGAGTGGATTGCCCGTTCACGGCGGGCCAGAGCCCAGTTCCACAAGCAGGTGCGGCTGGCCGCCGATCAAGGACGGAGGACAAGACCGCCGACGGCTGCCCGGTCACGCAGTGGACGTTGGCCCGCTGCCAGCACTCGCGTCGTCGGCCGAAAGCGGCCGTGCTCGATTGATCAGCCGGGCACGCGCAGCCGTAACGGCAGAGAGCCGTGGCGTTCGCGCAATCGGTGCAGCAGCCCCGCGGACGGGCGGCCTGCGTCTTCTCCGCCACGGCCGGCACGGCCGAACAGCGCTTGATCACGTCTCGGCGACCACGTGCGCACGCCGTCTGGGGCGACGGCTTCGACGTCGCCTGCCCCGTGTCCCGCGCCGGCGGATGAACCGTCTGGTACGAACGCGACGGCGAGGCCGTCGGCGTGCTGACCCACAACGCCGACGACGACCACGAGCGCGGTGCCGAACTGATCCGCGAGCACCGTCCGGTTCCCCCCGCGGTAGGGCCCGGCTCGGGACTCCTTCCGTGACGGCCTCCGCCGGAGCCGAACACCGGCGTCCCAGGCAGCTTTGAGACTGCCTCCGCAGGGGTAACCGCAGAGTCCAAGGCCCCTGACCGCACAGGAGATGGCATGTCCGACGAACAGCGCCCGCCGCAGCAGCAGGAGCCGCCCGGCCTGACCGAGGAGATGCAGCCGAGGCCACGGGACACAATGGACGACTACGAGGGCCACGGGTTTCTCGCGGGCCGGCGCGCGCTGGTCACGGGCGGCGACTCGGGTATCGGGCGGGCCGTGGCGATCGCGTTCGCCAAGGAGGGCGCGGACGTCGCCATCGCCTATCTCGAAGAGGACGAAGACGCGACGTACACCGCGAGCCGCGTCGAGGCCGAGGGGCGCAAGTGCGTGCTGCTGCCCGGTGATCTGGCGAACGCGCGCCACTGCCGCGACGTGGTGGCCCGGACCGTCGAGCAGCTGGGCGGGCTCGACCTGCTGGTGAACAACGCGGCGCTGCAGTGGCCGGTCGACGCGCCGGAAGACCTCACCGACGAGCAGTGGCTCCGGACGTTCGAGGTGAACATGCACAGCTACTTCCGCGTGACCGCCGCGGCGCTCCCGCACCTCGGCGAAGGCTCGGCGATCATCAACACCGGATCCGTCAACGGCCTGCGCGGCAACAAGACCCTGATCGACTACTCGGCCACCAAAGGCGCGATCCACGCCTGGACCTACTCGATGGCCCAGGCGCTGGCCGACCGCGGGATCCGCGTGAACTGCGTCGCACCGGGTCCGGTGTGGACACCGCTGATCCCGTCGACGTTCCCGCCGGAGAAGGTGAAGGAGTTCGGATCGCAGGTACCGTTCAACCGGGCCGCGCACCCGGACGATCTCGCGCCGTCCTACGTCTTCCTCGCCGCCGACCGGCTTTCCTCCTACTACAGCGGGGAAGTCATCGCCGCACTGGGCGGCGAGACGACCCCCGGCTGATCGACCGACCGGCAGACAGGACTTCGTGATGACCTCAGTGCTGACCGTCGCACCCCCGGCACAACCGGTCCCGGTGCCCCGGACCGTCGAGTGGGTGGCGGCCGAACTGCGCACGCTGCTGCGCACCGGCGCGCTCGAGTTGCCGGTGCCCGGCCACGGTGGGCTCGCGCACCGCTGGGCAGCTCTCGCCGCGCACGGCCGGCGCGACCTCGCGTTGGCGCGACTGGCCGAGGGGCACACCGACGCCGTCGCCATCCTCGCCGAAGCCGGCCGCAAGCCGGAACCCGGTGCGCTGTACGGGGTCTGGGCTGCGAAGTCCGGCGGCACCGGCGCGGTCCTCGACCGCGGCCGGCTCTCCGGGACCGTCCGGTTCTGCTCCGGGCTGACCACGCTCGACCGGGCCTTGGTCGCCGCCGGGGACCGGCTCGTGGAGGTCGATCTCGGGGCACCCGGTGTGGTGCGCCACCCCGAAGCGTGGCAGGCGCTCGGGATGGACGCCTCTGACAGCGGCGACGTCGTCTTCGACTCCGTGTCCGTCGCGTCCGACGCGGTCATCGGTCCCCCGGGCTGGTACGTCGAGCGGCCCGGGTTCGTCTTCGGCGGCACGGGCGTCGCGGCGGTGTGGCTCGGTGGCGCCGCCGGTGTCCTCGACGTGGTGCGCGACGTCCTGCGCGAGAGGGCCGACGAACACCAGCTCGCCGACTTCGGTGCGCTGCACACCGCGGTCGCGTCGGCCGACGCTCTGCTCACGGCGACCGCCGCCGTGCTCGAAGACGCGCCGGATCCCGTGCTGCTCAACGACACGTGCCGCGCGAGCGTGGAGCACGCCGCCCGTGAGGTGCTCCACCACGCGCCCCGCATCACCGGCCCGGCCCCGATGTGCCGGAACCGCGGGTTTTCCCAGCGTCTGGCCGACCTTCAGGTCTTCGTGCGCCAGCACCACGGCGACCGGGACCTCGCCGCACTGGGCCGCCGAGTGCTGGAGGTGACCCCGTGAGGCCGTTCGTGCCGGAAAGCGAGTGGACGCGGGAGTTCGAGCCGTGGCCGGACAAGGAGTTCCAGCGCGCGCTCGTGGTCGCCGCGCACCCCGACGACGAGACCCTCGGCGCCGGCGGGCTGGTGCAGCACCTGCACGCGGCCGGCACCGCGGTGACGCTCGTCGTTGCCACCGATGGCGAAGCCGCCTTCCCGGCCGCGGACGCGGACGAACGCCGCCGGCTGGGCCGCGCTCGCCGCGAGGAGCTGGTGCGAGCACTGGCCGCGCAGGGGCTGTCCGAGGTGGAGCCGATCTGGCTGGGCCTGCCGGACTCCGGCCTGGCCGAGCACACAGCGGAACTCACCGACGCCCTGCGCGACCTCGCCCTCCGCAACGACCTCTGCCTGCTGCCGTGGCCGGACGACCCGCACCCGGATCACCGAGCCTCGGGGCGGGCCGCGGTAGCCGGCGCGCCCGTGACCGCGCACTGCTGGGCGTACCCGATCTGGCTGTGGCACTGGAGCCGACCGGATGCACCGGACGTCCCGTGGCACCTCGCCCGCGCGTACTCGCTCGGCGAGCGCGAGCGGGCGGCCAAAGCCGCCGGCATCCGGGAGTTCACCTCGCAGCTGAAACCCGGTCCCCGCGGCGAAGATCCCATCCTTCCGCCCGAGGTGCTGGCCCACTTCGCCCGGCCACACGAAACGTTCCTGCGCGTGCCGCCGACGCGCTCGGCACCCGTCGCGCGGTTCGCCGAGCTCTACGACCAGGCTCCCGACCCGTGGCAGGTCGGCACCAGCTGGTACGAAAGCCGCAAACGCGGGCTGCTGCTGGCCGCGCTGCCCCGCGAGCGCTACGGCACCGTCGTCGAACCCGGGTGCGGAACGGGCGCGCTGACGCGCGACCTCGCCGCTCGCTGCGACCTGCTGCTGGCCTCGGACCCGGTTCCGGAAGCCGTGCGCCGCACGCGGGAGACGACGGCGGGACTGTCCACACCGGACGTCCACGAGGGAGCGGTGCCGGACGTGCTGCCCGCCGGCCCGGTCGATCTCGTCGTGTTCAGCGAGCTGCTGTACTACCTGGACGACGCCGACCTCACCCGCACGATCGACCGGGCCGTGACCGCGCTCGGACCCGGTGGTGAGATAGCGGCCCTACACTGGCGCCGCTGGGCGCCGGAGGCACCCCGCGACGGCCGCGAAGCCCACCGGCACCTGGCCGGGCACCCGCACCTCGAGACCGTGGTGGAGCACGTCGACGAGGAGTTCCTCCTGCACGTGCTGAGGCGCCGGTGATCGACGCCGTCGCCGTGGTCGTGCCCGCCCGCGACGAAGCCGCGCTCCTGCCCGGCTGCCTGGCCGCCCTCGACCTCTCGCTGTCGCGGCTTCCCGCGGGCATCGGCCGCGTCGTGGTAGTCGTTGCCGACAGGTGCGCCGACAAGACGGCAGCGATCGCCCGGCGCAGCGGTGCCCACGTCGTGCCGAACACCGAGTTCACCACCATCGGTGCCGTGCGCGACCTCGGCTGCCGCACCGCGCTCGCCGCGCTGCCCGCGCACGAACCGTCGAAGATCCTGCTGCTGAACACCGACGGGGACACCGAAGTCGCGGGAGCGTGGGCAGAGCGCCACCTGGCTCGGGCGCGCCGAGGGTGGCACGCGTCGGCCGGTCCGGCGCAGCTGTCCGAGCCGTTCCCGGGAACCCGTGATGCCGCCGCCCGCTACCGCGGCATCGTGGCCCGGGACAAACCCAACGTCTACGGCGCCAACCTGGCCGTCCGCGCGGACGCCTACCGGGCCATCGGCGGATTCGGCCCGATCGCGACCGGGGAGGATCACGCGCTCTGGCAGCGCCTCGGCGAGGCTGGCTTCCGCCGTTGCCACGAACCGGCGGCGCGGGTGTTCACGAGTCCGCGCCGGCAGGGCCGTGCACCGGGCGGACTCGCTGCACTGCTGTGGGAACTCAACGCAGGTTGTTGACGAGACCGAACCGCTCCTGCGCCTCTCGCAGGATGCGCTGGGCCGGCAGGAGCCACCCGAGCCCAGAGAGCCGGATCCGGCGAAGCACGGCGTGCTGGGTGGTGACGATCGCGAATGGCACATCGGCTCTCCCGCCACATCGAATTCCCGGGGCCGGGCCGGACGGCGCGATTCGCTCGTTGGGCCTTCTACGATGTCTCCTTCCGTTCAGTCGCTCGGGTCGGATGTCGTGTGCTCCCGCAGCAACACGGCGAGTCCCCTGGAGCGCGCCCGCGCCGGTGGGCGCTCGTGAAGCGCCTCCACCGTGCTGGTGCGTGCGATCGATCTGGGCATCGGCGCGCGTCGCCCCTTGCGCAGCAAGCAAGTACTCGAGATCCGTGAACCGCGCCCTGCACAGGGCCACGACCAGCCGCGTGATCCACGACCCCACTCGACGGCCGACGCGCCGGCGGGAGCACCACCAACGAGATCCGTCGCTGCCTCGCCCGCCCGATCTACCGCCATCGGCAACCAAACGCCCATCACCCGATTGGCCGACCGGCCCGGTCACTACGACCGGCCCGGTCAGAGCCGGCGCGCGCTCATAGTGCAGATGCACTACGCTGGGGGTTCGGTCAAGCAGCCGGCCGTACCTGACCTTCCCGCACTCCGGGCAGCAGTTGTTGCGTGGCCGCACGATCGCCTCGATCACCCCTCAGCGTTGTACCTAGGGTGTGGCCACCAGAAGTGGGCCACCATGATCAGCACCATCGCCGAATTCCACCCGAGCACGCTGGCGCAGCCGCATCCGCTGCAGCTCGGCACCCACCGCCCTTCCGAGGACACCGTGATCGTCCGGGTCGACGGGGACATCGACTCCCACACCGCTCCGAGGCTGCACGAAATGCTGCAGGAGCGCGTGCACGGCGCGATCGGCACGCTGGTGATCGATCTGACCGCGGTGACCTTCCTGAGTTCGTCGGGGCTGCGCACGCTGGAGCTGGCCTACCTGCCGGCAGTGGAACGCGGAATCACCTGCGTCCTGCGCCCGCCGACGTCCGGGACCGTGCAGCGCATTCTCGCCCTGTTCCCGATGCGGTTCACCGACGCCATCGCCGCACCGTGACCCACGGGTCGATCACGGGATGGGCTCGCCGGGGTCGGATCCCAGGCCGGACCGCAAACGCTGAACCCGCGGCCGGACCCGGTGGGTGAAGGCCGGCGCGGATGCTTCGGCGCGGATCTCCACCACCAGCGCGGTGTGCACCGGGTGCTGCTCGGTGACGGCGGGAATGCCGAAGACGCCGGTGGAGATGGTCACGGCCGGTTCGCCGGTCGGGGTGACCCGCGCCCCACCGGACCAGGAACTCGACGACACCGTCTCGCAGCAACGACACATCACGGTTGACCGGCTACGGCTGCCGTGTGAACACCTACCGGCTCGCCTCGCCCCCCGGATCCCGCTCGTCAGAGGTCTCGGCGGTGTTCAACGAGCCAGCCGGCGACGTCGTGCAGCTTCATGTTGCCGTGCTGGGAGGCGTCGACGAGCAGGCGGAACGCACGCGCAGGGTCCACGTCGTGGCGTTGCATGAGGATGCCCTTGGCCATCCCGATCACGTCCCGGCTTTCCATGGCGGCGTGCAAGTGGGCTTCGGTCTGGGCACCGACCAGCGCGATCGCGGCGTGGGCGGCGAACATGCGGCCGTTCTGCTCGGTCTCATCGCTGAAGGCGTCGGTCCCGGTGGAGTACAGGTTCAACCCGCCGAGGGTGGTGGCCGAAATGAACAGCCGATAGGACAGCATCGACCGCACCCCCGTCTTCGCGGCGGCCGGGGCGAACCGGGACCAGCGGTGTTCGCCGGCCAGGTCGCCGGTGCGGTAGATCTCGTGATCGCCGATGGCATCCACGCACGGTCCCTCGCGGAAGCGGTACTGCAGCGCGTCGATCTCGGAGACGAGCTCGTCGGTCGGGGCGACGGTGCGGATGCGGGCACCGCACTCCACCAGGGAATCCCGGCGTACTCGGCACCGTCGACGTGATCGACGGCGGCCTTCACGATCGCGGCCAAGGTCGTGTCGACATCCGGTTCGGCCTGCAGCGTCCGGGCGATCTCACTGAGCACCTCGGCCAAACCGGCGGCGTCCGCCTCGACGCGTTCCGATTGGCTCACTCCGCTCCCCTCCTCACCGTCACCGAGTGGGTACCCCGCCTGCCGCGGCCGCCACCCGCGTCCCACGAAGTGGGCCGGAGAAGGCCGCTGCCGTGATCCTCGCACCGGCGAGGCGAGCCCGGCGATACCCAGACGGTCACGTTCCGCCTCCGAAGCGATGCACCAGGGGCCACGCCGACGCTCGGCCGCGACGAGCCCACAAAAGATCTTGTAACACCACGACGCCAGCACCCAGCGAGGACGCGACAATCGTGGTCACGCGGCGCGGCGGCATGGCGCGCGGCGGACCCGCCGGCAGGAACTTCTCCCCCTGGCCTGCCGGTGGGCTGCAGTACGCGAGTGTCGCCGCGAAGCCGCGAGAGGCCGGCGTTCAGCGGGCCGGGAAGCGACACGGTGCGGACATGCGCGAGAGCTTTCACCAAGAGCTGAACCACCTCAGCGCACAGCTGGGACGGATGTGCACCCTCGCGGCGCAAGCGATCCGCCGGGCAGGCAGATCCCTGCTGACCGCCGACCTCGACCTCGCCGAACAGGTCATCGCCGCCGACGCCGAGATCGACTGGGCCCGCGCGGACTGCGAGAACCACGCCCAGACGCTGCTGGCCCTCCAAGCACCCAAAGCGCATGACCTGAGGACCATCCTGGCCGTGATCTACTGCGCCGAACGGCTCGAGCGCATGGGCGACCTGGCCGCCCACATCGCCGGCATCGCCCGCTTCGCCCACCCCCACCACGCCGTACCCGCCGAGCTCGAGCCCGCCTTCGCCGAGATGGGACACGCCGCCGCCGGCATGGCCGACCGGCTCGCCCAGCTGATCGCCCGCCAATGCCCGTGCGGATTCGCCGACCTCGCCGACACCGACCAGACCATCGACACCGTCCACGCCCGCGTCCTGACCCTGATCACCAGCGACCAGTGGCCCCACTGCATCCAGACAGCCACCAACCTCGCCCTGCTCGCCCGCTTCTACGAACGCTTCGGCGACCAAGCCGTCGCCGTCGCCAACCGGCTCGGCTTCGCCGCCACCGGCGAACTGCCCTTCCACACCCACACCTGACCCGGCGCGCCCGCGGGGTCCTCCTCGCTGCCTGTCCGCCGTGACGCCGCGAACCACATGCGCCACAGCACGGGCGGTTTGCGGCCCGGCTGGAGGGGTATCTGCTGGTCACAGCGAAGGAGGGGTCATGCCGGAACGCAGCTGGAGCGGGAAACGCGAACGTCAGTACGAGCACATCAAGTCCTCGCAGAAGAAGCGCGGGGCCAGCACCTCGCGAGCGGAAGCGATCGCGGCCCGCACGGTCAACAAGAACCGGGCGCAGTCTGGTGAGTCGCGGTCGGCGAGCAAGAGTTCCACGCAGGACACCAGCCCGCAGAAGCGCGGCGGGAAGCGCTCCGGGAACCGGCAAGGACCCGGCGGGCCGACCAAGGAGCAGCTCTACAACGAGGCGAAGAAGCGCAACGTCAAGGGCCGCTCGACCATGTCGAAGCAGGAGCTGCAGAACGCCCTGGGCCGCTGACGCCAGGCGGTGGCTCCAGTCCCTTGTCTCACACCCGCCAGTGGCGATGCGTGTGCCGTTGAAGCCGGACGAGAGACCTCCCACCGCGTTGAGCGCGCACGCGGCCACCCCGCCGCGACTGCTACCCTGCCGCGCGCGATATCGCGTTGGCGCGGCACGTCCACATCCGCGGCGACGTCGTCGGCCGGCATTCCGCCCAGTTGCCGACGAGTGATTGCGCCGACCTTTCGAACGGGCACTTTGCCCGAACGTGCGAGAACCCGGGTCCGCGGGGCGATTCCCGCAGGCCCGGGTTCTCAGCAGCTGGACAGCCCGAGCTCGGTCAGAGCACGTCCGACAGGTCGGACAGCAGCGCGGCCTTCGGCTTGGCACCGACGATCTGCTTCACCGGCTTGCCGCCCTGGAACAGGATCAGCGTCGGGATCGACATCACCTGGTAGTCACGCGCCGTGTTCGGGTTCTCGTCGATGTCGAGCTTCGCGACGGTCAGCTTCTCGCCGTTCTCGGCCGCGATCTCCTCGAGCACCGGGGCGACCATCTTGCACGGCCCGCACCAGGTGGCCCAGAAGTCGACCAGAACCGGCTTCTCGCTGGTGAGCACGTCGTCCACGAACGTCTTGTCGGTCACCTTCACGGTGTTGGCCATGGGTTTCTCCTTCGGGTGGTCGGAAAATCGGGAAGTCAGTGGGCGCCGGCGCCGTAACCGCCGCCGTGATCGCCTGCCGATAGGTGCGATCCACCAGATCACCGGCCGCGAACACACCCGGCACGTTCGGGTAAGACGTACGACCCCGCGTCACCACGTAACCGTCCCCCCGTCCAGCTCGGCCTGCCCCCGCACCAGCCCGCTGCGGTATCCAGGGCCCGGACTCGATGGAGGAGATGCGCAAGCAGGCCGAGCGTTTCGGCGCGGAACTGCGTGCTGTTCTTCCTTTCGGCGTCAGCCGACGGTCGGCTCTTACCGCGAGCCGACGCCGGCACACCAGCCATACCCGCGCGGTAGCCAGGTTCTCGTTCGCAGCAATCCGAAGGAGGCGCCCCTTCACTCCCTGCGGGCGAGCGTCACGAACCGCATCGCCACCGCTGAGAGGACGGCTGAGGCCAGAATGATGAAGCCGGCCGTGAGGAACACTGTCGGTAAGCTCGTCGAGGTAACCAGGACCGCACCGAGACCAGACCCGACTGCCAGGGCGATCTGAAGGTTCGTCACGTTGACGGCCGACGCGGCCTCCGGTGTTTCCGCCGCCGCATCGAGTATCCAGACCAGCGTTCCCGGGTTCACGATTCCCCAGAACAGGCCCCACAGCACGAACAGCAGGCCGGCCAGCCACGGTAAAGTCCCCGCGGTCGCGAGCCCGATGAGCAATGCCGCCACCACTGTCGCCGCCCCGGCGAAGCTGCCGATCACGTTGCGCTTGAACAGTGATCCGGCGATGAGCGAGCCGACGATGCCACCGCAGCCGTAAATGACGTACAGCAGGGAGATCACGCCGCTCGAGAGATGGGTGTGGTCCATCAGGAACGGGGTGATGTACGTCCACCCGGTGAACTGTCCGACGAACACCACCGCGCCGGCCGCCATCCCCAGCTGTGCCGGCCGCCGCGAAACGACTCCCACGAGATCACGTAGACGCGTGCGACCGTCCGGCGGAATACCCGGCAGCACGACCGCCTGCGCGACCACGACGAGCAGTGTCGCCGCCGCGGCGGCGGCGAAAGTGAGCCGCCAACCCACGAGGTTGCCCAGGAACTGTCCCGCCGGCAGCCCCACCACCGTCCCACCCGAAATACCCGCCGCGACGATGGTGATGGCGCGAGTGCCGCCGCCCGGGCCCACCAGCTTGGGCCCGACCGGTGAGACCACGGTCCAGAAGGCGCCGAGGGTGGCGCCGAAGAACAACCGGGCGATCAACACCAGGGCGAAGTTCGGCGCCACCGCGACGACCGCGTTCGACACCAGCACCGTCACACCCAGGACGAGGATGACCGAGCGCCGGTTGAACCGGCCGGAGCCGAGGAAGAACAGCGGCGCCGACACCGCGGCGCTGAACCCCGGCACGAGCACCATCAACCCCGCAAGGCCCAGCGGAACGTGCAATCCATCGGCGATCCGCGGCAGCAGTCCCACCGGCATCGTCTCCGTCATCACGACGATGAACGCGCCGAGCGCAATGGCGCCGACTGCCACCCAGCCTCGTTTGCTTCCTGGCTCTGCAGCAGTGACGGCAGCGCGAGCCGACCCAGACTGGATCGGGACGGCCGCGGCGCACGACGATGTCGAGACCACGCGCACCTGTGTTGCGCGACGCGTCGGCGTCTCCCCCTCGGTTTCCGTCATGATGTTCTCCCTCCTCGTCACGTACTCCTCACCGGCTCTGCACAGCTCGACGCCCCGTCGGCAATCTCAAAGCACCACCACAATTCGGGGCCGCACCTGCGCCGCGATGCCGGACTGCGGCCGCGGCTGCAGCTCGGCGGGGAAAAGCGGCTGGCAGCGCCGTGGTCGCCTTGCGCGCCCGGATGTGACCTGCGCAGAAGCCGTTGTCCTGAGTTGATGCCGGGCCGCGGGTGACGTTGCCGGGCCTGCGGAGTGTCCGTGCGTGAGCCTTGGCCGCGACCGTGGCCCCAGGATTGTGGGATCGCCGAGCGCCGCACTGGCCCACCCATGTCATGCACGTTCGTTGTCGATGTTGCCGCACAGGCGGTCAGCGTCGAACCCAAGCCTGGCCTTACCGCATCGAGGGAGAGTTCCCCGTCGCGAGCGTTGAACAGCCTCGGCTACTTCGCGAGCGAGATCATCAAGACGGACCTATACGTTCAAAGAACCGAGCGACTCCCCCGAGGGGGAGCCCGCCCGGTTCACAGTCCGCTCTCGACCGCGCTCACACCAGGTCGAACGTGTCGGGGTCCGGGCCGGTGCGCCCGTCGCGGTCGAGGGCCGAGAGGGCGGCCACCTCGTCGTCGGTGAGGGTGAAGTCGAAGACGTCGAGGTTTTCGGCCACGCGCGAGGGCGTGACGGACTTCGGGATCACGACGTTGCCCAGCTGCAGGTGCCAGCGCAGCACGATCTGG
>NZ_JBITBT010000068.1:0-28598 GCF_044452505.1 Amycolatopsis sp. NPDC051903 | reverse complement strand
GAAGTCTTCAAGGCACTCACCAGCCACAACACCGCCCTGCCAGCCCCGCCACCGGCCGCCGAACCACAAGCGGCTTGACGCATAGGAGCATCGCTCAGCAAGTTGCCGCCGGTTCGGGGTTGTGGGTTACGTGCTCGGTCGCAAGCTAGTTCGCACCCGTGTGTCTCGGGAACGTTCGTTCGCGAGACACAGGTGGCTGATCGGCGTTTCAGCAGGAACGATCTGTACGCATGCCGTGTCCGCACCAATGTCACGTTCTCGGGGATTTACGGCCCGGTTTGGTTCATGCGGATCGGCTGCGCGCGGTGTCCCGCCCGCGATCAGCACCCCGGGCTCAGCGCGACGTTAAGTGTTGACCAGGCGGTAGAACACCTGCCGGAGGGTGGGTTGGTGGGGCTGGATGCCCCCGCTCCCGCCGCGGCACTAGGAGCCTGGCGGCAGGAGCAGGCGGCACATGGGCCCGCCCCGCGCTGCCGTGGGGGCGGGGCGCAGCGGGACGGGTGGCTTGAGGCCGGCGCGGGGGTCGCCTCTCGGCGAGTGGCGCGACCCGGCGCCGAAGACTCGGCGGTCCGGGAGGGCAGTGGGTGGAGCCCGGGGACACCACCGCACCGGCAATCACGTGTAACGCTGCCCGGCCCCGGTTATTCCACAGTGGACGTGGGGAGGTGCTCCCACCCCCGGCTTCGCCGTCAAGAGGGGTTCTAGGCGGCACGCCGTGGTCCGGCAACCGCTTCCGCGTATCCCCGGTCGAGCTGGTGCAGGCGGATGTGCCGGAGCGCTTCGCCGAACGTGCAGGCGTTGTACCAGAACCAGCCACACCCGTCGCACTGGCAGTGCCAGCGGTCGCAGTGGCCGCAGTACTTGTTGCTGGCGTGGTGGCGGTTGGTCATGACGTCGCTTCTTCCGGACTGAACGGGACCTGCTCAGTCTGACGGGCGGACGGTGCCCGCGTCGTCACGGCGAGCGGGCATTTCCCGGGCCCGGCTGCCGGGAGCCTGCCCTACCGGCTGGCCGGTATCAGCCCGCGGCGCTGCTGATCTGCTTCGCGAACCGGAGGCCGCCTCGAGCCTCGTGCCGTCCGCGGACTGGCTGGTCAGGGGCTATTCCGTGGTCTCGTGTCCGCTCGGGCGCTCACCGGAGGACTCCTGCGTCGACGGGACGGGTGGGGTTTCGCCGGCGGCGGCGGAGCGCTGAGATCGGGCCCCTACCTATCGCTAGGCGGGATGGTAGTCGCCGCCGATTGCCCTGTGCAGGGTGTTCGCTGCGCCTCGGAGCGCGCGGACGATCCCGTCGTCACGGGGACTGCCGAGGCCGGACTCGGCGAGCTGCCGGGCCAGCCCGTCGAGGTACGTCGCGGCCTTCGAGACGTGCGCGACGCTGTCCTCAGCGCCGGGGCGGTCGCGTAGCGCGACCGTCTGGGCGACGAGTTCGGAGAGCTGGTCTGTGAGCTGGCTGTGTGCTCCTGCGGGCAGCGGGGTGCGGGCGAGAGTGCGCAGCAGCCGCTGGCAGGTACTGACCAGGAGGTCGAGCAGGCGGAAGCTGAATGACGGGCTGATCCTCAGGTCGCCGCTGACGATCTGCGCGACGACACCGGTGTTCGCGGAGCCGATAGCGATGCGATTCATCTGGGGTTCCCCCTGGAACGGCAACACAGCCGTCGGCCGGTCGACGCCGAGGGCTGGCCGGAAGCAGGGGTGGATGTGGAATTCGTTCTCCTGCGGCTGCAGGGGGAGCTCTCGCGACCCGGCGTAGGACACGCCGGTTTCTCGGAGCACCCCGAGGAACCCGACGCGGTACAGGACCTCGACGACGCCGTCCGCGGTCAGGACGTCCCGGTAGTTCGGGAACTGGCTGTGCAAGGCCTCGGCGAACGGTTTAAGCCGCGTCGCCACCGCGCTGCGCATGACCACGTAACCGGTGTTCTGGAACAGCACGAACAGCCGGTCGAGGAAGGGGGCCGTGACCAGGTACTCCTTCGCTAGGTCCAGCAGCTTCCACTGCGAGAACGGCAAGGTCGCGCCCAGCACGTCGGCCTCAGTGATCCGGTCCGCGCCACGGGCGTGGGCAGCGTCGCGGCAGAGGTTGAGGAGCTGGATCGCGTCGCGGGGCCGCGGCAGCGTGCGGGAGAACAGGTAGGCGTCGGCCGGCTCGCCGCGCACCCGTGCAGGGAAGACCTTGCCCCACAGCTCGTCGCGGGTCAACGGGCGGCCGAGGGAGGCCCGGGCCCGCAGCAGCGCTACTTCGCCGAGTTTCTCCGGTGTCCAGTCGAGGCGCAGCTCGTCGCTGTGGAACTTGTCAGCGTCGTCGAACCGGAGGGCGTCGTAGATGTCCGAGCGCACGAACAGCACGCAACGCATCGCGCCGGCGTAGGCCTGGGTCACGCGCTTGCTCGCCAGGAGGAGGCCGATCACCAGGTCGTCGCTTTCGCGGTCGCTGGACCAGACCTGCTCCAGCTGGTCGACGAGGACCAGCAGCGGGTCGTGGCCCGCGCAGCCGAGCGACCGGAAGCCGCGTGCGACCCCGGCTTCGAGCACTTCGAGCTGCTTCGACGCGCGGGCTCCTTCCGAACTGCCGTTCTTGTGCTCGAAGCCGGCTTTGACGCCGAACGCCTCGAGCGACAGCGAAGCCTGCAGGCCCTGCCCGCCGTGCAGGATCCGGTCGTGGAAGCTGACGTCGGTGAGCTCGCCGTTCTTCTGGAGGAACCGCCGCAACGCGCGGATCGGCTTCGAAAACCTGCGGCGGTGCCCTGCTCGTGCGTGGCTGACGAGGTGGCGCGCCGCCTGCACTGCGAAGACGTACCGCCAGATCAGCGACTTCGCCGACGCGCCGGTGAGCCCCTGCAGCTCGAACCTTCGCAACTCTTCGCCGGCGGCGTCGTCCGGGGTGATGAGGCAGGTGCCGTCGTTCGCCGCCTGCTGCATGCAGATGGCGCTCTTGCCGGTGCCCTTGCGGCCGATGACGAGGTTTTTGTGGCCGGCCGAAACCTCTTCGAACGCTTTGGTGACCAGGAAGCCTTCGCGCAGCAGACCGTCGGCGAAGTCGTGCTCGGCATCGTCGCGGCCAAAGTACAGTCGCTCGACGGTCCCCCCGGCCACGTTCGCCTCCCTTGCCTGCGGCGGTTCAGCGTACCCGCGCCTTCCGCCGAACGGCGGAAGTTCGGCAGGCTGTCACGTACGAGTCGGCCTTGCCTCCCGTGCCGAGATGGCCTGGCCGAACAGCTACACGACCTCGTCGAGCACGTCGGTGCGTGCGGATGCGCGGCACCGGCAATCGCCGTACCGCGGCGGCATGCGCGGATCGTGCTGGAGTTCGCGCCTGGCCACCGGGACATCCCACCTGCGGAATCGCCGATCAGCCACAGGTGACTGGCGAACGATCGTTCGCCGGTCACCTGTGGCTAATCGACGTTCCCGTAGAAGCGATCTGTAAAGCACGCCGTGTCCGTGCCAACGTCACGCTCCCAGGGGTTTGCGATACGGGAGGGGTCCGGGGATTGGCGAGGAGCCGCAGGATGGCCGCCGGGCTGTTTGCGTCCCCGATCCCGCAATGACCAGCGCCTGCCACTGGCCTGATGTCCACTTGCTACCCGATCGTGGCTGTCGACCCGATATGCCAACGTCCTTACCCTCCGGAATGAGGCGTTCACAAAAAGTGATAGCCCAAAGGGAAATGATCATGTCTGACCTTATTCAAAATTTTCCAACAATGCACTAGTCACAGAATCGTTTTCTTCTAGGGTGCGGTACAAGACAGCCCGGCCTGTTCCCCGCCCAAATTATTGCCCGGGCAAGCGAGATACTCACAGCCCGGTCCTTGGGGCCAGCTCAGGAACGCTTCGCAACACGGGAATGCAAGCGCCGACGCAACCACTCCAGTAGATCTCGATCGGAACCGGCAGCGATAAGGTTATCGATCGCAACTTCCAACTCTTGAGGGTCGCCATTATCGACCCCAAGTATCACCCTCCCAAAATCTTCCCCATACCTACGCATGATCGCGAAATCGTCTTGCCGTCCACCGTACGCCGAATGCGCGAGGACCGTAGGTGCGAGAAAGCTTTTCCATCGCGGCACAACGAAGTCCCGAAAGTAGTCGAACATCTTCGGACCGTCCACGTCGACCCGATCCAGACTAACCCCCCAAAGTGAAGTCCCCGGCAATAACTCAGCCCGGAGACCTTCAGGAGCCCTGAGCCGCGTTCTGATCAAGCCCCAGTCAAACTCGACAGGTTTCGAGCTTGAGCCCTCGTCGTGATAATCGCGCAGTACCGATGGAACCGCCGCTGCTGCGACATGAAACATCACGATCGGCTCCGGTATGTAGGGCCGCATCCGCGGGAACACTGCGTGACCGTCCGGTACTGAGATCCACCACTTCCGGGCAGGAAGTCGGTGGAACCCCGCATCCTTCATCACCGGGTTCACAAACCGCTTCACTAGCCCATCAAGCGTACCGGCCATGTTCGCACCTCCGTTACACTCCGCCCGTCCAGCCTCGATGCAGTGGATGCGCAGGGCCCGTCAGCTCTTACCGGCCCCAAGATTCTAGCCACACCGGTCACGGCACTGGGATCTCAAGTGGGAACGGGATGGGTGGCGCGATGGGGATCCCTCCTCAGAACAGCGTACAAACTGCGGACGCTGGCGGTGGCGCTGGCGGGGCAGCGGGAACTGGAGGGCTAAGCTTGGGCACAACATGCTCTACGGTCGGCGAAGCCGGATCAAAGCTTTGTATCAACCCAGTTCGAGTTCCGTAGTTGACAGTCTGACGTGCTTCATCGTCCTTCTTTTCTTCTTAGCTTATCGCGCCAGTTCCTCCTCCCCAATGCAAAGTGTCTTCTCCGGACGTTTCACCTTGGTATGGACACCCAATATTCCGTCCCGACGTCGCATTTCACAGATCTTTTTCTTTTGCATAGTAATATTCAACTTGTCAGAATATGAGAACTTCGGCAACATCTGCGGGGAGCTGGTCCGAGAGGGGCTCTCCGACAGCGAGATCGCGCCGTGCTGGGCGCCAACATCCTGCGGGTGCTGAAGGAAGTCTGGGCATGACCGCTGCGCCCGGCCGGATCGCCGGGCGCAGTCCTGCCTGCGTTACCCGCAGACAGCGCCCTGGGAGGCCGAGCCGACGAGCCTGGAGTACTTGGCCAGCACGCCGCGAGTGTAGCGGGCGGGCAGTGGCGTCCAGCCCGCGCGGCGGGCCGCCAGCTCGGCGGCATCCACGCCGAGGTCCAGCATGCCGGTCGCGACGTTGAGGCTGACGGGATCGCCATCGCGGACGAAGGCGATCGGCCCGCCGTCGGCTGCCTCGGGGGCGACATGCCCGACGCACAGGCCGGTCGTGCCGCCGGAGAAGCGTCCGTCGGTGAGCAGCAGGACGTCCTTGCCGAGCCCCGCGCCCTTGATCGCCGCGGTGATGGCGAGCATCTCGCGCATCCCCGGCCCGCCCTTGGGGCCCTCGTAGCGGATCACCACGACGTCGCCCGCGATGATCGTGCCATCCTCCAGCGCGTCCATCGCGGCGCGTTCGCGGTCGAACACCCGGGCGGTGCCGGTGAACACGTCCGAGTCGAAACCGGCGGACTTCACGACCGCGCCGTCCGGCGCCAGGGAACCACGCAGGATCGTGATGCCGCCGGTCGGGTGGATCGGCGAGGCCATCGCGCGCAGCACCGTGCCGTCCGGGTCCGGCGGCGCGATCTCGGCCAGGTTCTCGGCGACCGTACGCCCGGTCACGGTCAGGCAATCGCCGTGCAGAAGATCCGCTTCCAGCAACGCTTTCATCACCACGGGCACGCCGCCGATGCGGTCGACGTCGGTCATCACATGCCGTCCGAACGGTTTCACGTCGGCCAGGTGCGGCACCCGCGCACCGACCCGCGTGAAGTCGTCCAGGGTGAGCGGTACCTCCGCCTCGTGCGCGATGGCGAGCAGGTGCAGCACCGCGTTGGTGGAGCCGCCGAACGCCATCACCACGGCGATCGCGTTCTCGAACGCCTCCCGGGTCAGGATCTGCCGAGCGGTGATCCCCTTGCGCAGCATCTCGACCACCGCCTGACCGGACCGCCGCGCGAACCCGTCACGCCGCCGGTCCGTCGCCGGCGGAGCCGCGCTGCCGGGCAGCGACATACCCAGTGCCTCGGCCGCACTGGCCATCGTGTTCGCCGTGTACATCCCGCCACACGCGCCTTCGCCGGGACAGATGGCGCGCTCGATCAGTCCGACGTCCACGCGGCTCATCAGGCCCCTGGCGCAGGCACCGACTGCCTCGAACGCGTCGATGATCGTGACTTCGCGCTCGCCGCCGTCCGACAGCGTGACCCGGCCGGACAGGATCGAACCGGCATACAGGAACACGCTGGCGAGGTCGAGCCGGGCGGCCGCCATCAGCATTCCCGGCAGCGACTTGTCACAGCCGGCCAGCAGCACCGAGCCGTCCAGCCGCTCGGCCTGCATCACGGTCTCCACACTGTCCGCGATCACCTCACGCGACACCAGGGAGAAGTGCATGCCCTCGTGGCCCATCGAGATACCATCGGACACCGAGATCGTGCCGAACTCCAGCGGGTAGCCACCCGCGGCGTGCACGCCGTCCTTGCTTGCCTTCGCCAGCCGGTCCAGTGACAGGTTGCACGGCGTGATCTCGTTCCACGAAGAAGCGACACCGATCTGGGGCTTCACCCAGTCGTCGTCACCCATGCCCACGGCCCGCAGCATCCCGCGCGCGGCGGTGCGCTCCAGGCCGTCCGTGACGTCTCGACTGCGCGGCTTGATGTCCGGAGTCTCGTCCATGAACGGAGCCTAGCGCTCCACCACGCCACGAGGAGCACCAAAATGTCGCGTGCGGCGGTGTGCCACGGCGCACGTTGCTATCGAGCCGATGCCTGCCAGTGGCCAGCCTGCGATGGCCACGAGCGTGATCGTGAAGGCCGCGAGCACGAGGATCAGGGCGAGCATGCGGCGGAACCGCCGGCGATCGCGGAGGCAGCTGTCCACGATGTGCCAACTGCGTCCACACGATTGAGGAGCGGTCCCGGGGTCACGCCGCCGTGAGCTGGGCGGCGCGATCACCGCGGCCTCGCCGTCCGCCAGCCAGCGCGTGTCCGCGCCAGCCCGGCGCGTCGAGGCACGGCTCGAGCGCCAGCTTCGCTCGATAACCCCGTGCCTCGTCCTCGACCTGGTCGTACTCCGCATGCGCCACCCCGGGAGCACTGGTAGTACGCGGCACGCAGCAGCGCAACCTGACCAGCGAGCACCTGAATCCGTCGTGTTAGTGGCCAAGATGGCGACTGTGTCGTCGCCATCGCCGGCAGCGTTGAAGATCAGCTCCGGCACATCGTGGCGGGCTTGTCGCTGCGCCACCCATGCGCTGATCACATGTACCGGCGCCGCAGTGGATCACCAGCTCAGTCCGCTTGAACCACGTCGCCCCGACTCAGTTCGCCTTCCGGAACCTTGTGGGCAGCTCGCCACTGGCGCAGGACCCGCCGACCGTAGTTGTGCGTGCCGGCCACCCGATCCAACTCGGCACCATTCGGAGTCCGGCCGTCAGCGGCTTCACGGAGGTAGTGCTCCCACATCCGCTGCTCGGCCGTCATCCCGCTCGACGCGGAGGCCGAATCCAAGACCGAGCGCAATCTGACGATCTCGGCGGTCTCGTGCCTCGCCTCGTCGCCGAGACTGCGCGCGCTCCGGTCTCGACGCGCCGAGGCCAGCTCGGAGCCAGTCTCGCCGGTTGTCCGGCGCTTGAGCGCGCCGTTGAGCAGCTCAACCGCCAACAACAACACCAACGGAGGACAAGCAGCCACCGTCACCTGAAGCGCGCTCAGCATCGGCGCCGAGCCGATGTTGGCCACCAGCGACAAACAGATCCCGAACACGAACGCCAGCCACGCCACCCAACGGCCCTCCGACCGAGCACCACGGTGGCTCTTCCACAACTCGACCGTTGCAATCGTCAGCAAGCCGTCAACGAGCAGCGGCCAGATCGACGCCGTCACCGCGTCCGCACCGAACCGAAGAGCGAACTCCCGTCCGTGGCGGTAAGACGGATAAGCAGCTCCGAGCGCCACCAAGCCGGTACAGACACACTGGATGGACAGCGCAATGTCTCGAGCAAGCCACCTCGCAAGATTCCTCATGAAGGCGCGACCCTCCAACAGCTGCGCGCCGACCTTCTCCGGGCGGCCGCAAAGGCACTGATCCGCCGCTGCCAGTACGGACCATGGACCAGGCAACAAAGTTCGGCATCCGCGAGCCCGAGGCGAGCCCGAACGTGCAAACACAGCACGACAAACCGCAACACATCCCGACACCCCAGCAACCCCAGACCCCAGGAAAACGACCTTCGCCAGCATCACTCGACACCATCCGACACACCAAGATCGCGACTCTTAACCAGCGGGTTCGGGGTTCGAGTCCCTGATGGCGCACACTTCTGAATCGAAGCCCACCAACGGTTCTCCCGGTTTTTTGGGGTAATCGCCGGTGGGCTTTGATCTTGTGTGCAGCCCGCGTGCAGCCGACGTGTCGCCTAGGGATCAGTCACCGACCGCGACCAGATGTGCGCGGGGCGATCCGCTGCGCTGCTGCGGCACCACGACCTTGTGCATCCGGGCGCCACGGTGATAGCCGGCTCGCCGGACCAGCGCCGCCGTCGCATCAGCAGCCTGCTGCGCCAGGCACGGCAGCACACTCGTGTACGTGTCCGCGGTAAGCACGATGCCGGATTGCCCGAGCAAAGCCTGCACCACCCGCAGCTCGTTCCCCGCCGCGAGCGAAAGCGTCGCCGCGCCGTGCCGCAGGTCGTGGAACCTGATCGGCGGCAGACCTACCTCGTCAACCAACGCCCGGAAACTGCGCGACACGTAGCTCGGGCTCCACGGACGGCCGTGGTCGTGGGAGAACACCCAATCGCCCGCCGGATCCCGCCGGGCAAGCCGACGCAACAGCGAGACGGTTCCCCGGTCCAACGCGACCAGGCGGCAGCTGGCATCCGTCTTCGGCAGGCAGACACCACGGCCATCACGCTCGATGAGCTGCCGCACCACCGACAGCGTCCGACTCGCCAGATCGACGTCGCACCACCGCAGGCCTAACGCTTCCCCGCGCCGCAACCCCAGCAGCGCCGCCACGTGAAAGAGTGCATACAACTGGTGGTCACAGACGTGCTCGAGGAACATCGCGGTCTGCTCCGCCGTCCACACCGCGACAGGCGGACGCTCGCCGGTCCGGCGCCACTGCTCGACCCGGGCCTCGGTCCACACCATTGCACGGGGCCGACGCGCCGACGGCAACTCCACCCAGCGAGCCGGGTTGTGCACGATCAACCCGCGCCGGATCGCGCCGTTGAGCGCAGCCCGCAGAACTTCGCGGATCCGCTGCAGCGTGGTCGGCGACAACGGCCGGGACCGCGTCGCGTTCGCCCGCATCAACGCCGTGAACGCCGCCTGCACTTTCCCGACGCTCAGTTCCGACAGCGCAAGCCGGCCCACCCGCGGCTGCAAATAGTCCCGGATCAGCTGCCCATACAGCCCTCGTGTCGACGGCCGCAGCGCTGTCCTCGTCGCCAGCCACACGTCCAGCCACTGGCCCACCGTCACCAACGCCCGCCCGGGATCCACGTCGTCGCCGAGCCAGAACCCCCGCGCGCGCTCCGCCGCGACACGCGACACAAACCCGCCACGCTGCAAACGACGCCGACCGCCATCACGACCCGCCGCCAGTTCGACCGTAAAGTACCACCGCCCGTGCCCGCGCTCGCTCAGCCGCGGACAACGCAGCCCCCACCGGCGGCCATCGGCCGGGTTGACGCATCCGCACCGCTTGAAGACCCGCCCACCGGATCGCTTCGCCATGACGCCTCCATTCACAGAGAACACCGACCCACCGAGGATGCGTGCGCACGAAGACACCCTCCAGCGTCCGACGTCCAGGCACCGGTCCGGCCGCGGGATAGCGGACACGGCGCGACTGGATGTCGAACGGTATGAGCACGTCGGGCGTCTCCAACATCGCGTTCCGTGGCTCCGCTCGCCGGGCGACGGAACTAGCTAGTTGACGGGACTGCGGCGTTCGAGGAACACAGTGTCGCGCCAGGCGCCATCGCGTTGGGCGATGCGTTCGCGGATGCCGACGGTGCGGTAGCCGGCCGAGTGATGCAGGGCGAGGCCAGCGCGGTTGTCGGTGAAGACCGATGTCTGCAGTGTCCAGAGGCCTGCCTCGTCGGCGGCCATGACTTGCTTGCGCAGCAGGGCTTTACCGACGCCGCGGCCGCGGTGGCTCTCGGCGACGTAGACGGAGGTTTCGGCGACGCCGGCGTAGGAGTCGCGAGTGGAGGCGGGGCTGGCGGCGGTCCAGCCGACGACCTGGCCGTCGAGTTCGGCGACCCAACGGTGATCCGGGAACCACTTCGCGTGCAGGGCGGCTCGGCTCGGCACCGTTGTTTCGAAGCTCGAGATGCCGGTGGCCAGGCCTCCGCCGTAGATGTGCCGGACCGAGTTCCAGTCGCGCGGCGCCAGGGCGCGGACGGTGACGTCGGCAGGCACATCATCGGGGCAGCAGGGGCGCGGCCCGAGCAGACCCATGACCGCGTCGGCGGCGTGCGGGAGGCCGGCGCAACAGGCTTCGTTGACGGTGACGACCGTGGCGGTGCCGACTTTTTCCAGGTGGACGAACCCGACGTCGGCGAGTTTGCGCACGTGGTGCGACGTCGTGGACTGGCTGGTGCCGAGGATCTCGGTCAGCGCGCCGACGGTGATGCCACGCGCGCTGGTCGCCACGGCGTGCAGAAGCCGCACGCGGACGGGTTCGGCCAGGCAGGCGAACCACTCGGCGTAGGTGGCGGCGTCGGTCGTGGGCAGGACCTGGGCCTGGGGCAGCGCGATCGGCATGACGTCAGTGTATCGACCGCGATCGATGGTTGTATCCATCGATTCTCATCGATACAGTCTGGGCTATTAATCGAGCTGGATCGATGGAAGGGTGCGTGGGGATGAGCGAGTACCCGGTGGTCGTGGTCGGTGCGGGTCCGGTGGGGCTGGCGGCGGCGGCGCAGCTGCTGGAACGGGGGCTTCAGCCGCTGGTGCTGGAACGCTGGGCGCACGCAGGGGCGGCAGTGGCGCAGTGGCACCACGTGCGGTTGTTCTCGTCGTGGTCGGAGCTGGTCGATCCGGCCGGGGGCCGGTTGCTGGAGCAGACGGGCTGGGTGCGCCCGGACGAGGCCGGATATCCGACGGGCCGGGAGTGGGCGCAGTCCTACTTGCAGCCGCTTGCCGAGGTGTTGGGGTCGCGGGTGCGGTTCGGCGCCGAGGTCGTCGGGGTCGCGCGGCGGGGCCGGGACCGGGTGGTCGACAGCGGCCGCGAGCAGGAGCCGTTCTCTGTGCACCTCCGCACGGCCGAGGGTGAAATGCGGGTGCTCGCGCGGGCGGTGATCGACGCGTCGGGAACCTGGGGTGGCCCGAACCCGCTGGGCGGCGAGGGGTTGCCGGCGATCGGTGAGCGGGCCGCGGCGGACCGGATCGCCTACCGGGTGCCCGACCTCGCCGACGCCGAGGTCCGCGCCCGGTACGCGGGCCGGCACATCGTGGTGGCGGGTAGCGGTCATTCGGCGTTGACCGCGCTGGTGGCCCTGTCGGGGCTGGCGGCGGAGGATCCGGCGACGCGGATCAGCTGGGTGCTGCGCCGCGGCGGGATCGGGAACAGCTTCGGCGGCGGAGACGCCGATCAGCTCCCGGCGCGGGGCGCATTGGGGCAGCGGGCCCGGCAGGCGGTGGAGTCCGGGCTGATCTCGGTGGTGACCGGCTTCCGCACGGAGGCCGTCGAGCGCGACGGGGACGGCCGATTGGTGCTGGTGTCGGCGACCGGCGACAAACTGGACGAGGTGGATGAGGTCGTGGCGCTGACCGGGTTCCGCCCCGAACTGGACTGGCTCTCGGAGATCCGGCTGGAGCTGGATGCGACGTTGCAGGCGCCAGTGCGGCTGGCGCCGCTGGTGGACCCGAACGTGCACTCCTGCGGCACGGTCTACCCGCACGGGGTGAAAGAACTGAGCCACCCCGAGACGGGCTTCTTCCTGGCTGGCATGAAGAGCTACGGACGCGCGCCGACGTTCCTCGCGATGACTGGCTACGAGCAGGTGCGCAGCATCGCCGCCGCACTGGCCGGGGACCACGAAGCCGCCGAGCGCGTCGAGCTGATCCTGGCCGACACCGGGGTGTGTGGTGGCGCGGGCCTGTTCGACGAACCCGCGCCGGCGGGCGGTGGTGGTTGTTGCGCTCCGGCGGAGCCGGAAGTGCTCACGCTGTCGGCGCCCCCGCGCGCGGGGAACTGACAGCGTGCCGGACACGGGCACGGCGCAGCCTGCGACGCTTCCGGCGTCGGGGCTGCGCCGAGTGCTGGCCGTCCTGTGCGTCACGGAGATCACCAGCTGGGGCATCCTCTACTACGCGTTCCCGGTGCTGGCCCCGGACATCAGCCACGACACCGGCTGGCCGGCCACGGCCGTCGTCGCCGCATTGTCCGGAGCACAGCTGGTCTCGGCGCTGGCCGGGATCGCGGTCGGGCGGTGGCTGGATCGGCGTGGTCCGCGCGCGGTGATGACCGCGGGGTCGCTGCTGGCGGTCCCGGCGGTGGTGCTGATCGCCACGGCGCAGAACCTGGGGTGGTTCATCGGGGCGTGGGCGCTCGCGGGTCTGGCGATGAGCGCGGTTCTCTACCCGCCGGCGTTCGCCGCGTTGACCCGCTGGTACGGGCCGCGGCGGGTGTCGGCGCTGACCGTGCTGACGCTGGCCGCGGGGCTGGCGAGCACGGTGTTCGCGCCGCTGACCGCGGTGCTGGCCGCGCATCTGGACTGGCGGCAGACCTACCTGGTGCTGCTGCTCGTGCTGGCGGTGGTCACGGTTCCCGGGCACTTCTGGGGGTTGCGCGGGCCCTGGCCCGCAGCCGAGCACCACCCGGAGCAGCACGAGCGCGGAGATCCGGCGCGGATCGCGCGCAGTGCCGCCTTCCGCACGCTGGTGGTGGCGCTGAGCCTGGCCACGTTCTCCGTGTTCGCGGTCGTGGTCAACCTGGTCCCGCTGCTCACTGAACGCGGGGTGTCCCCCGGCACGGCCGCGCTCGCGCTCGGTCTGGGTGGCGCCGGGCAGGTGCTGGGCCGGCTCGGGTACGCGACGCTGAGCCGCCGCACCAGCGTCCGGGTCCGCACCGCGGTCATCCTGCTGGCGACCTCCCTCACGACCGCGCTGCTGAGCCTGCTCACCTCGACCGCCGCGCTGATCGCGGCGGCGATCGTCGCGGGCATGGCGCGCGGGGTGTTCACCCTGCTGCAAGCCACCGCGATCACCGACCGCTGGGGCGCCGCGCACTACGGGCGGCTCAACGGGCTGCTCTCGGCCCCGATGACCATCACCATGGCACTCGCCCCGTTCGCCGGCGCGGGCCTGGCCGAACTGTTCGGCGGCTACACCCCCGCGTTCCTCGTCCTCGGCGCCGTCAACATCGCCGCGGCCGCCCTGGCCCTCGCGGCCACCCCTGCCAAGAGAACCCCGTGACCGACCCGCACGCGATCGTCATCGGCGGCGGTCAAACCGGCCTCGCCACCGCCCACGCCCTGCACACCCGCGGACTGCGGACCCTGCTGCTGGAGGCCGGGCCGGAGCCGGTCGGGTCGTGGCCGCACTACTACGACAGCCTCACCCTCTTCTCCCCCGCGCGCTACAGCAGCCTCCCCGGCCTGCCCTTCCCGGGCGACCCCGACCGCTACCCGCACCGCGACGAGGTCATCGACTACCTGCGCCGCTACGCCGCCCACCTCGACGCCGAAATCCGCACCCACCACCGCGTCAGCACCGTCGAGCGCGACACCGACGGCTTCACCGTGCGCACCGAGCACGACGGCACCTTCACCGCGCCGGCGGTGATCGCCGCGACCGGCGGGTTCGGCCACCCGTACCGGCCCGCGCTGCCCGGACTCGACACGTTCCCTGGCACCGTGCTGCACTCCCGCGACTACCGGAACCCGGCGCGGTTCGCCGGGCAGCGGGTGATCGTGGTCGGCGCAGGCAACTCCGCCGTGCAGATCGCCGCCGAGCTCGCCGGCCACGCCCGCGTCACCCTCGCCCCGATCCGGTTCGCCCCGCAGCGATCGTTCGGCCGGGACGTCCATTTTTGATCCGCCGCCACGGGATTCGACCATCTGCCGATCGGGCCACTGCTGCCCACAAAACCCGCGTCACCCGTGCTCGACACCGGTGTCTACCGGACCGCGATCACTGCCGGCCACCCCGATCAGCGGCGCCTTTTCACCCGCGTCGAGGGCTCCACAGTGCGGTGGCCCGACGGTACGGCCGAACGGGTCGACACCGTCATCCTCGCCACCGGGTTCCGCCCAAAAGTGTCCTATCTGGACTCAACCGGCGCGCTCGCCGGCGGTGTGCCGCTGCACTCGCGGGGTGTGTCCACGACCGTGCCGAGCCTGGCGTATGTCGGGCTGGAATGGCAACGCAGCTTAGCCTCCGCCACCCTGCGCGGTGTCGGGCGAGATGCCGCCTACGTGGTGGCGCGCCTCATCGACGCCGCCTCACCCGCGCGACGGCGGCGCTGCCAGCCGGTCGGCTAACCCCTCCAGCACCGCGAAGCGGGGCCGGTAGTGAATCGACGTGCCCCGCCGCTGCGTCTCGACCAACCCGGCCTCGCGCAGCACCTTCAGGTGGTGCGAGATCGTCGGCCCGGCCAGCCGGAACGCCGCATTCAGGTCCCCCACGCTGGGCGCGTCAGCAGCGGTGCAGATCAGCGACAGCAACCGCAGCCGGATCGGGTCGCCCAGCGCCTTGAACCCCACCGCCAGATCGGCCGCCTGCCCTGCCTCCAGCGGGGTCTGCGTCAGAGGCGCACAGCAGGGCTCACCGGTTGGTGACGTCGGGTCCAGCACGGGGTGATCTTGCCACGAGCCTTGTCCGTCGAGGACGCACGGCTTCGAGCGTGACTGCGCCTGCCTCACACCTCCTGGCGGACAGCACATCGTCGTCGAGTGCGTAGGCTCAACATCACACATTGAACCTGCGCGGGCGGAGTTGGCAGATAAGGCGAAGGAGTCGCGATGAAGCTGGAGATCCTGCAGGTTCGCGATTGTCGGAATGCGGCGCTGCTCGACCGGCGCCTGGACGAGGCTCTTGCAGGCGCCGATCACGAAATCGTGCTCCGGGTACACCGCACCATCGAGACCATCGAAGACGCCTCAGCGACGGGAATGACCGGATCGCCCACGTTGCTCGTTGACGGGGTTGATCCGTTCCGCGAGCCCGGAGTGATGCCGAGTGTGTCTTGCCGCCTGTACGTGAACCCCGAGGGACACACGCAAGGCGGGCCCGCAGTCGAAACTTTGTGTCGTGTCCTGGGCCTAGCACAGCCTGACGGTGATCTTTAGCCTGCAGATTGAGCCCGGCAGTGCCGGGTATCGCTCCACGCATGATCGCCGACCGGAGCGAACCCGCAGCGATGAGCGCACGCTGCGAAGCAACCAGCAGCATCTGCTGACACGCCGGGCATGCACGGCACTCGGTCGGCTCCTCAGCCGCCGTATCGCTGCCCACGTCGGGGTCGAGCGCAGCCGGGCGTCAACCGGACTGCTCCCTGTGATCTCCCTCAGTTCGCCGCTGTGCGGTCACGCCAGCGCCGGCGCAACCAGAGGCTCACGTACACCAGCGCGACCAGCACCGGGACCTCGATCAGCGGTCCGACGACCCCGGCCAGCGCCTGCCCGGACGTCACCCCGAACACGCCGATGGCGACGGCGATGGCGAGTTCGAAGTTGTTGCCCGCGGCGGTGAACGCCAGGGTCGTCGTGCGCGAGTAGGACAGGCCCGAGGCCTTGCCCAGCAGGTAGCCACCGCCCCACATGATCGCGAAGTACGCCAGCAGGGGCAGCGCGATGCGGGCGACGTCCAGCGGGCGGGAGGTGATGTTGTCGCCCTGCAGCGCGAACAGCACCACGATCGTGAACAGGAGCCCGTAGAGCGCGATCGGCCCGACCTTGGGCAGGAACTTCCCCTCGTACCAGTCCCGGCCCTTGGTGCGTTCGCCGATGCGGCGCGAGAGGTAGCCGGCCACGAGCGGGATGCCGAGGAAGATCACCACCGACAGCGCGATTTCCCAAGGGGAGAAGCTGATGCTCTGGCTTTGCAGGCCGAGCCAGCCGGGCAGCAGGTCCAGGTAGAACCAGCCCAGCACGCCGAACATGATCACCTGGAACACCGAGTTCAGCGCGACCAGCACGGCGGCGGCCTCGCGGTCGCCGCAGGCGAGGTCGTTCCAGATGATCACCATGGCGATGCAGCGGGCCAAACCGACGATGATCAGCCCGGTGCGGTACTCGGACAGGTCCGACAGCAGCAGCCAGGCCAGCGCGAACATCAGCGCCGGGCCGACCAGCCAGTTCAACACCAGCGACAGCACCATCGTGCGGGTGTCGCGCGTGACGGTGTCGAGCCGGTCGTAACGGACCTTCGCCAGCACCGGGTACATCATCAGCAGCAGCCCGAGCGCGATCGGCAGCGACACCTGCCCGATCTTCACCGTGTCCAGCACGCTCTGCAGCCCCGGGATCACGCTGCCCAACAGCAACCCCACCACCATCGCCGCGATGATCCACACCGGCAGGAACCGGTCCAGAAAGGACAGCCGGTGCAGCACGTCGGCTTCAGCCGGGGTCGTTCGGTCATCAGCAGTCTGGGTCACAGGGCCAGGCCTCCGGAAGTCGTGACGGTGAAGGGGGGTCAGGCGTCGAGCAGCTCGGCCAGCAGGCCACGCACGCGGCGGTCGATCTCGTCGCGGATCGGGCGCACCACGTCCACGCCCTTGCCGGCCGGGTCTTCCAGGTCCCAATCCAAGTAGCGCTTGCCCGGGAACACCGGGCACGTGTCCCCACAGCCCATGGTGATCACGACATCGGAGGCCTCGACGTCCTCGGTCGAGAGCTTGCTGGGCACCTCCGCGGTGATGTCCAGCCCCCACTCCGCCAGCGCCTCGGCCGCGGCCGGGTTCACCTTGTCTCCCGGCTCCGAGCCCGCCGAGCGCACCGCGACGCGCCCCATGCCGTGGTGCGCCAACAGCGCTGCGGCCATCTGCGAACGACCAGCGTTGTGCACGCACACGAACAGGACTTCGGGAACTCGGGACACAGCAGTTTTCCTTTCAAAGCAAGGGGAAACGATCAGGAGGACAGTTCGCCGAGCAGCTCGCGCACCCGCGCGTCCAACTCGTCGCGGATCAGGCGCACCGCGGCCAGCGGCTGGCCGTCGGGATCCGGCACGTCCCAGTCCAGGTAGCGGTGGCCCGGGTAGATCGGGCAGGCGTCGCCGCAGCCCATCGTCACCACCACGTCGGCCGCGCGGACCACCTCGTCGGTCAGCGGCTTCGGATACGCGCACGTCAGCGCGATGTCCAGCTCCGCCATCGCCTCCGTGACCACGTCCGGGATCCCCCGCGACGGGCGCGACCCGGCCGAACGCACCGACACCCGCCCGAACGCGTGGTGATCCAGCAACGCCGCCGCCATCTGCGACCGGCCCGCGTTGTGCACACACACGAACAGCACCTGCGGCACCTCGACCTTGACCATCCCCGACGCCCGCCCGCGGTCCAGCAACCGCTCCCGGGCGAAGCGGGCCGTCAACGTCGGCAGGTGCGCCTGCACCGTCGCCGTGTCCTGAAGAAGCGTGTACGACTCGTGCACGAACCGCTCCACCATCTCCCGCGCGAACGTGCCGCGGAACCGGTCGGCGAGCTCGTCCACGATCCGCTCGACCTGCTTGTCCGCCTCGTGCGCGGGCAGGCCGCGAACCGGCTGCACCATGACACTCTCCTTGGATTGACTTATCTCGATCCAAGTGAACGCGATTGGATCGACCTTTGTCAATCCAGCGCGTATGGTCAGATGGGAGACGCGCACGACACGACGGGAGGGCACATGACGGCCGAGCACCAGTCCACCCGGCCCCCCGTCCCCGTCACCCTCCTGCTGGCCGAACCCGCCGCCGTCGTCACCGACACCGACGCCGAACAGGCCGCGAAACTCTTCAAAGCCCTCTCCGACCCGCTGCGCATCCGACTGGTGTCCCTCATCCGCCACTCCCCCGGCGGCGAAGCCTGCTTCTGCGATCTCGCCGAAGAGTTCGCCATGCCCCAGCCGACCCTCAGCCACCACTTGCGCGTCCTCGTCTCCGCCGGCCTCCTCACCCGCGAACGCCGCGGCACCTGGAGCTGGTACAGCCTCGTCCCCGAGCCACTGGAGACCCTCCAAGCCCTCCTGCACGACGGTGGGCCCCTCGTCGACCGGATCGCCCCCGTCGACGATCCGGGCCGCGCCGGTCGCTGCTGACCGCAGCAGTCAGGGGCCGGCGCTGAGACTGGTCTCAGCACGCTTCTGCCAGGCTCACCCGGAGGAGGACCGAGCATGGACCGCGACACAGTGCACGAGGCCTGGGAGCGGGACCGGATCGCCTTCCACGCGTTGATCGCCCACGCCACCGAAGAAGACCTCCGCCGGCGATCCCGCGGTACGAAGTGGACCACGCAACGCCTCGCGCAGCTGCTCGTTCTCGACCGCGAGCTCTTCGGCCAGCTCTGTGATCTCGGCGTCGACGCCGCGGTCACGTCTCGAGGGTGTTGTGCACTAGTTGTCTTGCCGTGCACTGCAGTTGTCACCAGCGTCTACACGATCGGTCGGGGAGCCGACATCGGCGGCCCATCGCCAACTGTGCCCGCCGACGGGCGCAGCTTCGTGCGCTGCACCCCGAAGGGCCGCGGCGAGTCTGACGCTCAAGTGCTGCGGCGCAGACCGCTCAGGATAACCGCCACCAAGCGGTGGACCGCAGCGTTCGACGGCAAGGTGCCGGCGGCGGCGAGGGCATGAAGGCAAAACGTGGCAAGCTCGTCCGGGGCGATGTCGGCGCGGATGTCGCCGGCGTGGGCGGCCTCGGCCAGCAGGTCCTTCAGCATCGTGGTCAGGTGATTGCGAGCGTGCGCGAGGTGCTCGTCGCGGTGCAGCCAGGCCACGAGTTCGACGTCGTCGTGGCCGCGGGATCCGCGGGCGATTTCGGCGTAGGCGCGCAGGACCGTCTCCAGTCGCTGGCCGGGGGATCCGGACTGGTTCCGCAGCTGGGCGAGCTGGGCGAGGTGTCCGCTGATCTGGCGCTCGTGCCAGGCGCGCAGGATTGCGTCGACGTCGGGGAAGTACTTGTAGAGCGTGGCCCGGCCGATGCCGGCGTTCTCGGCGATCTTCGACATCGTCACAGCGCGCAGCCCGCGCTCGGCGACCAGGGCCGCGGTGGTGTCGAGGATGGCCTCGCGCACTGCCCGGCGGTGGTTGTCCATCGTTTCGGTCCACAGCTTCGGCACCCTGCCGAGGATACGACTACGCCCACCCAGATACAGTACGGTCACACTAGAGACACTGTGTCTCGATAAATTCGTGTGTTCGGAGGTGGGACGATGCCCGAGGACGACTCCGCGCCCGGCGCGCCGCACTGGGTGAAGGTGACCGCGGCGATTGCCGTGGTGCTGGTGGTGGTGTTCGTGGTGCTGCACCTGACCGGTCTTGCCCCGGTGGGGCACGGATGATGTCGCCGCTGGTGCGCAAGGTGGCGCTGACCGCGCACGTGACGACGTCGGTGGGGTGGCTCGGCGCGGTGGGCACGTTCCTCGCGCTCGCCGTCACCGGGGTCGCCAGCGGGGATGGTGAACTGGTGCGCGGGGTGTATCTGGCGGCCGAGGTCACGGCGTGGCTGGTGATCGTGCCGCTGAGTGTCGCGTCGCTTCTCAGCGGGCTCGTTCAGGCTCTGGGCACGCCGTGGGGGCTGGTCCGGCACTACTGGGTGCTGGTGAAGCTCGCGCTCACGGTCGTGGCCACGGTCCTGTTGCTGGTGCACACCCGCGTCGTCGACCAGGTCGCCGAGGCGGCCGCCGCCAGAGCTCTCTCCGGCACGGACCTGGCCGGGATGCGCACCGAGCTCGTCGTCGACGCCGCGCTGGCGGTGGTGGTCTTGGTGATCACTGCGGCGCTTTCGGTGCTCAAGCCGCGCGGCGTGACCGGCTACGGGCGGCGGCCACGGCCGGCCCCCGCGTCGTGAGCGCTTTCACGGTCCACTGAGGACTGCGACGCCGAGGCTGGGAGTGCGGCGGTATCGGCGTGGGGCAGCCTGAGTCCTTTGAGCGCCAAGGCGTTGACGGCGACGATCAGGCTGGACCCGGACATGGTCAGCGCGGCGATCTCCGGGCGCAGCACGAGGCCGAACGCAGGGTCGAACACCCCGGCGGCGATGGGCAGGGCGATCGCGTTGTAGCCGATGGCCCACCCGAGGTTCTGGCGCATCTTGCGCAGCGTGCCGCGGCCGATCCGCAGTGCGGTGGGCACGTCGAGAGGATCCGAGCGCATCAGCACGACGTCGGCGGTGTCGATGGCGACGTCGGTGCCGGCGCCGATGGCGATGCCGAGGTCGGCCTGGGCCAGGGCGGGGGCGTCGTTGACGCCGTCGCCGACCATGGCGACCCGACGCCCGGCCGCCTGCAGCCGGGCGATGGTGGCGGCCTTGTCGCCGGGCAGCACCTCGGCGATCACGGTGTCGATCCCGAGCTGGTGTGCGATCCGCTCGGCGGTGGCCTGATTGTCGCCGGTGAGCATCACGACCTCGACCCCAAGCGCGTGCAGCTCGGCCACCGCCGCGGCCGAGCTGGCCCGTGGCGCGTCGGCGACACCAACCACCCCGGCCGCGACACCGTCGATCGCGGCGAGCACCGCGGTGCGCCCGGTCGCGGCCAGCTCCGCCCGGCGCTGGTCCACTTCACCGAGCTCGATGCCTTCACGATCGAGCAGGCGCCGGCTGCCGACGACAACCCGATGCCCGTCGACCTGCGCGATCGCGCCGTGGCCCGGCACGTTCTCGAACCCGGCGGCGCGGGCGACCTCGATCCCGCGCGCGCCTGCCTCGCGCACGATCGCCGCGCCCAAAGGATGCTCGGATTCCAGCTCGACCGCGGCCACCAGCCGCAGCAGCTCACGCTCATCGCCAGCGGCACCGTAGGCGGCGAGCAGCACGTCGGTGACCTCGGGAGTGCCCTGGGTCAGGGTGCCGGTCTTGTCCATGACCACCACGTCGATCCGGGCCGAAGTCTCCAGCGCCATCGCGTTCTTGACCAGCACGCCCCGCTTCGCGCCCAACCCGGTGCCGACCATGATCGCGGTCGGGGTGGCCAGGCCGAGCGCATCCGGGCAGGTGATCACGACGACGGTGATGGCGAACAGGATCGCCACCGCGAAGCCACTGCCGGCCAACAGCCAGGCCGCCAGCGTCGCCGCCCCGCCGAGCAGGGCGACGAACACCAGCCAGAACGCCGCGCGGTCGGCCAGCCGCTGGGCGGGCGCCTTGGAATTCTGCGCCTGCTGCACGAGCTGGACGATCTGCGCCAGCGCGGTGTCAGCGCCGACTTTGGTGGCCCGCACCCGGAGGGTGCCGTTGGCATTGATGGTCACCCCGATCACCGCGCTGCCGGGAGCTTTGTGGACGGGCAAGCTCTCCCCGGTGACCATCGATTCGTCTGCTTCGCTTTCCCCGTCCTCGACGGCCCCGTCGGTCGCGATCTTGGCACCGGGCCGCACCAGCAGAAGATCGCCCACCACAACCTGCGAGGTCGGGATTTCGACCTCGGCGCCGTCGCGTAGCACGATGGCCTTCGGTGGCGCGAGGTCCAGCAGCGCGCGGATCGCATCGTTCGCCCCGCCACGGGCGCGCATCTCGAACCAGTGCCCGAGCAGCACGAACGTCGCCAGCACGGTGGCCGCCTCGTAGAACACCTCCCCGCCGCCGGTCAGCGTCACGACCAGCGAATACAGCCAGCCCGCGCTCACCGCGACGGCCACGAGCACCATCATGTCCAGCGTACGGGCCCGCAGCGCCCGTACGGCGCCGTCGAAGAAGATCCAGCACGAGTAGCCGATCACCGGCAGGCTCAGCAGCAGCGTCCACACGTCTTCGCTCCACCCGAAGGGCACCGGCAGATCGAGCCCGAACACCGCCGGCCCGATCGGCGACCACAGCACGATCGGAATCGAGAACACCAGCGCGACGAGGAACCGGTTGCGCATGTCTGCGGCCATCGACGCCATCGACATTCCGCCGTGCCCGCCGTGTCCCATCGCCTCGTGCGGCGAGGGCTGCGGCGGCGCGGGCCGGGCCCGGTCTACGGGCGCAGCCACATCGTCATGGCGGCTCGGCTCGTCCAGCGGGTCGCAGATGTGGTGTGGCACCGATTGCCCGGCGCAGTGGTAACCGCAGTCGAGCACCCACTGCCGCAGGGTGGCCACGGATGTGCGGGCAGGGTCGAACGCCACCGTCGCGGCCTGTGCGACCGGGTTCACCTCCACATCCACCACCCCCGGCTGCCGCCGCAATCGGGCGTCGACAACCGCCTGCTCCGACGCGCGCAGCAAACCCCGTACGTCCAAGACCACCGTCGTAGTGCCCGCGCTGTGACCGGCGAAGTCGGTGTGGTCGTGCATCGATGCCACCTTCTCTGGATTCGCAAAAACCTGGGATGGACACCGCCGGCCCTGCCAGATTCGTCGCCCCGGGCCCGCGGAACCCTCCGCGGCCGCCCGGCGAACCACCCGCATCCGCAAGGCGGCCGCAGCACTCAGCCGGCCGGCTCGTAACCGGCCTCGTGCACCACATCGGCAACCTGGTCCGCCGCGACCGGCTCCTCGCTGGTCACGGTGACCCGTCCGGTGGCCAGGTCGACGTCCACGCCCCGCACTCCGGAGATCTCGCCGGCTTCTTCGGTCACCGACGCCACGCAATGGCTGCAGGTCATGCCTTTCACCAGGTAGACGGACTCGGTCATCTGCTGTGCCTCCCATCTGACAGACCTTCGTATTCGGCCACGACCTCGTGGCCAACACTGCCTTTATACCCCGTAGGGGTACCTAGTACTAGGGGATGTGGTTGTGAATCGTGTGGTCGTTGCCCCGCGTGGCCAGTGCGGCTCAGGGAGCCGATTCGACAAAGCGGCTGCTGACGGGTGTGGCGCTGCGAAAGCGGCGCAGCCGCAGGCTGTTGGACACCACGAACACCGACGACAACGCCATCGCCACCCCAGCGATCAAGGGGTTGAGCAGCCCGAGCGCGGCCAGCGGCAGGGCGGCGACGTTGTAGCCGAACGCCCAGAACAGGTTGCCCTTGATCGTGCGCAGCGTTCGCCGGGCCAGACGGATCGCGTCCACCGCCGCCCGCAGATCCCCGCGCACCAAGGTGAGATCCGACGCCTCGATCGCCACGTCGGTGCCGGTGCCCATCGCCAGACCGAGGCCGGCTTGGGCCAGCGCGGCGGCGTCGTTCACCCCGTCGCCGACCATCGCCACCACCCGGCCCTCACCCTGCGCCGCGTGATCACCTCGACCTTTTCCTCAGGCAGCACCTCGGCGATCACCTCAGCGATCCCGACCTCGGCGGCCACCGCCCGCGCGGCGATCTCGTTGTCCCCGGTGAGCAGCACCGGCCGTAGTCCCAGCGCTCGCAGTCCGCGAACGGCTTCGGCCGAGGTGGGTTTGATCGTGTCCGCCACCGCCAGCACAGCGCGAGCCTGCCCGTCCCACGCGACGGCAACGACGGTGCGGCCCTGTTCTTCGGCCTGCTTCTTGGCCACTCGCAGGTCTTCGGACAGCGAGATGCCCCACTGCTGCAGCAGGCTTTCGCGGCCGACCAGTACGGCATGACCTGCCACGACGCCCTGAACACCGAGCCCTTCGAGGTTGGTGAACTCCTCGACCGGCGGAACGGCACCGAGGCGTTCCTCGGCGGCGACCGCGATCGCCTTGGCGATCGGGTGCTCAGAGGCGTGCTCTGCCGCACCGGCCAGCCGCAACGCGTCGACATCATCGACACCGTCGACGGTGTGCACAGCGTGCAGGCTCATTCGGCCGGTTGTGACGGTGCCGGTCTTGTCCAGCACCACCGTGTCGATGCGGCGAGTGGACTCCAGCACCTCCGGGCCTTTGATCAGGATCCCGAGCTGGGCGCCGCGCCCGGTGCCCACGAGCAACGCGGTCGGGGTCGCCAGACCGAGCCCGCAGGGGCAGGCGATGATCAGCACCGCGACCGCAGCGCTGAACGCCGCCGCCGCACCCTGGCCCGCACCGAGCCACAATCCCAGGGTGGCGACCGCGAGGGCGATCACGATCGGGACGAACACGCCCGCGATCCGATCGGCCAGCCGCTGGATTTCCGCTTTGCCGCTCTGGGCGTCCTCGACCAGCTTCGCCATCTGCGCCAGCTGCGTGTCCGCGCCGACCCGGCTCGCGCGCACCACCAGCCGGCCGCCGGCGTTGACGCAGGCGCCGGCCACCGCATCGCCCGGCCCGACTTCGACCGGCGCGGATTCGCCGGTCAGCAGGCTCGCGTCGACCGCGGAGCTGCCGTCCTCGACCACGCCGTCGGTGGCGATCTTCTCACCGGGCTGGACGACGAATAGGTCTCCGACCGCGAGCTGCTCGATGGGGATCCGCGACTCACGTCCGTCGCGCACGATCGCGACATCCTTGGCGCCGAGTTCGAGCAGCGCCCGCAGGGCAGCCCCGGCGCGGCGCTTGGAGCGGGACTCGAAGAACCGGCCCGCCAGGATCGCCGCGGTCAGCCCGGTGGCGACCTCCAGGTAGATGTTGTCCCCGGCCATCCCGCGCTGCACGGTCAGGTCGAACCCGTGGCGCAGCCCCGGCCGCCCCGCGCCACCCAGGAACAGCGCGTACAGCGACCACAGAAATGCCGCGGCCACGCCGACCGAGATGAGGGTGTCCATCGTCGCGGCGGCGTGCCGGAGGTTGGTCCAGGTGGCTTTGTGGAACGGCCACGCGCCCCACACCACCACCGGCGCAGCCAACGTCAGGGACAGCCACTGCCGGTAGGTGAACTGCAGCGGCGGCACCATCGCCATCACGATCACCGGTACCGCCAGCGCGACGGACATCAGCATCCGATGCCGCAGCGATCGGGTGTGCTCGTCGGACTCGCCCCCGCCTCGCTCTTTCCTCCCACAGCGTGGGGACCCGATGGCGAAGCGGTCGCGGTGTAGCCGGTGTCCTGAACGACCTTGATTACGTCCTTTGTAGACAGTCCATCCGGGATACTCACTCGAGCCTTCTCGGTGGCGAAGTTGACCGTCGCGGACACCCCGTCGACCTTGTTCAGCTTCCGCTCGATTCGCGTCGCGCACGACGCGCAGGTCATCCCGCCGACCACCAACTCCACCGGCCGGCCGGCGCCGGGCTGATCGTGTGTCGTCGAAGTCATCGCTCTCCCCGTCCGCGCACCTCGTGGTTGTCGTGCTGGCGCCGGCGGGCCTGATCGCACTTGCCGGTGCCGTTGTGGTGCTGACGCGTGGCCGGCTTCCGCTCCGCCACGGCTCGCGTCTCTCGGCTGTGCCCGGCCCTTTCGTCCGGCACCGGCGCGTTCGCGACCCGAACGACCACCAGCCCCGCCACGTCCGCGGTCGTCCGTGCGGCGCGAGTACCGCCTTCCCGCCGCGCGGCCGTCGCCGAAGCCTTCTCCGCTGGTTGCTGTTGCCGTGGCGGTCCTTGCGGCGGTATCGGCGCGACATTCTTCGCAGGTGTCGCACCCGGTGAAGCATGGTCCGCCGCGCGTCCACCCTGGTCGTCACTCGTGTCGCCCGCTGCGTTCGCACCCAGCGGCCCGATCGCGGATCCTGTTGTCCAGGCACCGGCGAACACCATCGCCAGGACCGCGCCGTACGTGGACAGTTTCACCCCGGTGTTCACCGTCGTGCTCCTCGGCTGCACGACGCCGAGCTCATGGGGTCACCAGTTCGTAGCCGGCCTCGTCGACAGCCGCGCCGACCTCGGCCCCGAACACGTTGGACGGAGGCGGCCCGGGCTGTCCGGGTGCAGGTGCGCTGGAGTGGTGAGCACTTGACACTGGCTACGCCGGTGCGGCGCACCCCTCACGCCCCGTAGTGGCAGTGACCAACGACGATCGCGACGACGAGCACTCCGGCACGTCGGTTTTCGTGCCGTGACCGATGGAAATCTCGATCGATGCGGGCGAGCGGCTTACCCTTAACGTGAGGGGATCCCCGTGAAGCTGGCGTGTGGTGTTGCGATGGGAGATGATTCGGGTGATGGACGAACGCCTCGTGGACACGTTCGTCGAACTGGCGGATACGCTCACGGATGACTTCGACGTCATCGACTTCCTGCACCTGCTCGCGGCGCGCAGCGTCGAACTCTTACCCGTTGACGCCGCCGGGCTGCTGCTCGCCGACAGACGCGGCCAGCTACGGGTTGTCGCCAGTTCCAGTGAGCACGTGCGGTTGCTCGAGCTGTTCCAGCTCCAGCGCGACGAGGGCCCGTGCCTCGACGCCTTCCGGCTGCGCCAGGTCGTAACCGTTGCCGACCTCACCCACGACGCCGAGACCTGGCCCTCCTTCACGAGGATCGCCCTTGAGCGGGGCTTCCGCGCGGTGCACGCCTACCCGATGCGTCTGCGGTCCGAGATCGTCGGTGCCCTCAACCTGTTCTCCGCGGGGCCGGGTGAGCTGGCACCCGAGGATGCGCGAGTGGCGCGCGGCATGGTCGACGTCGCCACGATTGGTCTGTTGCAGGCCCGGGTGATCCACGAGCATGAAGTACTGGTCGGGCAGCTGCAGACCGCGCTGAGCAGCCGTGTGGTGATCGAACAGGCGAAGGGCTTCATCGCCAACGGTCTCGGTCTGGCGGTGGACGAGGCGTTCGCTCTGTTGCGTCGCTTCGCGCGTTCGCACAGCCGGAAGCTCAGCCTCGTGGCCGCTGACGTGGTCGGGCAGTCCGACAGCGTGCGGGAGCTGTTCGACGATCCGCCCGCGCGCTGACCGCCGCCGTTCGGAGCAGTCTCGCCGAGCCGTTCGGGTCTAGCGTGGGGTCGCGGCCCGGGCCCCGGCGGACTTCGGTTTCGGTGCGGAGGGGCGCGCTGATCCTGGTCTGGATGCGATCGAGGGCTCGAAAAGGGGCGTCTTCGACCGGATTCCGTGCATACTGCCCGCCGGCGATTGCCAGCGGTTCTCCAGCTGCCCAGTCAGGGCCGCCTGGCTCGCAGTTGCTGTATTCCAGCCGTGCTTGGCCTCGGCTAACGTCGGCCAGCCATCGGGTTGCGCTACGTATACCGTGACGCGACCCGCTCGTGTCCGCGACCGCACGTGCGATTCTCAGTCCATCAAGGCAGTAGCAGCGACGATAGTTCACCCTTTCGCAACAGTGTGCGATCACATGTCCGGTTCTGAAACACCGGGCGCATGAACTCCGAGGTGGCCGTTTGGGACCTCGGTCGGCACACGGCTGGCAGCTCGGTGGCGTGGTGTTCTCATGGATCGGAGCGCGGATGCGAGGGAAGCGGCTCAGCGGGCTCGCAAGCGAGTGTCGAGCGCACACGCGAGGTTGCGCGCCCTGCAGGCGCAGGTCTCGGGTTCCGCGCCGCTGACCAGGAGATCAGAGGGCGGGAGCCCTGACGCGGGGGCCGGATCGCATCGGGCGCTGCTGGAGGCACGGGATCGCGCTCGCAGAGCGCGGGAGCGTGCACGACAGAGCTTGCGGCGTTCCGCGCAGGTCCACGACCTGGCCGCCGACTGGCATGATCGGGTTGGGAATCGCGGCGGCCCCGACGAGGGTGAGCACCGCCGCAAGGCGGATGGCCATCGCGCAGCGGCGGACGCCGATCGTCGCCGCGCCGCCGAGCTCGATGAACCGGCCTCGTGATCGTTGTGCCGCGGTTCGGGCGCAGTCGAACCGACCCCGGCGGTGAGAGCGATCCGCAGCGTTCGGCCCGTCGGCGCGAGCGTGCCACTGGACGAACGCCGAATGCTTACACGGCGGGCGCGCGTTGAGGGCAAAGGGCGAGAAAGCACGCCGCCGAGCACACTTACCCGGGCCGGCCCAAGCAGGCCCACCGTCAGGGACCAGTTTGTGCCCGTCGCCGTCATCGGCCGCCGGCGCACTCAAGCTCGCACCTTACACGCTGCGCGGGCGCGGGCACGGGTGCGAAGGAGGCTGTGCTGAGGGCGGTGACGATCAGGCCGTAGCGGGTGAAGTGCCAGACGCTGATGGGGTGGCCGGTGCGGGCGGCGATGCCGAGGGCGACAACGTCGGCGCCCGCGGTGCCGTTGCCGCCGAAGTCGGCTCCGAGCGCGAACCGATCTTTGCCGCCTCGTCCAGGTCGCCGGTGAGCTCTGATTGTTGATCGAGGACCCACCACCACGAACACAGCTGTGCGTTCCCGGCATTGATGTGCTGTCTTCCGGCCCGGCCTCACCCTTGAGAACATGTGAACGAGAAAGCGAAGTGGTTGACACCCAAGGGAAATCTCACATGACGGGCGATATCGAAACCGAGCCGAACTCGGCGCAACCACCACGGTCGAAGTCTCCGGTCAAACTGTCGCACGTGGTCCTGCAAACCAACCGGCTCGACACGATGCGCGACTGGTACTGCCTCGTGCTGGGCGCCAAACCCGCGTACGACAACGGCAGCCTGGCGTTCCTGGCCTACGACGACGAACACCACCGCAT
>NZ_JBITBT010000067.1:0-29013 GCF_044452505.1 Amycolatopsis sp. NPDC051903 | reverse complement strand
CCGGAATCGCACACTTGCACAACATCCTCCTCGCTGGCTGACCGCAACACCCAGCAACACCAACAACAGCATCAGTTACGAGACATCACTTAGCGGCTGACGTCCGGATACACCCGCACCAGCAGCGCACGGAGTTGCTCGCGGTCGGCGATGTGCGAAAGGTCCCCGACCTCTTCCCACCCAGCGATGACGAGCCCCTCAGCGAGCGCCAACCCCTCACGCTCGCCCTGCCTTCCGGCACGGACCATCCAGGCACGCACGTGTGTATCCCCCATGTAGAGCTCACTCCTGCCGGTGGCCCATAGTAGGGTAAACCGCTCGGCGAGCTGTCCACTTTGGCGCCTGATCGGAACCCGGACGGCCTACCACTACTGCCCCGCCGTAACGCACCACCGCGTCGGGGGTCACCTCGGCGCGTCGGCCGAGCACGTTGGCGACCAGTTCCTCGGGCTCGGCGGGCAGGTCGCTGACCGACTCGCCGCGGCCGGCGCGAAAGGATGTCGATAAGCGCACTCAGTTCTCCTGCGTGCCCAGATCCGCCGGATCCGGGGGATTCACGCAGCGGGTACTCGGTTCCGCCTCAGCGCCGACTTCTCGCCCATCGGGGCCGCGCCAAACTGGTCATAGGCCATCGACATCCCGCAGCGCCGGCAGCCCGACTGACTGGAACGACAGACCTAACCATTCGCTTCAACGATAGGAGTCAGCGGCGTGTGTCGCCAGCTGCGAAAAGCCGCCCCGATCGGCCCGCCCCAGCTGTGAATCCCGATGATAAAGGGCGAACGAGGTGGGCAATGGCCCAGACGTGTAGAATGACTCTCGCTGGCAGCCGGCGCCGTAATAAGAGCGTGTCTCGTTTGGATCCTTCCGGTTGGGCTGCGATGATCTCGTGCTGTGATCGACTCGCTGTCGCAACGGTTGGTGCTGATGAGTTGTGGGCGTTGGTGGAACCGTTGATCCCGCCGGAGAAGGAGCGTCCGCAGGGTGGTGGGCGTGCACGGACGGATCCGCGGGCGGTGTTCGCGGCGATCGTCTTCGTACTGACCAGCGGCTGTGCGTGGCGGCACCTGCCGCCGTCGTTCGGGGTGTCGGTGCCCACGGCGCACCCCACGTTCACTGAGCGGACCGAGGCCGGGCTGTGGCGGCAGTTGCATCAGGCGGTGCTGGACGAACTGGGCGGCCGGGGGTTGATCGACTGGTCACGCGCGGTCCTGGATGGAGCATCTGTCAGGGCCAAAAAGGGGGCGGTTTGACCGGGCCGAGCCCGGTTGATCGGGGCAAACCAGGTTCGAAGATCCACGTGTTGTCCGATCGGGTCGGCGTGCCCGTGACAGTAGGAATCTCCGCGGCGAACACCCACGACAGCCACGCGCTCAAGCCCCTGGTCAACGCACTCCCGGCGATCCGCTCCCGTCGGGGGCCCCGGCGTCGGAAACCGACCAAGCTGCACGCTGACAAGGCCTACGACATCCCCGCCCTGCGCGCCTGGCTGCGCCAGCGCGGAATCATCCCGCGTATCGCCCGCAAGGGCATCGACTCCGGTGACAAGCTCGGCAAACACCGGTGGGTGATCGAACGGACCATCGCCTGGCTCTTCCGCTACCGCAGGCTCACCATCCGCTACGAATACAAAGCCAGCCACCACCTCGCCTTCCTCACCCTCGCCGCCAGCATCACCTGCTACAAGAAACTCACCAAATGAGACAAGCTCTAAATAATTCCTCATAGGATATCGAGCGCCGATTCACGGTTCGCGGTAGATTCAGGTAGTGAACCGAAATATTCAGCATGAAGTCCGGGTCTTCGAGGCAATCTCGCTCTTTGAGCGCTACGAGGCTCATGGCGATGTCACCGCACTCCGCCGAGCTATAGCGGTCCTCAAGACGGCGTTGAAGGGCACGACAATCGGCGACGCGAAGCACCGGGAGCTGTCTGGGTGGTTGTGCGTCATGCAGGGGCAGCTGTTCACGGAGACCGGCGACCGACGTTACATCGACATCGCCGTTGCAGCGGGCCAGGCTTCGGTCGGGGGAGTGAACAAGCGTGACAAGGACCTTCCCGCGAGATCGTGGTATCTCGGAGTGATTCTGCTGCTCCGGTTCGACGGCGTCGTTCCGGAGCAGCAGCAGGACTTGGACGACGCTGTCCGGCATCTGAGCTACGCCGTCGCCAGGACGGGACAGGACGAGCCTGATCGCGTACGCAGGCACGCCGATCTCGCGTCGGCGCTGTCGAGGATGTGGACGCGCACTGAGGAACCTGAGTACCTCGACCGAATGATCAGTGTCGGCCAGGCAGCGGTCGAGAACTCGGATCCGGACGATCCCGACCTGACCCGGGCGTTCCTTTTCCTGGCGGAGGGAGTCCAGGCCAAGTTCGCGCTGTACGCGGGCGAGGTCGCCAATGATCTTGCAGGAGCTGTCGAGTGGCTGCGGCGCATCGCGTCGGCCACGGCGGAACACCATCCTGATCGAGCCGAGCGATGGGTGCTTTTCTGCCTGGTGCAGATGGCTCGGCGAGCGCACTCCGCACCCGGCGACACTTCGGTTCTGGACGACCTTGTCGGGGCAGGTGAACAGGTTGTCGACGCGACTCAGCAGGGTGCCGCGGACCGCGCCGGTCGCCTGATTTGGCTGGCGCTCGCTCTGCAGGATCGGTATGTGGTGACCGAACAGCGACCCGACCTCGAAAGATGGATCGTCGTGGCTCGAGAGGCTCTGGCCTCGGGAGCGGGCGACGCGGCGGATCCGATGAGCGCCAACCTGCTCGGTACCGCCCTCGTCATTCGTTTCGAGCTGAGCGGGAACGAGCGCGACGTCGACGAAGCGATCGCGCTACTCGGCCCACTGACCGATCCCTCCCCGGACGACAGCGTCGACCGGGCCGCCGTGACCGCCGTCTTGAGTGACGCCTGGCGGCAGAAATTCGCTCGTTCAGGCGAATTCGCCTTTCTGGACCGTGCAGTGGACCTTCTACTTCCCGCACTGACCGCCGCGCTCGGCGACGAGATGTCGGATCACGAGGGTTGCCTGATCAACCTGACCAATGCCCTGGTGGCGCGCTTCGAACACACCAGCAAAGGCGAAGACCTGGCCCGCGCTCTCGCCGCTGCGCGTCGTGCTTGCGAGTTGGCGCCCGAATCCCGCGCAGCCATCAATGCGCTCGGTTGGGCGCTGATGGTCTCAACAAAGCGGTCCGACAACGACGAAGCTGTCGAGCTGATGGAACGATTGGTGAAAGCCGAGCCGGCCAGTAGTCTCTCCGCCGCCAAGGCGCTTACTAGTCTGGGTGGCGCGCTCCGTCACCGGTACAACCATTTCGACGATCCGCGCGACCTGGATCGGGCGGTGGCCATCGGCGAACAGCTGGTCAAGACAACTCCGAAGGCACACCTGATGCACGCGGCGCTCCTCGCGAACTTGGGGATGGCGGCGCGCACGCGTTACGACCGGAGGGGCGATCCCTCGGACTGGCGGGTGGCAGCTGCCGCGTTGCAGCAGGCCGCCGAATCCAGCGGGAGCGCTGTCGAGCGGATGCGCGGTGCCATGAACTACGGATTGTCACTGGCCAAGCAGCAGGTGTGGGATCAAGCTGCGGACGCGTTCGCGGGTGCGCTGGCGTTGGTGCCTGAGCTGGCCTCTGCCGGACTGCGCCGGGAGACCCGCGAGCACTGGCTGTCCACACTCAGCGACCTCGCGCGCAACGCGGCCGCCTGCGCCATCCACGCCGGCGAAGCCGAGCGTGCGGTGGCGTTGCTCGAACAAGGACGGGGCGTGCTGCTCGCCGAAGCCCTCGCGAGCATTGAGCCCACGCCGGCCGGTGACGGCAGCCCGGAACTGCCCGGACCGGTCGTCCTGCTCAACCTGAGCGGATATCGGTCCGACGCGGTCATCCGGACCGGGCGGACAATCGAGGTGGTTCCGCTCCCGCTGGCGACCCTGTCAGACACCGGCGTCCAGGTCGAGAGATTCCTCCGGCTCGCGAGCCGGAGGCCCGGCAAGCCTGTAGCAGACCGCGTCCTGACCGAGGTCCTCGACTGGCTGTGGCGAGCGGTGGTCGAACCTGTACTGGAACGTCTGGGCTTCACCCAGGCGCATGATCAACTGCCCCGTGTGTGGTGGGTACCTACCGGATTGCTCGGATTCCTGCCGATCCACGCTGCCCAGCACCGCGGTACGGGAGCGATGGACTACGTCGTCTCGTCGTACGCTCCGACACTGCGAGCGCTCCAGCGGAAATCGGCGATCCCCGCTACACCGGGCCGGGCACTGGTAGTCGCGATGCCGGAAACTCCCGGCAAGGACCCGCTCCGGCACACGGGTGAGGAAGCCGACGCGGTGGCCGCGCACGCGGTCGAGGCGGAGATCCTCAGAGCAGCTGAGGCTACCCGCAGCAACGTCCTAGCCCGTTTGCACGGCTGTTCGTGGGCGCACTTCGCCTGCCATGGCGGCGGAAATGTCCTCGATCCCTCATCGAGCAGACTGCTGCTGCACGACCACGAAAGGCGGCCCTTCACTGCAGCTGACATCAGCGCGTTGCGCTTGGAGAACGCGGACCTCGCGTTCTTGTCAGCCTGCTCGACAGCGACACCTGGATTGCGGATTCCGGACGAAGCGATCCACCTCGGGTCGGCTTTTCAAGCCGCTGGCTTCCGCCACGTCGTCGCGACTCTGTGGCCGGTCCTCGACCCGATCGCCGCTCGGGTCAGCCGCGACTTCTACCGAAACGCTGCCGCTGGATCCGACGGCCCCGCGCGAGCCCTGCACACGGCTCTGGAGCGGCTCCGGAAGGACTATCCGGAGAACCCGACACTTTGGGCGGCGCACACGCACCTGGGCGGGTAGGCGACTCGCGGACGCCCGTTCCGCCCGTCCGGCAGTGCAGACCGGGCTAGTATTTCGCCGAGGCGCGAGGCACCAGGCCCGTCCTGAATCGACCCGGGAGTGCATCATGGCCGACGACACTGAAACCTCCGGCCCCGTCGAGGAACCGAAAGGCCCGCCCGCCGACAAATCCTGGCTTGAGGTCGAGCACGTCCGAGGAGGCGAGGACTCGGTGTTCGCCAAGTTCGTCCGGCCGGACCCCGGCGGACGCGAGTGAGCGATCAGGGCGCCGTCTACCTCGCGTTCATCGAAGGTGAGCTAAAGGCAGAACGCGAACGGCGGTCGGCCTACGACGCCCGCGGGCAAGCGCTGGTCACTACCTCGGGTGCCTTGGTCACGCTGCTCACCGGGCTTGCCGCCGTCGCAAAGGCCGGGACAACGGTCCGTGTGCCGGCCGGTGCGCTCGCCGTTCTCGTGGCCGCGATAGTTCTCTTCGTATGCGCCGCCGCGAGCGGAATCGTCGCGGGTTGGAACCGGCACTATGCGCTGGCCGCGTCCACGACCCTGGATCGCATGCTGAACGAGCATTGGACCGATGACGAAGTAGACGCACGCAACAATGTTGCGACCCTGCATTCGCGGACAGTGCACACGCTCCGCCGAGCTAATGCCTTTAAAGCAGCGTGTGTGAGCATCGGCCTCATCGCGCAAGTTCTCGCTTTGAGCGCCCTCGGCGCGACAGTTCTCATCGTGATCGGCATTGCTTCGGCTTGACCGACAACCTGAATAGAACCACGCGTTTCGGATACGTTAACAGATCCTATCGGGAGGCAGGCGAACGGCGCTGCTCGATCGAGCGACCTATGGATGCCGGATACTTGTGGTTCAGTTCATCCAGGCAGCCGCAACTCGGACTCGGACTCGGACTCGGACACTCAATTACCCCATGGGGCGTGGGGTGGCTTCGGGGCCGCCAAGTGAGAACCTGCAGGTCAGCCCGGAATCCGGAGTGTTGTGGTTAGCGTGCAAGATCGTCTCGGACACAGTATTACCCCACGGATCGCGAAACGCGATCTTGGGGTTTCTGTCTGGTGCGGGGCTCAGGTCGAGTTGATCGTTTCGAGTCGCCATCCGGTGTTGTCCAAGATGATCAGCCTTCCTGAGTCCCGTAGCTCTGCTGCGACGCGACTGCTCCGTGTTCGGTCAGGCTCGGGCGTGGTTTGACTTTCGGTGCTTCGGTGACCGACGCGGATGTTGATCTGTTCGATGAGATGGTCTTCGCGAACGTACAAGGTCTTCGGCCGGGGTTGGGTTGCGCCTTGAGCGCTGGTGTGGCCATGACGGCAACGGTAGGTCGGGCGTCCATGGTTCCAGTGAGAGTCCAGACGTCGGTGGCAAACGCCGCAGTGGATCATGCCGGCGAGTGCGAACTGGCGAGGCCGGTTGTCTCTGGTCGGTCGTGGTGCCCGGATCTGCTGCGCGGCGACGAAATCCTGCTCTGTGACGAGCGCCGGGTGCGCAGCCGCGGTCGACAGCGCCGGCGTTGATCTCGGATTGCCTGTTCCATTGGCGCGGCGGTTCCAGGTTTGGCGTCCGGTGTAGCGAGGGTTGGCGAGGATGACGGCGACGGTGCGTAGTGTCCAGGCGCTGCGGGTTCGGTGGCGGTTGCGGTCGGGGTCGGCGCTGGCGGGGCAGGGGATCCCGCGTTCATTGAGATGCCGGGCGATGCTGGCGACACTGTGCCCGGCGAGGCGCTGCCGGAACATCCAGCTCACGTGTGGTGCTGTTCGAGGATCGGGTGCGAGGCGTTGGAGGCGCCGGCCCCAGCGGGCGTCGGCGGGGTTGGGGTGCGGTCCGGCGTCGACGAGCCGGTAGCCGTAGGGGGGTCGTCCGCCGAGGTAGCGGCCTTGCTGGGTGGCTTGGTTGTGCATGGCTGCCAGTACGCGGTGGCGGGCGCGGAGGACTTCGCGTTGTGATTGGGTGGCTAGCAGCGCCATGAGCGCGCGGTGGTCACGGTTGCCGAGGTCGACTGGTCCGTCTGTTTCGGGTAGCCAGAGCTGGATGCCGTGCCGGGTGCACCAGGCGTAGATCGTGGCGAACTGGCCTTCGGTGAAGGCGCGTTCATACTCGCCAACCACGATCGCGTCGATCGCCGGGTCGGTGCTGGCGATCATGGTCATGAGCTGGGCGGCTTGGGGTCGTTGTGGCCAGGGGGTGCGGCGGGAGGTGCCGGCGTCGAAGTAGTCCGCGATGATTCGGCCGTGGCCGGTGATGAGGTGGTCGGCCATGTCGTGTTGCCAGCCGTGGGAGGACACGCGGTCTTGATGGCGCAGGGTTGAGGTGCGGCCGTAGAAGGCGAATCGCAACCCGCTGTTGGGGTGGGGTGGGGGAGAGGGCTGGGTGGGTCTGCCGGTGGTCATCCATTGCGCGAGCACGTCCACCGTCGCTGCTGAGGATGGCGCTGACCCGGGCAGTGGTCGAGGAGGGGGCACGATGAACCGATGCACCAGTTCCGGGGCCATGACGGTGAGCCTGGCTACGTTCGCCCGAACAGCGCAGCCGAGGCATTGGCGGGTTGGGCGTATGACGTCGTAGTCATGGCCGTGTGTGGCTCTTTGAACTCGACGCCTTGCGCCTCGTCTGGTCGCAGGGATTCGACCGGGCTTGTGACCAGGGACGGCAGCGCGTTGCTGGTCACCGGTGCAGGCGGTGGCGTCGGCTCGACGTTGGCGCGGTCCGGCGTCGTTGGTCGATTGCCGCCGTTCCGGGGCTGGCCGGGGGTGGTGATCGCTCGGAAGCCTGGCTTTGGGCTTGCAGGTGCCGGGGCCGGTTGCCCCGATCGGCCGGACAGTTCCGGTGAGCGGAGGGGCCATCGCCGCTGCGTCACTTGGCATGCGTGGAGTTGTCGCCCTGTCGAAGCGGAGTGCGGCCGGCGGTGGCTCTGGTCCCAACCAGATTGAATTTTGGCCGGCTTTGTCTTATTTACGCTTTTATTGCTTTCGGTGCGTGTTGTGTTGCACAGTCAAGATCCGTTGAATACGCCGCTTGGTCTATTTCCTTGAGTAATCCCGTTTGGCAGAGTGCTCTTGGGTTCGTCGGGGGCCCAGCAGGTTGGCTGGTTGCTCTTGGCGGGGGGACTTTCGTGCGTTCTGTTGGTGTGCGCTGGCGCGCTGTTGTCGTGTCGGCTGCGGTCGTGTTGAGCTCTGTGGCTGTGGTGCAGCCGGTTCTGGCCGCGACGGCTGCAGATGTGCCGGACTCGGCGCCGGACGAGGCCACAGCAACGGCGTACGCCCGGGCGGGCGACAAGCAGGTTGAGGTCTCCTCCGAGACGACCGAGACGTCGAAGACGGTTGCGAACCCGGATGGTTCGTGGACGTTGACCGAGTACACGAACCCTGTGCGGGTCAAGCAGGGTGCCGGTTGGGTGCCGATCGACACGACGCTGGAGCGAAGACCCGACAGTTCGATCGGTCCGAAGGCCGTCGCGGTGGACGTCAGCCTGAACCCTGGCGGCGCTGGTTCGGCGGCGAAACCCATTGTCCAGGCGGGAGAGGACGGCACGGCGGTTGGTCTGAAGTGGACCAGTGACCTGCCGGCGCCCACCCTCGCCGGGGACACCGCTACATACTCGGAGGTTCTTCCGGGCGTCGACCTGACGGTCAAGGCGGCGATCGAGGGCTACACCGAGAATCTCGTCATCAAGACCCCTGAGGCGGCGCAGAACCCGCAGTTGCGGGACGTGCCGTTCGGGCTGTACACCCAGAACGCGACCGTGTCGGTGGCTGAAGGCGACGGGCGTGGCACGCCAGCCCAGACCGCGCCCACGGACGGTCTGGAAGTCAAGAACTCCAGTGGCGATGTCGTTTTCGCCGGTGACGCTTCGAGGATGTGGGACTCGTCGGGTGAAGGTTCCCCGGCTGAGCAGCAACTCGGTGAGGGCGGCGGCCGTCGTGAAGCGGTGATGGACTTCACGCTCACTCCGGACAAGGTGACGATCAGCCCGGATGAAGCGTTCCTGTCTGACCCGAAGACGAAGTATCCGGTGTCGCTGGACCCGGACAACTGGTGCACGTCCTGTGGCATCCAGTCGCACGTCGTGGTGCAGTCCGGGTTCCCGAACGCGCACAACTGGAACGCTTCCACAGGGGATCTTTCGAACTTGAAGGCTGGTTACGAGGATTACGACAGCGCGGGGACGTCGCGGTCTTACATCCAGATGAACACCTCGCGCCTGGGTGGCACGGTGATCAAGTCGGCAACGCTGAACACCACGATCCAGCACAGCTACAGCTGCACCCCCGCGCCGACCGGCCTGTGGATCTCGAACCCGGGCAACAGCAACACGACGTGGAACCAGCAACCGAGCTGGCCGTACTGGGTGTCGGACATGAACGTGGCGAACTGTCACGACGCACCGAACGTCGCCGGGCAGTTCGACGCACTGAAGGCTGCGCAGGACGCGGCGGCGAACCATTGGCAGAGCGCGTGGTTCGCGCTCGCGGCGCGCGACGAGGGCACCACCGCGGCGTGGCGCCGGTTCGATCTGAACCCGTATTTTCAGGTGGACTACGACTCCTACCCGAACTCGCCGGCGAACCTGTCGATGCAGAGCGGCACGGGGAAGTGTGTGCAGGGCGTGAACCGGCCGTGGGTGGCCACGAAGACGCCGCAGCTGGCCGGGTCGGTGTCCGATCCGGACGGTGGCACGCTGCTGGCCGGGTTCAAGGTGGGTGCCGGTACTGCGGGCAGCAGTACAAACGTTCACGACAACAGCGCCACGCCCGTGACGGTTGGCACGCCGGGGCCGAACCAGGCGGCGACCGCGCAGCTCGCGGCTGTCCCGAGCGGGTGGATCGCGGGGGATGGCGTTTACAACTGGTCGATGGAAGTCAGCGACGGTCAGCTGTCGTCGCCGTGGGTGGGCAACTGCGAGTTCACTGTGGATTCGGCGGTGCCGCGGGCGCCGTCGGTGACCATGACCGGCACAGCTCCGGAGCACCAGAACGACAGCGTGCACTTCGGTGTGTCGGCGAGCATGGCCACAGCCGGGTTCTACGACATCGACCATTTCATCTACACCACCGATGGTTCGGAGCCGCAGCCGCAGGGCTCGCCGAGCGTCACCGCGACCCAGGGCACGGATGTGAGCGGCAATCTGGTCGCCACGGCGGACCTGTCGGCGTTGGCGATCAACGGCAACCAGAACTTGATCAAGGTCAAGGCGGTGAACAGGGCCGGGACGCCGGGCCCGGACGCCACCTGCGTGACCAGCGGCAACCTCGACGCTGCCTCCTGTTCGTTCCATGTGCTGCCCTACACCCCTTCGGTCGGCCTGGTGGGGGCATGGCCGCTGGATGAGATGGGTGGCCGGATCCTGGCCGACACCGCGAATACCACGCCCAACAACGACGGCCTGGCCGTGCACACCGCGAGCCTGATCGCCGGCGGTGACTGGGTCGCCGGCTACGACCACGGCAACGCCTGGACCCACCCCGACACCGCCGGCTACAGCGAAGGCACCAAGGGCGCGCTGACCCTGGACGGCTCCAGCGGGTACGTGACCACCAACGGTCCAGTGTTGGACACGACGAAGTCGTTCAGCGTGGGTGCGTGGGTGAAGCTGGCCAACACCAACGGGTTCCAGACCGTGATCTCGCAGGACGGCAACCAGGGGAGCGGCTTTTACCTGCAGTACTCCAAGGACGACAACGCGTGGGCGTTCAGCATGCTGGCCGCCGACCAGGCCAATGCCGGTGTGGTGCGGGCGAAGTCGACGAAGCCGCCGGTGCTGGGGGTTTGGACCCATGTGGTCGGTACCTATGACGCGTCAACGGGGACGATGACGCTCTACGTCGATGGCGCCAAGCAGTCCACCAACGTCAGAACGGGCTGGGCTGCCGCGGGGAATCTGGTGATCGGTTCGGGCAAGTACAACGGGGCCCGGGCTGACTTCCTGACCGGTCAGGTGGACGACGTGCAGGTGTGGCAGCGGGTGCTGTCCGCGCAGGACGCGCACGATCTGGCCAACGCCTCGGTGCCCTTGGCGAAGTACGGCCTGGCCGAAGGCTGCACCGACGTCGTCAACACGACTGTCCCGTCGCTTCAGGGCAACTGGGCCCTCGATGACGCCACGGGCAGCAACGCCAGTGACACGAGCGCGTTCGGCAACACGATGACCCTTCAGGGCAGCTACGGCTGGACCACGGGCCAGGCCGCGGGAGCGGTGCACTTCGACGGTTCCACCGGCTACGCCACCGCCGCTCCGGCGGTGGACACGACGCAGTCCTTCACCGTGTCCGCGTGGGCCAAGCTGGACGACGCGAACGGGTATTACACACTGTTCACCCAGGGCGGTCAGCACACGGCGGCGTTCCAGCTGCGCTATTCGTCGGACGTCAACCGCTGGGTGTTCGGGATGACCACGGCTGATGACGACACCGTCGACAACTACCACTGGGCCTTGGGGACCGAGCCACCGCAGGTCGGGGCCTGGACCATGTTGACCGGGGTCTTCGACCAGGAGTCGATGCGGGTCAGGTTGTACGTCAATGGGAAGCTCGAGGGCCAGAACACTGTGCCTACCGTGTGGAGCGCGGAGGGCGCGTTCACGGTCGGGTCGAACATCGGTGTCGGGAACTTCTTCAAGGGCTCGGTCGATCAGGTTCAGGCGTGGGGTCAGGTCCTGACCGATGACCAGGTCGCGGGTCTGTATGGCGACCGCTATTTCGACACGATCAGCAAAGCGACCGGGGCCGGTTCCGGCGGAGTTCGCCTCGCTGCGGACGACAACGCGTGTGCCGCTCGGTTCGACGGGTCCGGGACGGGACAGATCGACGCGGGCCGGCCGGCAAACCTGCGCACGGAAAAGTCCTACACCGTCGAGGCGTGGGTGTATCACTCCTGGACTGCCGATGACGTGGCCGCGCATGGCGCGATCGACCCGAACGGGCGAGCCGTAGTCGGGATGGACGATCCGCAGTTCTCCGCCGAGCTGCTCGGGTATCACCCTCTGCCGGACGCGAACGGTGTCGCGCATCCCAAGTGGACGATGCTCATCAGTTCCTCGCCGACCGATCCTGGAGCGTGGTGGGCGGTCAGTGACGCTGACGCTGTCGACAACACGTGGGTCCACCTGTCGGCGACCTACGACGCCTCCACCGGCACGATGGCCTTCTACGTCAACGGTAAAAAGCAGAACACCTACCTGGGCACGACCAACGGCCAGGGCATCAGCAGCCGTGCCAGTACCGGTGACCTGTTCATCGGACGGGGTGTGTGGAACGGCCAGCGCTCCGACCAATGGTATGGCGGTGTCGCTGGAGTGCGCGTGTACCAGGGTCTTCGCACCGTCAACGACATCGGCAACGATGCCAGAACGGACGATCCTGGCGTGACGTTCGGTCGCCTGAACCTGTAATCGAGCAGCGGGCTCTTCCATTTTTGTGTTCCACCTGTGCAGACAAGGGTGATGACCATCATGACCGTCTCGAGACGGGGTTTCCGGATCAAGCGGTGGGTGCGCACGACGGCTGTCGCGGTTGCCGCGATCATGTTGGCGTCGAGCCAGGAAGCGGTCGCGGCACCGACGGGCTGGCACGGGTTGGGCTGGGATCTGCCCGCGCTGCAAGCCGAGCGCTCGGTGGCGGGCAAGGATGTGAAGGCGTTGTCCGGCGCCGCGCCGGCGGCTCCGGCGTCGGCGCCTGTTCCGGTGGTGCATTGGCCTGCCGCGGGTAAGGCCCAGGTGGATCTGCCGGCTACCGCACAGGGTGGCGCGTCGCCGAAGCGGGTGGCGGCCGGGAAGCAGGTGTCGGTGACCCGCGGGCACGGCCGCGACAGCCGCACCGGCGCCTACAGCGCAACGGCAGCCACAGCGCCGCAGAAGCACGAGGCGGCCAAGGTCGAGGTCACCACGGTGGATCACGCGGTGGCCGACAAGGCCGGTATCCGTGGCACGCTGGTCCAGGTGGCCCCGGTGTCGGGCGATACGTCCGGGCCGGTCGAGGTCGTCGTGGACTACCGGTCGTTCGCCGGCGCCTATGGTGCCGACTTCGGTAGCCGGCTGCGGTTCGAACAGTATCCGGCCTGCGTGGTGACCACGCCCGAGAAGCCGGAGTGCCGTACGGGGACGCCCGTCGAATCGGCCAATGACGTCAAGACCGGGCAGCTTGCCGGTGAAGTCACTCTCGCCCCGATGTCGTCTGCCACACCGACGGTGCTCGCGGCCACGCCGGACACCTCCAGCGGTGGCGGTGATTTCAAGGCGACGAAGCTGTCGCCGGCCGGTTCGTGGACGGCCGGTACTTCCTCGGGTGAATTCGACTACTCGTACCCGCTGTCGGCCCCGGTGGGTCTGGGCGGGCCGGCGCCGTCGCTGACGTTGCAGTATTCCTCCGGTGCCGTGGACGGGCTGACGTCGGCGACGAACAACCAGGCTTCGGAGATCGGCGACGGCTGGTCCCTCGGTGGCGGCGGGTACATCGAGCGTTCGTACAAGTCGTGCGGCGATGATCTGGGTGGCAACAACGGGCAGACCAAGACCGGTGACCTGTGCTGGGCGACCGACAACGCGACGCTGTCGCTGGCGGGCCGGACGACCGAGCTGGTGAAGGACGCCGCCACCGGCATGTGGCACCCGCGGGCCGACGACGGTTCCCGCGTGGAGAGGATGACCGGTGCGAGCAACGGTGCTCAGGGCGGCGAGCACTGGAAGCTGACCACTGTGGACGGTACCCAGTACTTCTTCGGGCTCAACCACCTGCCGGGCTGGCAGGCCGGGAATCCCGAAACCCAGTCCACCTGGACGGAGCCGGTCTTCGGCAACAACCCTGGCGAACCCTGCAACGCGGCCACGTTCGCCGCGTCGTGGTGCCAGCAGGCGTGGCGCTGGAACCTCGACTACGTGGTCGACCCGCACGGCAACGCCACGACGTTGTACTACCAGCCCGAGACCAACTATTACGGGCTGAACCTGAACACCACCAGCGCCGGCACGCCCTACGTGCGCGGTGGCTACCTGCAGCGCATCGAATACGGCTTCAACACCCGGGTCGCGAGCGTGTACACGCACGCACCCGACCAGATCGTGTTCGACACGGCCGAACGGTGCGTGCCCGGCGGAGCCGTCACCTGTGACCCGGCCCAGCTCACCACCGCCAACGCGGCGTCGTGGCCCGACGTGCCCGCCGACCAGCTCTGTGCACAGGGCGCGGCGTGTCCCAACGTGTCGCCGGCGTTCTTCTCCCGCCGCCGGGTCACCGGGATCAGCACGCAGGTCACCGATGGTGGCACCGGCTGGAAGACCGTGAGCCAGTGGGCGCTGGCCCAGTCCTTCCCCGCCAGCGGCGACGGGTCCAGCCCGGCGATGTGGCTGGACTCGATCACCCAGACCGGGAAGGCCGGCGGCTCGATCAGCCTGCCGCCGGTGACCTTCCACCCCAAGGCTCTGGCGAACCGGGTCAACCCGAGCACCAACTACACCGCGCTGACCCGCAACCGGATCGACTCCATCACCAACGAGGAGGGCGGCGTCACCACGGTCAAGTATGCCGACCCGCAGTGCACCCCCGGCATGACCATGCCGGCCCCGGAAGCGAACACGCTGGCCTGCTACCCGGTCTACTGGACGCCGGGCGGCGCGACCGATCCGGTGCTGGACTGGTTCAACAAGTACCTGGTCACCGACATCACCGACGACGGCCGCATCGCCGGCAGCAGCGGCGCCGGCTCGGCACTGTCGCAACAGACCGTGACGCACTACGACTACCTCGGCGGCGGTGCCTGGCACTACGACGAGAACTACCTCTCCGACCCGAAGTACCGCACCTGGTCGATGTGGCGTGGCTACGGCACAGTCAAGACCACCGTCGGCCAGGCCACCAGCGACCCGTCCGGACCGCCGACGGTCACCCAGACGCAGTACCTACGCGGCATGGACGGGGACACCCTCCCAGGCGGCGGCAAGCGCAGCGTGTCGGTCACCGACAGCCTCGGCGAGACCATCCCCGACAGCACGGCGTTGCCCAGCTTCACGCGGGAATCCCTGACCTACCTCGATGGCAAGGTCATCGGTGACACGATCAACGACCCGTGGATCTCCGCGGCGAACGCGACCAACACCAACGGCACGCAGGCCTTCTACACCGGCACTGGGACCACCCGGACCCGCACGTGGATCGCCGCCGCCGCCAGCTGGCGCACCACCCGCACCATAAACACCTTCGGCAGCTACGGGCTGATCACCCAGGTCGAAGACGACGGCGACATCGCCGATCCGAACCAGGCCACCTGCGCCCGCACCACCTACAACCCGAACACCACGGCGTATCTGATCAACTACGTGAGCCAGGTCCAGACGAGTTCCGGTAGCTGCGCCACACCCGCCGGCAGCGCCACCATCGTGTCCGACACCCGGTCCTACTTCGACCACCAACCGTTCGGCGCCGCGCCCACGGTCGGTGACGTCACCCAGACCGACACGGTCGACTCCTGGCCCGCCGGCGGCGCGGAGCACTTCCTGTCCCCTGCCACCCTCACCAGCTTCGACAACTACGGCCGTGCGGTGTCCGCGACCGATGCGCTGGGCCTGACCACCACCACAGCGTTCACCCCGGCCACCGGCGGCCCCCTCACCCAGGTCGCGACCACCACGCCCCAGGTCAGCGGCACCGACACCACCAAGTTCACCTCGACCCGATTCCTCGACCCGATCACCGGCGCCACCACCGGCGAGGTCGACAACAGCGGCCTGCGCACCGACGCGACCTACGACGCCCTGGGCCGGCTGACCGCGCTCTGGCCACCGGGCCACAACAAGAGCACCAACGCCCCGGCCAAGACCACCTACACCTACACGGTCAGCAACACCCAACCCAGTGTCGTCGCGACGAACACGCTGCTGTCCAACAGCCACTACGCGACCAGCTACGCATTGGTCGACGGGCTCGGCCGTACCGTGCAAACACAAGCCCCGACCTCGTATGCGCAAGGGGGCCGGGTCGTCACGGACTCCTTCTACGACTCGCAGGGCCGGGCGTGGAAAACCCACGACGCCTACTGGAACGGTGACTCGGCGCCGACGAGCACCCTGTTGGCGGTCGCGGACAACACCGTTCCGAGCACAACGGTGTCCACCTTCGACAGCGCCGGGCGCGCAACGGCGTCGGCCTACCAGCTCTACGGCGTGGAACAGTGGCGCTCTACCACCGTGTACGACGGTGACCGCACCACCACCATCCCGCCCCACGGCGGTACCGCCAGCAGCGTCGTCACCAACGGCCTGGGACAGAAAGTCCAGCTGGTGCAGTACAAAGACCCGGCCCACACCAACCCCGGTGACCCGGCCGACGTCACCAGCTACGCCTACACCCACGACGGTCAGCTCACCTCGACCACCGACACCACCGGGCACAACACCTGGACCACCGGCTACGACCTGCTCGGCCGGAAAGCCTCGGCCACGGACCCGGACACCGGTACCAGCTCCTTCACCTACGACAACGACGGCCGGATGCTGACCAGCACCGACGCCAGCGGCCGCACCCTGGCCTACACCTACGACAACCTCGGCCGCAAAACCGCCGAATACCAGGACTCCACCAGCGGAACCAAGCTCGCGTCCTGGACCTACGACACGGTGCTGAAGAACAAGCCCACCAGCTCCAGCCGATTTGCTGGCGGCAAGACCTACACCAACACCGTCGTCAGCTATGACACCGCGGGCCGGGTCACCAACTCTCGGTTCACAGTCCCGATCACCGAAACCGGGTTCGGTGGCAACTACTCGTTCTCGTGGCGCTACGACACGCTCAGCGATGTCCTGCGTTCCTTCAGCAGTCCTGGGATGGGCGGTTTGCCCGGCGAGACCATGCTCAGCGGGTACGACGACCTGGACAGTCCCACCACGTACCAGGACGCGGGAAGCGTCGGCACCCTGTTGGTCTCCGAGACCGACTACAACCCGTACGGGCAGGTTCTGCGGACCAACTACCAGGATCCGACCCTGCCCAACCAGATCGCGGTCACCCACACCTACGCCGACGGCACCAACCGGCTGGCCACCACGCTGGCCGAGCGGGCCACGTCGACGAACTTCATGATCGCCAACCGCTTCTACAGCTACGACGCGGCCGGCAACACCACCTCCATCGCCGACACCCCGCAAGACGCCCCGGCTGACACCCAGTGCTTCAGCTACGACTACCTCCAGCGCGTGACGCAGGCCTTCACGCCCACCTCGGGTAACTGCGCCACCACCCCCAGCGTCACCGGCATCGGCGGTGCCGCGCCGTACTGGACGTCGTGGACCTACGACTCGACCGGCAACCGCCTCACCCAAACCCAGCACGACACCACCGGCGACACCACCGCGACATCGACCTACCCCGCCGCCGGACAGCTCCAGCCGCACGCGATCCAGGCCCTGGACACCACCGGCCCGAACGGCAGCACCCACTCCGACTACACCTACGACCCGGCCGGCCGCACCCTCACCCAGGGAACCGGCGACACGCGACAGACCTTCACCTACGACGCCGAAGGCCACATCGCCACCGCCACCGACGCCAGCGGCAAGGTCTCCAGCTACACCTACGACGCCGACGGCAACCTCCTGTTCACCAAGGACCCCACCGGCACCACCCTGACGCTCAACGACCTGGAGCTGTTCCGCGCAACCGGGACCTCGAGCACGGTCGGGACCCGGTTCTACTCGTTCAACGGCGCACCCGTCGCCGAGCGCAACGCCAGGACCGGCCTGTCGTGGTCGATGACCGACACCCAGAACACCACCTACGCCACCGTCAACGCCGACACCCTCGCCGTCACCCAACGCCGGCAGGACCCCTACGGCGTCTCCCGCGGCCCGGCCCCGTCCACCTGGCCGGACAAACACGGCTACCTAGGCGGATACCAGAACACCACGGGCTTAACCCACCTCGGCGCGCGTGAATATGACCCGACGACGGGCCGCTTCACCACGGTCGACCCGGTGCTCAACACCGACAGCCCGCAGCAGATGAACGGCTACTCCTACGCCAACGACAACCCCGTCGGGTTGACCGACCCCACCGGTCTCTGCCCCTTCCAACCCGACGGCGCCTGCCGCCAGCCCGACGGCAAACTCGGCGGCGGCGACGCCTGCCGTGTCGGCGGCTGGAGCTGCCCGACGAAAAACTCGAACATCTGCGGCTGCAGGGACAGGCAAACTTACGCCAACCATGGAACTCCTCCCTCCGGTGGACACCAGCAGCCAGGGCAGAAGGCTCGCGGCGCATCGGGCGGCGCGGCGCACCACGACGATGACGACGACGGCGGCTTCTGGGGGAAGGTCTGGGGCGTCGTCAAGGACGTCGGGGAAGACATCTACGAGTACTCCGGCGCCAAGGACGTCGTGGACAACTGCATCAGCGACTTCGAGCTCCTCGGATGCGCCAAGGGCGCCGTCGAAGTCGGCTCGTGGTTCGTGCCCGTCGGCGCCGCCGCCCACGGCGCCGAAATCGCCGCCGAAGCCGGTGCCCACGCGCTCGAGGGCGCGATCGCGTCGGGGCGACAGGTTGCTTTCGCCGCCGAAGGCTCAGCCGAAGATGTTACAGCCTTGGAGACTCGCGAACTTACGAAGTCGGAGCAGAAATCAGTACGTTCATGGCAGCGACTTGTTGACGAGCATCAACAGAAACTCGACGATTACAGGAAGAACCCCGACGCTTTTGACAACGACGGTAGACTGAAAAGAGCGTCGACTCCGGAGATTCGCCAGAGTATAATCGACGGCCGGATAAACCACCTTGAAAAGGAAATCAATGGGTGGAAGCGGCAGATCAACCAAATACAAGGAGGAAACTGACAGTGAGTGGATCGCTGAACATTTCAGTGCGGAAGCTGCAAGCAGTCTTTGGGCTGCTCATATCGCGGATCAGCGAAGATGAGGGTGAAACTATTTCAATTGACCCTGACTACTTCTGGTCGATTCCATTGGATTCCCTCTATGATCCAGAGGTTAAGCCAGACGATCTCACAATCGGACAGCTGTCGGAATCCTGGCAGTACCTCGAAGAGGTCCTAGTGGATCAGGATCTGGCGGTACCTCATCATCTTGTGTGGCTTGCGGAAATCCTGCGCGCGCTGGGTGATCCAGCAACGCGGCCTTCTGGTGGCTGATATAGGCTCACACCTTTGAGTGGCCAAAAGTCGGCTGCAAAGGTGAAGAGTGCCCAGTCGGAGCGTGACTGAGTACTGCAGCTGCCTGGTTCTTTCTGTGCCACTTGACCTGCCGGCATTGCGGCGGCGGGCTCGGCGGCTGCGTGGCGGCAGTAGTTGACGGCAGCGGCAGCGGATTGGCGCTGCATGGAGCTGCCAGTCGTCGCCGACGTTGGGCTCGGAGGCGGCCTCAACCCAGCACGGCGCGGCCGGCGACACCACCGCGACGTCGACCTACCCCGCCGCCGGGCAGCCCCAGCCGCACGCGATCCAGGCCCTGGACACCACCGGCCCGAACGGCAGCACCCACTCCGACTACACCTACGACCCGGCCGGCCGCACCCTCACCCAGGGAACCGGCGACACGCGACAGACCTTCACCTACGACGCCGAAGGCCACATCGCCACCGCCACCGACGCCAGCGGCAAGGTCTCCAGCTACACCTACGACGCCGACGGCAACCTCCTGCTCACCAAGGACCCCACCGGCACCACCCTGACGCTCAACGACCTGGAGCTGTTCCGCAAGAACCCGTGAATAGTGGCGATCCGCGGGGCCGGCTCTGGTGAGTTGGGTCCACACGATTTCTCGGCGGTCATGTGTGCACCGATACAAATCTGAAGCCCAGCCGGGTACGGTCCGGCGGGGCCTCGCGGCCGCTTGACGGCAACGCTGAGGCAACGGTAGCGGACAAAGGCGGCGGCGGGTTGACCGTCGGGATCGTCAGTTGCGCTGACGGCCGACGGCGGTGTTCGGAGGAGACCCGCACCGTGGTGACAGTGCGGGCTCCTCGCTGCTCAGGTTGCTGTTGGGGTTACCGGGCTGGGGTGAGGGGTGGGCTTGTCGGGGTCGTCGCTGTCGGTCAGGGCTTGGCTGAGGGCAATGGCCGTCGGTGCACCTCACCGCCGCCCGCGTCCCGGCGATCATCTTCGGCAGCTCGGCACTCAGCTCGCTGAAGCGGTGCGGTGAGAATAGCCAGGTGTGCCATACGCGGACAACGTCCCGGCGTAGATCATCGAGGATGGGCGCTCCGGCCGTTGTTGCCGGCCGGGTCCGGGCTCGCTGCAGCGCGTCTCCCGCGTTTCCGCTGGCCCACTTGCGGCGAGCTTGAGGTATCTCGCGCGGCGCCAAGATGCCCACGATCCAGGTCCTTCAGCAGCTGGCACATGTTCTGGATGTAGAGCAGGGCGGCCTGCTCAACGGGGCTCGATCTGGTGCAGGGAGTCCGGCGTGATCCCGGCCAGGCCGGCGGTCTTCGTCAACGGCTTCGTCGACCGGAAGAAGCGGACGTGGCTACCGACCACGTGCGCCAGATGGTCGTCGGTTACCTGCCTCCTGCCCCTCTCGTCAGGATTGACGCGAATGGTAACGCGACCGATACGCTCCGTCACGGCTGGCAGACTTGTGCGCATGACCCGTCCCCCGCCACTCTCCCCGTACCCTGTTGCTCAGGGATGTCGACCATACGCTGATCGAGACCCGCGGCGTCGGGCGAGCAATCTAGGATCGCGTCTTTCCGGTGGCGATGGGCCGGCCGCTCGCCAAGCTAGCGGAGATTGCTGGCCGAACCGAGCTGGACATCATGGCCGAATCACTTCGCATCAACGACATAGAACCCACGGCCGACACGGTCGTGCGCCTGGCGGACACCCTCGTGCAGGAATACGAGGATGCCCGTGACGGGCTGCGAACGACGGGGCGCGCGCTGCCAGGCGTGGAGGAGACCTTGCTCGGCTGGCAGGTGGCCCGGCCGTGTACCAGGCAGCGCACAGCGGCAACCTGCGCACGGTGGTGCGGATCAAACTGGAGGTCGTCGACTTGGACAGGTACCTCGACTTGGAGTCCAGCGCGTTCGGAGACGATCACGCTGACCGGCCGAAGCTGGTGACGATCGCGCGGCAGCGCGCCGAACAACGCACCGGTACACGCTTCGCGAACCCCGAACAGTGATTGTCGGCGACACGCCCAACGACGTGAAGGCGGCACTCGCCGCCGGAGTCGACGTCATCGCCGTGGCCACATGCAAGAGAACCAAAGACGAGCTCCGGGCCGCCGGTGCCATACGTCTCACTCCGGACCTGGGCGACTTCCTTCGCTGTGAGTCACACGATGAGCGCTTTCAATTACTAGGTGCGGTGGCCACGCTGGATACGGCGTAGGAGGTATCCGTGCCGTTGGCTGTGCCACGGCAGGTCGCGCTGTCGTAGTTCACTCGAGACCAGTACGCCGGTGTGGAAATCTGCAATGTGCCCGCGGTGTCTTGAGAGCGCGCCGTGCCGAAGTCGGCTTCATAGGTGGTTCCGTCCAGTTGGGTACCGGTGACGTGAAGGACGAGCACCGAAGTGCTGGTACTGGAGGCGTCTGTCCTGGTTGCCATCACGTGCAGCAGTCAGTTTCGTCCACGCGACGCTCGCGGACCCGTTGCGAGCGCTCGCGTGCCTGTTCGTTGGGTGTATAACATTTTGTTCCTTCGGCCGTCGAAGGGCTCTCAGGCGCTGTATCGGGTTGCGGAGAAGGTCAGGCCTCCGAACGCTGCTCGGGTACCCAGGAAGTGAAATAACTGGAGATTCTCTGCTGGTACTTCTGATCGATCTTTTTGAGCCGGCATCACATTAGCTGAATCGACGGATGCTGGAAAAGTCGATTGATAAGTTGTGTGACGAGTACGGGAAGTGGATATTTTCTTGCATGTAAGAGAATTTAATTCGTTGGTTGGTCCGGTCGATGAATGATGTTGCCTACGGCCTGGGGTTTTTGTTGCACGCTTGGGTTCGGGGGATGATGTTGGAGGTGTTTGGTGGCGTGGGTGGAGCAGGTTGGGGCTGGGTCGTGGCGGGTGCGGTTTCGGCGGCCGGGTTGTTGTGTGGGGTCGGTGTCGGGGTTGGGTCGAGGCGGGACGCGCGTGCGTATGCGGCGGGGTTGGAGACGGACCGGCGCCGGCGGGTGTGGATTGATTCGGCTGATGGTGTGGTGACGGTGGGGGAGTGGGTTGAGAGGTGGTCCCGCACGTTGGATGTGGATCCGCGGACGGTGGAGAGTTATCGGAGCCGGTTGCGGTGTCACATTCTGCCGCGGTTCGGTGGGGTGGCGTTGGGTGCGGTGTGGCCGTTGGGTGTTGCTGAGTGGGCACGGGAGCTTCAGGAGGCGGGGTTCGCGCCGGCGACGGTGCGGGGGTTGCTCAATCTGCTGTCGATGATCTTCGCTGATGCGGTGGATGAGCGGCTGGTCCCGGCGAATCCCGTGCGTCGTCGGAGGAAGCGTGGACGACGTGTGCGGGCAGCAGTGGCAGAGGGGGTATGGGCGATGCCCGAGCATGTGGTGCGGATCGCCGATTAGGCAGGTGTGTTGGGCGGACCGATTGCGCGGCCGCTGGTGATCACAGCGGCGTGGACGGGGTGCCGGTGGGGAGAGCTGGCGGGTCTGTGTCGTGAGAACGTAAATCTGCGGCGTGGTGTTCTCGTGGTCGATCCGTTGGTGGGTTCTCTGCACGAGTCGGGTTCGGTGCGGTGGCTAGGGCTGTCTCGTAACTGGTGTTGTGGTTGGTGGGGCTGGTGGTGCGGTCAGCCGGCGAGGATGATGTTGTGCAGGTGCGCGATTGTGGACACCGTGTCGGCGAGTGTGCTCGCGGCGCGGCGGTAGTCGCGAAGGATCTTGAAGTTCTTCATCCGGGACAGAACGTGCTCGACACGGGCTCGGACCTTGCGGTGGGTGGCGTTGAGGCTTTCCTTCCACTCGGGCAAGCCGTTGCCGTCACGGGGTTTGCGATAAGGTATGACCACGTCGGGGTTGCCTTGGTAACCGCCGTCAGTCATGACCGGCCGGTCGGCGAGTTGTTCGGCGATGCCGGAGTCGCGGTAGACGGTGCAGTCGTTGCGGCTGCCGGGTTGCGGGTCACCGGTGGCGATCACCAGCCGGGTGTCGGCATCGATCGCGACTTGCACGTTGGTGGAGTAGCGGTAGTTCTTCGACGGGGTGGCCAGCCGGTGATCCCGGGTCGGGACCAGAGTGCCGTCCACGATCGCCACCGCGTCGATCCGACGTTTACGGACCGGGGCCAGTGCCAGCAACGGGCCGATCGCGTCGATCACCCGGTGCGCCGCGGAATGCGACACCCCGAACAGCGGTCCGATCTGGCGCATCGTCAGGTTCGTCCGCCAGTAGGTCGCGACCAGCAGCACCCGGTCTGCCAGCGGCAACGCCCACTGCCGACCAGGGCGGCCGTCCGCGATCTCGTCCCCGCCCCGCTTCGCGACCAACCGCACCAGCTTTCGGAACTGCCCCGGCTCCAACCCCGTGAACGGGGCGATCCACTCCGGCTGCGACGCTGTGATCACCTGCACCACACCAACATGATCAACTAACGACCCCGCCAGTCCCACACCGGGTTACGAGACAGCTCTTAGCCACGCAGAATCATCAGGCCGGCCGCCGCTCGCCGAAATGCAGCATACTGGGTGCCGGCTGAGCGCGGTGGTCGTGGACAGTGGCGAGGCTGGCCCGGCAGGCGCTCACAATCTGGCCAGTGGCGATGCCCTTGGGGGTGCGGCGGCAGCGCGGGCAAGCCATCGTCACGTCGCCAGTGAGCTCGTCGATAGCCACCGTGACTGCGCACTGACAGTCACGGCACCAGCGATGACCCGTGACTGGGCTGGCGTGCTCGGGAGAGGCGATGCACTGATGGATCCACCGGCGGTGGGCGGGGCAGGTCAGCCGCTCGAACGGGGACAGGCCGGTCTCTACGGCGGCGTCTTCGGCGGCCAGCTTCGCGGCCAGGCTGCGGTCGGCCAGGTCCGCATAGCGGCGGCTGTCGGACGCAGCCGCGCCATGCTGGGCTATCAGGGACACGACAGCGTCGGCCCGCCGGTGGACAGAGGGCCGAGTCTCGACTCCGGTCGGCGTGGTCGCCGTAACGAAGGTCTGCTGGAACATCATCGCCCTTTCCTGCGAGAACAAGGCCGGTCAGGACCTCGCTCCTGAGCCACGCACGCCATTGGTCGCTGTCTGAGGTCAAGCCTCGCTCACCAACCCGGGTATGTCGTCACAGCAGGCAACCATCCTGGCGTAGCTGCTCGCCGGGGCTGCGCGATACCAGCTACCAGGAAGCGGCACAGCTGGCTCAAACTTCGTCACGCTGACTCATTCCCCTGGCAGCGGCCCATCGTGGTAGTCCGGAATTCCCCGGGGATGGTCAGCGCGAGCAGCGCGGAAAGAGCGCCGACGGCAGCCGCGACGGCCGTCGGTACGGACACTGGCCCCACCTGGACGGTAAGCGTGGCCAGGAGCGACCCGATGACGGCCGAAGAAATCGCTGTCCGCGGCCGGCGCCGCGGCCGCAGCGGTCACGGAGGGCGCCGGTGCCTTGGCCGCGGCCGGTGGTGCCACGGCCGGTGCCGGAGTCGCCGGCGAGATGCTCGGCGACGGTGCCGGTGAAGCAACCGGCGGCGAAGCCGGGGCCGAAGCGTCCGCCGGGGAGTCGGCTGGTGAGGCGGGCGCTGCGCCCACACCAGCAGACCCGCCATCGCATCCTGCTGCTGCGAAGAGCGCACCAGCGGCGACCGCACCGGCCGAGGAAGCCCCTCTGCCAGCCCGGCCAAGGCTTCGTCTGGGTGCAACAGCTTCGCCGGCGCGACGAGCGTCCTGAGGGCCGATGGCTCGACCAAGCCGATGCCGGGGTCGCCGCATGCACCGTCTGGAACCAGATTCGGCCACCGCACGATGGGTGCAATGGAATTTCGAACAAGTCCGCCGCCGTCCGCAAGTCCGGCCGGCGGCGGCGCGAGCCTGGACAGAATCGGAGAAGATCACACATCCGGCTCTCGTGGACGAGGCGACGTTCCTGGCGATCCAGGGCATGCGTGCGACCCGACCCACCAAGTACGGCGGCACCAGGACGTACGTGCTTGCGGGACTCGTCCTAAGGGATGTCTCGTAACCCGGTGTGGGTCTGGTTGCCTAGATAGTTGATCATGTTGTGGTGCAGGTGATCTCGGCGTCGCGGTCGGAGTGGATTGCCCCGTTCACAGGGTTGGAACCGGGTCAGTTCCGCAAGTTGGTACGGATCGTGGCGAAACGTGGCGGTGACGAGATCGCCGATGGCCGTCCTGGTCGTCAGTGGCGCCTTGACCTGGCCGATCGTGTGTTGCTGGTCGCGACGTACTGGCGGACGAACCTGACGATGCGCCAGATCGGGCCGCTGTTCGGAGTGTCGCATTCCGCGGCAGCATCGAGTGATCGACACTATCGGACCGCTGCTGGCGCTGGCCCCGGTCCGCACACGGCGGATCGACGCTGTCGCGATCGTGGACGGCACCCCGGTGCCGACGCGGGATCACCGGTTGGCAGCACCGTCGAAGAACTACCGGTATTCGGCGAATGTGCAGGTCGCGATCGATGCCGATACCCGGTTGGTGATCGCGACCGGCGACGCGCATCCGGGCAACCGCAACGACTGCACTGTCTACCGCGACTCCGGCATCGAGCACGAACTGGCAGGTCGGCCGGTGATGGCCGACGGGGGCTACCAAGGAAATCCCGAGGTGATCATGCCCTACCGAAAACCTCGTGACGGCAGTGATCTGCCGAACTGGAAGGAAGACCTCAACGCCGGCCACCGCAAGATCCGCGCCCGCGTCGAACACGCCCTGGCTCGGATGAAGTGCTGGAAGATCCTGCGTGACTACCGCCGCGCCGCCAGCACCTTGAACGACACCGTGTCCGCAATCGCGCACCTGCACAACACCCTCCTCGCAGACTGACCGCAACACCAGCACCATCAACCACAAGACCAGTTACGAGACATCCCTTAAGGCGGGGTGAGTTCCGCGTCGAATTCGATTGCGACCTCGTTTGCCAGCTTCAGCGCCCCGAAAAACGCCGAATAGGGTTTGATGCCCCATTGTGTCTGGACTATGGTTGCGCCGCCTCGGATCCTGCGGTCGTCGCTGACCGTGGCCAGCACGGTGATCGGGTGTGACTGGTCCATGATGGTCAGATTGCCGTCGACGGTGAGCGATTCGCCATCTTGAATGACTCGCGTCGAGTGGAACGTGATTGCGTGATATCGGTCGGTCTGCAAAATCTTCGTCTGGATGTTTTTCTCGATCTCGGCGCGGTCGGAGTCGGTGAGCGGTTTGATTCCGCCGCTTCCGGACCGCACCCGCAGCGAGCCGGCGACGACGTCGACCGAGACCGAGGACAGCGCGAGGTCCGCCGTGTTCACCGACACGGCGGCAACCCACTCTGACGCCTCGATCGTGAGATCGTGCCCGACGCGCGAGCCGAGTCCGGTGCGGCGCGTCTTCACCAGTAGCTCGGCCGACTGCGGACCGGACCGGTATTGGCCGTCCCGAAACGACATAAACTCGACGTTACACCGGGGCGCTCAGCTGTCCATGTCGACGTCGCCGTCCGGGTCGCGGCGCGGGCGCTTCGTGGCCGGCGCTGGGTCCCTACGTCGTCCCGGTCATGGTCGAGATCGACTGCGACAACGACACGATCGACCGGATCGCCACCCCGCCCTGCCGGGCGAGGTGGCGACGTGTCAGCGGGCGAACTTCTCGGTAGCGGCCAGCGTTGTAGTCCCCATGGGGCGTGGGGTGGCTTCGGAATCGACAAGTGAGAACCTGCAGGTCAGCCAGGGATCCGGAGCGTTGTGGTTAGCGAGCAAGATCGTCCTCGGACACAGTGGGGGTTCAAGTCCCTGGGGACACGAACCGCAGTCGCGATCGACAGCCCCGGCTGATGGCCGGGTCGCGTCTTCCTTGGGCGGTCCTTGTCGGATTTGTGTGTTGATCTCATCGCTTGAGGGTTCCCCTGATCGGTCCGCGCTGTGGTGCTATCGAGGGTCGGGGACTGCGCGGTACCGGCATCCACGCGAGTGGGCTGGTCGGCAAGTTGCGGGGTGGGACTCGGGGCCTGGTGGCTGGTCATGCTGTCGTGAGCGCGATTCCGTGGGCACCAGGCGTGCGTCTGGACGTTCGTGACGCTGCGCTCTGATGATCATTGACGCGGACGCGCGTCGGATGTTTGCCGTGACCATGCTGTGGGTTCATGGTGCGATGGTCTTGACGCGGTCAGGGAGTTGGCGCGGTAGTAGTCGAGATTTTGAACTCACGTGCATGGCGGGTGCGTAGGAGCCTGCTGAGGTGCGATGGGTACCATCGCGCACCTCCACCGGGGGTGGGTATGCCTTCTGCGTTGAGGGACGCGCAGATGTCGATGTACCTGGCGCCGTGACCACGAAACTGAATGACGCGGGCCAAGACGTGATCGGGGCACAGCCTCGGGCGCCCACGGCGACCGTTCATCGCCGGCGCCGGGTGAACACGTTGAGCAGCGCGCAGAACACGTCGTACGCTGCGTCCCGGTTCGCCTTCCGACGGTGGAACAATGCGACGCACATCGCGATTGCGAGACAGCAGGCGAAGAGGCCGATGAGGCAGGCGACAAACACTGCAGTCCAAGACGCAGCGTTACGGGTCTCCAGCAGCATCCATGAGACAAGAACAGGCATCAACAGCTCCCGAAGTCAGGCGGGGAGCCGTCCGGTCAAGCTCAGGCTCCCCGCGAGGGTTGCTTCGGGAGGCCGCCGGCTGAGACGTAGCAGGCGTTGATGCGGTCGCACGGGCAGTAACGAGACCACAAGCCCAGCGCCCTGGGGCAGGCTGCGAAGGTGTGGGTCGTCAACATGGACAAGACCATACCCCAGGCCGATGCCGTTTCCGCTAATTCGGAAAGGCTCAGCGCTCCAACAAGCCACCGAACGTTCCGGACGAGACTGGTTGAAAGCGTGTGGACAGTGCTCGGACACTCAATTGCCCCATGGCTCGAGGCGGCTCCGGGGCTAACTAGTGAGAACCTGCAGGTCAACCGGAGAGTTGCACGCGCGCAGATAGTGGGCAAGATCGTCCGCGGACGGTCTGGCCGGTCAACTGCGCTGTCGGGCGTCGACGCCGCGACTACCGACGGCATCCGGCCGACGTGCGCACGCCGTGCAACTTGCTGCGCGTGCCCGCTGGCGGAGAGCTTCACGTCGACATTGAGGGGACACCAGTATTTTCCGCTAGGCACTGCCCCGTCCAGGAGCAACATCGTCGTTCAGCTGCCTCGCGCGAGAACCAGGGTCTGAAGATGTTGTTGAGTCTGCTCGTCTACCGAGTAGACCCGGCAGCCACGGCTGGCCCTCGTCATCAGCACCCAGTAGATGTTCAGCGCTAGTGGCAGATACTGCTCTCGAGTGAGGCCGGCCTTCTTGAACGCTGGGTCTACGTTCTTGTCTGGAATTGCTACCCAGCCACCGTCGCGCCAGACCAGGTCGCGACCCATGATGACCCCGCCGTACTCGTATTCCATGGCTTGCGCGGTGTAGATGCAGCCGACCTGGCCTTCGCCGTCGTCGTCGGTGGCCCAGTAGACGCTTTCGGGCGCGACCGGCCGACGTCCGGCGTCGACGACCTGCGTCGGACGATTCCCGCGTCGATCTCGACCCGCTCACCTGCGGCGATCTCGGCCGCGAACACGTTTAGCGTCATCCAACCGGCAGTCCCACACCTCGAAAGCGTGTGACGGGTAACCCCCCGTCCGTGGATTCAAATCCCACCGCTGCCGGAATAACCAGGCGGAACGCCCGGTGAGCCCGTCAGGACTCACCGGGCGTTCTGTCGTTCAGTCTCGTCTGACCCGTTCAGGCCACAACGACGTCCCCATCCTCGTCCTGCTCAGAGGCTCCCCAGGGTAGGCCGCCCATGATGGCCATGACCGTCTGTTCGGTTACTTCGAACAGGAGCAGGACCGCGGGTTCGACTTCCTCTTCGACCTTCGGCGCGCGGGCGAGCTCGGCCGGGTTCTCGCCGATGTGCCTCCGGCGCTTGGCAAGCCGTGGCACGCTTACCGGCCACGCCGACGCTAAGTGATGTCTCGTAACTGATGCTGTTGTTGGTGTTGCTGGGTGTTGCGGTCAGCCAGCGAGGAGGATGTTGTGCAAGTGTGCGATTCCGG